>NZ_JBIWKR010000004.1:570233-570468 GCF_044765765.1 Streptomyces sp. NPDC102402
TGTGCACACCACCCTCGGGCTTCTCGTGCTTCCACGAGTCCGGCTTCTCACGGTCGTCGTTGCTGCCGGAGCCGGACTCCTTGTCCTTCTCCCAGTCATCGGCCGACACACCGGCCAGCGCGCCACCGCCGGTGTGCACACCACCCTCGGGCTTCTCGTGCTTCCACGAGTCCGGCTTCTCACGGTCGTCGTTGCTGCCGGAGCCGGACTCCTTGTCCTTCTCCCAGTCGTCCGC
>NZ_JBIWKR010000004.1:570562-657401 GCF_044765765.1 Streptomyces sp. NPDC102402
GTCCGCCGACACACCGGCCAGCGCGCCACCGCCGGTGTGCACACCACCCTCGGGCTTCTCGTGCTTCCACGAGTCCGGCTTCTCACGGTCGTCGTTGCTGCCGGAGCCGGACTCCTTGTCCTTCTCCCAGTCGTCCGCCGACACACCGGCCAGCGCGCCACCGCCGGTGTGCACACCGCCCTCGGGCTTCTCGTGCTTCCACGAGTCCGGCTTCTCACGGTCGTCGTTGCTGCTGGCGGAGGAGCCGCTGTCCTTCTCCCAGTCGTCCGCCGAGGTCACGGCGTATGCGGCGGGGACGGAGACCGCGAGGACCGCCGTGACGGCGGCCGATGCGAACAGGGTGCGGGCAGAGCGCATGGATACACAGTCCTTTCGCCACTCCCGCGCTGACCGGCTGGTTGCCGGCTCATCGGATCACGGGTGCGACGTGATCCACCGTCAGCCGAAATCCCGGGGCGCACCACTCGGGGAGGCCGCATGAGAGGGATGCGGTGGGCCCAACGTGTGACAGGGAGCCAGATGTCACCCGTTGGACGGCACGCCACGCCGGAGGGAGGTTTGGGAGGGGGCGGTCATCGGTGTATAAGTCCGCACGGTGCTCCTCGGCTTCCTCCTCATCTCTCGCCCGCGGCGAACCGCCGGGACAGGAAGCCACAGGGCCGGCGGCATGGACGACATCGCGTCCCCGGCTGCCACGCTCCCGGGCGCGGCGGGCCTGACGGCATGTCCGGAGCGGCCGGGCAGCACCACGGGGAATCTCGGCCTCCGCCACGTGCGCACGAGGCCCGACCCGCCGTCATTGCGGCAACATGAATATTTTTCCGGGTCATTGACGAAAAAATCGCGTGGTCCGCATGCTGGTGGCCATGCACTCACACGGTGGACCTCTCTCGCGGCTGAGGCGCGGGCACGAGGAACGCGTACTCGGGCTGCTGCGCCGGCACGGACCGCAGAGCCGAGCCGAGCTCGGACGCCAGGCCGGACTGTCACGCACCACGCTGTACGACATAGTCGGGACCCTGGTCGCGAGTGGTGCCGTCGTGGCGGCCGCCGCGGACCCGGGTCCGCGCAGGCGCGGCCGGCCGGTGGAGCACCTCACGCTGAATCCCACAGCAGGGCAGGCCGTCGGCATCGACTTCGCCCGCCGCGCCGTCCATGTGGCCGCCGCCAATGTGGCGCACGAGGTGATCGGTTCGGCGAGCCGGGCCCATCCGCCCGGGCTCTCCTTGGAGCGGCGGGTGGAGCTGGCCGAGCGACTGGTCGCGTCGCTGGCCGGCGGCACCCTGCGGCTGTCCTCGCTCGGCACGACCGGCGCCGTCGGCGTCGGTGTCGTGGGGCCGGTGCGGACCGCGGCGGGCGCACCGGAGGAACCTCTCGCGACCCTGGCCGAGCTGCTGGGCAAGCGGTTCGGTGCTCCGGTCCTGCTGGACAACAACACCCGGCTCGCCGCCCTCGCGGAGTCCACCTGGGGGGCGGCCGCAGCGAGCCAGGACGTGCTCTACCTGCGACTCTCACACGGAGTGGGCGGCGGACTCGTCGTGAACGGTTCGCTGCACCGGGGCGTGGACGGCCTGGCGGGCGAGCTCGGGCACATCACCGCCGATCCCACGGGCGAGCCGTGCGAGTGCGGGGGCAGAGGGTGCCTGGAGACCATCGCGTCGATCGGCCCCGTCCTCGCCTCCTACCGCGCTCTGGGCGGCCGCGCCGACGACATCCCCACCCTCCTGCGGGCGGCCGGGAACGGCGACGGGGCGGCGCACGAGGTCCTGCGCACCGCGGGGCTCCGGACGGGCACGGTCCTCGCCGGGGTCGTCAACGCGGTCGGTCCGGGGGTGATCGTGCTGGGCGGTGAGCTCGCCCGGGCGGGGGAGGCACTGCTCGGCCCCGTGCAGGAGGCGCTCGACGCACATGTCATGCCGCTTGCCCGCGGGCGCGTGACGCTGCTGCCGTCCGGACTCGGGGAAGCGGGGGGCGCGCTCGGCGGCGTCGCCCTCGCCCTCCATGAATCCCCCTTGCTCGCCCGCTACCCGGATGCGGGCGGCGACGACTTTCCCGAGGACACCGCATGAGTTCCACGGAGACACCACTGAAGCGGACCGCACCTGCGCGGGACGCGGCGGAACGCACCCGCGAGCCCCGCCCGAAGGGCCTCCGCATCCCCGCGTTCGCCCTCAATCTCATCGCGCTGGCGGCAGGCGTCGGTCTGTGGGCCTGGCTGGCCTCGCTCGGGGTCCAGGCGCTGCCCGGCCCGGCCGCCGTGGCGGGCAGGGCGGGCGAGCTGATCGCGGACGGCACCCTGGCCGAGGACTCCCTGGCCAGCCTGCGACGTGTCCTGACCGGATTCGCGCTGGGCACCGCGCTGGCCGTGCCCGTGGGCTTCCTGATGGGCTGGTACCCGGTGGCGCGCGGGCTGCTGGAGCCGTACGTCCAGTTCTTCCGCACGGTGCCGCCGCTGGCCATGATTCCGCTGGCCATCGTGCTGCTGGGCATCGGCGAGGTCCCCAAGGTCTTCGTGATCTTCCTGGCGGCCTTCCTGTCGAGCGTCGTGGCCGCCTTCCAGGGGGTCGTCGGGGTCGACCGGACACTCATCGACGCGGCGCGGGTGCTGGGCGCCCGCGACGGCACGATCTTCCTCAAGGTGGTCGTCCCCGCTTCCGCACCGTTCATCCTCGTCGGGATGCGCATCGGCCTGGGAGCCGCCTGGGGAACCCTCGTCGCGGCGGAACTGATCGCGGCGCAGGAAGGGCTCGGTTACCAGATGCAGAAGGCCCAGCTCTACTACGACCTCCCCACCATCTTCGTCGTCCTGATCACCATCGGCCTGCTCGGCCTCCTGATGGACCGGCTGCTGCTGCTCGCCGAACGACGCCTCACCCGCTGGCAGGAGACCCGATGAACGCCAAGATCTCCTTCCGGAAGGTCTCTCGGACCTTTCCGCTGAAGAGGACCGCCTTCACCGCGCTGGACGAGGTGTCGCTGGACATCGGTGACGAGGAGTTCGTCACCGTCGTCGGCCCGTCCGGCTGCGGCAAGAGCACCCTCCTGAATCTGGCGGCCGGGCTCGCCACGCCGACCTCGGGGGAGGTCCTCGTCGACGGCCGGCCGGTCACGGGCCCCGGTCCGGACCGCGGGGTGATCTTCCAGCAGTACGCGCTGTTCCCCTGGTTGACCGTGCGCGGCAACGTCGAGTTCGGGCTGAAGCTGGCCTCCGTCCCCGCCGCGGAACGGAGGCTGCGGGCGGAGCTCGCCATCGAACTGGTCGGCCTCACCGACTTCGCCGACGCGCTGCCCAAGACGCTGTCCGGCGGGATGAAGCAGCGCTGCGCCATCGCCCGGGCCTACGCCGTCGATCCGCAGGTGCTGCTGATGGACGAACCCTTCGGCGCTCTGGACGCGCTGACACGGGTCCAGATGCAGGACCAGCTCCTGGAGACCTGGAGCAGGGACCGGCGCACGGTCCTGTTCGTCACGCACGACGTGGAAGAGGCGGTGTACCTCGCCCGGCGCGTCGTGGTCATGGCGGCGAAGCCCGGCAGGATCCACTCGGTCATCCACGTGGACCTGCCCTACCCGCGCACCGAGGCCATGCGCCTCTCCCCCGCGTTCGCCCGGATCCGCAATGCCGTGTGGACCGCCGTCTACCACCAGACCCCGGCAGCCCCGGCCGCCTGAAGCCCCGCCCCCTCACCCGCTTCCCCGAACTCCCTCAAGGAGCCTGCGTCATGCGTCTACCTCAACGCGCCCTGGCGGCCGTCGCCGCCGTGTCCGCCCTGGCACTCTCCGTCACCGGCTGCTCCGGTGACTCGTCGGCCGACGGCTCCTCCACCGTCCGTTTCGGCTACATCAGCGACTACAACGGAGCAAGTCTCCTCGCCATCGCGGACGAGCAGGGGCTGTGGAAGGAGCAAGGGCTGAGCCCCGAGTACGAGACGTTCACCAACGGCCCCCTGCAGATCCAGGCACTCGGCTCGGGCAACCTCGACTTCGGATACATCGGCCCCGGGGCGATGTGGCTGCCCGCCTCCGGCAAGGCGAAGGTCGTCGCGGTCAACACGCTCGCCCGCGCCGACCGGGTCATAGCCCAGCCCGGCATCACCTCCGTCGAGGACCTCAAGGGCAAGAAGATCGGTGTGCCCGAGGGCACGTCCGGTGCGATGGCGCTCAGCCTCGCACTGCAGAAGGCCGGGATGTCGGAGAAGGACATCGAGAAGGTGCCGATGGACCCCTCCACCATCGTCTCGGCGTTCGTCTCCGGGCAGATCGACGGGGCGGGTCTCTGGTATCCGCTGATCGACACGATCAAGGCGAAGAGGCCGGGGCTCGAGGAGGTGGCGAGCACGGCGGACTTCACGGACCGGGCGTTCCCCACCGCCTTCGTCGCGCCCGCCAGGAGCGATGCCGCGCTGAACGCCAAGGTCGTCAAGGTCCTCCAGAAGGCCAACGACTGGCGGGCCGCCCATCCCGACGAGTCCATCGCCGCGGCCGCCTCGCTGCTGAAGATCGACCGCGCCAAGGTGGCGGCCGACGCCGCCAACGTGGAGACGCTGTCGACGGCCGATCTGGTGGCCAGGACCGAGGACGGCACCGTGGACGGCTGGCTGGACGGCCTCAGCGAGTTCTTCGTGGGCACGGGCCAGCTCGCGAAGGCCCCCGCGGCGGACACGTACTACGAGGGCGACCTCTACTCGAAGGCGTACAAGAAGTGAACCTGCTGTTCCTGATGACCGATCAGCACCGGGTGGACACCCTCGGCTGTTACGGCAATCCGCACGTCGCCACACCCCACCTGGACCGGCTGGCGGCCACCGGTACGCGCTTCGGCCGCTTCTACACGCCCACGGCCATCTGCACCCCGGCCCGTGCGAGCCTGCTCACCGGACAGGCGCCGTTCCGGCACCGGCTGCTCGCCAACTACGAGCGGAACGTGGGCTATCTGGAGGACCTTCGCGAGGACGCGTTCACCTTCCCGGCCGCGCTGGCCGAACGCGACTACCGGCTGGGCCTGATCGGCAAGTGGCACGGCGGCACCCGTCGCAACGCCGCCTCGTACGGCTTCGAGGGCCCCGACCTGCCCGGCTGGCACAATCCGGTCGACCACCCGGACTACCTGGCGTACCTGGAGGAGAACGGGCTCCCGCCGTACCGCATCTCGGAACCGATCCGGGGGACGGCGCCGGGCGGGAACCCGGGGAACCTGCTGGCCGCCCGGCTGCACCAGCCGGTGGAGGCGACGTTCGAGCACTACCTCGCCACCCGGGCCATCGAGCACCTGGAGAGGTACGCCGCCGGCGACGAGCCGTTCTTCCTGGCCACGCACTTCTTCGGCCCGCATCTGCCCTATCTGCTCCCGGACGCCTACTTCGACCTCTACGACCCGGATCTCGTCGAACTGCCCCCGTCCATCGCCGAGACCTTCGAGGGCAAACCGCCCGTACAGCGCAACTACAGCGCGCACTGGGCCTTCGACACCATCCCTATCGAGACGACCCGCAAGCTGATCGCCGTCTACTGGGGCTACGTCACCCTCATAGACGAGCAGATCGGGCGCATCCTCACCAGGCTCGACGAACTGGGACTCAGCGGGGACACCTCGGTGTTCTTCACCGCGGACCACGGTGAGTTCACCGGTGCCCACCGGCTCCACGACAAGGGGCCGGCGATGTACGAGGACATCTACCGCATCCCCGGCATCATCCGGATCCCGGGGGCCGCCCCGCAGGTGAGGGACGAGCTGGTGAGCCTCACCGACTGCACGGCCACCCTGCTCGAACTGGCGGGCTGCGACCCGTCCCCGGCGGTGGACAGCCGCAGCCTGGTCCCGTTGGTGACGGGCGAACAACGCGACTGGCCCGAGGAGTTGGTGGCGGAGTTCCACGGCCATCACTTCCCCTACCCGCAGCGGATGATCCGCGACGACCGCTACAAGCTCGTCGTCAACCCGGAGTCGGTCAACGAGCTGTACGACCTGGTGGCGGACCCCCACGAGCTCAGCAACCGCTACACGCATCCGGAGTTCGGGGCGGTGCGGGCCCGTCTGATGCGGCGGCTCTACGAGTTGCTGAGGGACCGCGGGGACAACTTCTACCACTGGATGACGTCGATGTACGACATCGGCGCATCCGACCACGACCCGAGCCTCAGCGCCTTCGAGACCGATGACACGACCTGGACCGCGGCCGCGGATCCGGGCGGGACACTCACGGAGACCTCATGAGACGCACGCGAAGGACCTCCCTGCCCCGGTGGGCGGCCGGGGCGGCTGCCCTGGTCTGGATCCTCACCCTCGGCTCCGCTCCGTCGCACGGCGCCCGGGGCGGTCCGGCCGCCGCGAACGCGCAGGACCGTCCTGCCGCCGCGACGACGTACACCAACCCGGTGTCCGCGGGCACCGTGGACACGTTCCCCGACCCCGCGGTGATCCGCGGCAAGGACGGTCTCTGGTACGCCTACGGCACCCAGAACCCGGTCATGCAGAGCAAGGGCGAGGACGGCGAACGCATGCTGCCGATCCTGCGCTCGGCCGACATGGTGACCTGGGAGTACGCGGGCGAGGTCTTCACGCCCGGGAACAAGCCCGCCTGGCACGGGGGTTCGCGTCTGTGGGCACCCGATGTGCGCTACACGGCAGGCCTGTACCACCTCTACTACTCCGTGCCGGGACGCAACACGGTCGGCGTGGTCACGTCCGCCACCCCCACCGGCCCGTGGACCGACCGGGGGGCCGTCCTGCCCTCCCCGAGCGGATGCCCGGCGGGCAACATCGACCAGGCCCAGTTCACCGACACGGACGGCACGCCGTACCTGTACTGGGGCAGTTACGACACGATCTGCGTGGCGAGGATGAACGCCGACCTGACGCGGACGGAGGGGGAGGTCACCCAGGTGGCCCGGGGCCGTCGTGTCGAGGGCGGCTTCGTCGTGCGGCGTGACGACTTCTACTACCTCTTCTACTCCGACGCGGGCTGCTGCGACGGCGCGTACAGCGGTTACCAGGTGAAGGTGGGCCGGTCCACCAGTCCCACGGGTCCGTTCACCGATGACGAGGGCACCGGCCTCATGGCCCTCACCAGCAAGGCGGGTGTGGTCGCCGGGGCCAACGGCAACCGGTGGATCGGTCCTGGTCACAACGCGCTGCAGACCGACCTGGCGGGTCAGGACTGGCTGGTCTACCACGGCATCCCCGCCGAGTCCCCGGACCTCGCCCCGGCCTCGAACGGCACGCTGAAGCTGACCCGGCGCCCGATGCTCGTCGACCGGCTCGACTGGATCGACGGATGGCCCGTGGTACGGGCGGGCGCGGGTCCTTCGGACGGGCCGACGGCCGCACCGGTGACCTCTCCCGTTGCCGGCGGGACGTTCAACGACGACGGCCTGAAGGGCTGGCGGACCGAGGGAGGCTCCGGCTGGTCCACCGCGACCGACCCGGACGCGCGCGGGTACGCGGTGCACACCCCGGCCGCTGCCGGCAAGAGCGCCTCGTACCTCCTGGCGGGGGGACGCGCGCCCGCCGACCTGCGCGCGGAGGCCGATCTGAAGGTGACGTCGGCGGACGGCGCGACGGGGCTCGCCGTCGCCTACCGCGATCCCGGCAACCGGATCGTCGCCTGGCTGGACCGGGCGCGCGGCGCCCTCGTCACCGACGTCCGGGTGGGTGGCAGGAGCCGCGGCGAGCAGGCCACCGCGCTGCCGTCCGGATTCTCCTGGGACACCTGGAACAACGTGTCCGTCGAACTGCGCGGCACCCGGCTGACGGCCGAGGTGACCGGCGACCGGCTGCGGGACCCGGTGGCCGTGCAGTCCCGTGACCTGCCGGCCGCCGCCGTGCGCAGGGGGTCGGTGGGGGCCGCCGCCCGGGGCGCGGGGGCCGCAGCGGACAACGTGGGCGCCGCCGCCCTGTACCGGCCGGTGACGAAGCGGGTCGCCACCGCCGCACCGGGGCGTCTCCTGCCCGGTCACAGCGACGAGTTCGACGGGGCCACGGTTCCGGGCACTGCCGCCGGTTCCCCCTGGCAGTGGGTGCGCGGACCGTCGGCGGGCGTCACCGTCTCGGGCGGTTCGTTCTCCTGGCCGACACAGGACGCCGAGCTTCATCTGAACGACAACACGGCCTCCGTGCTGCTCCGGGACGCGCCGAAGGGCGACTACACGGTCGAGACGAAGCTCCGGTTCACCCCCGACCGGACCGCCCAGCAGGCCGGTCTCGTGCTGTACGAGGACGACGACCGCTGGTTCAAGCTCGTCCATTCCGTCCTTCCGCTCACCAACGGCAACGGCGCGGTCCTCGATGTCAGCGAGTTCGGCAAGGAGGGCGAGCGCCCCACGACCACCCCGCCGACCGCCGTGGCCAACGCCCCGATGTTCGGGGGACCCACGGCCGGCACCATGTGGCTGCGCATGGCGTACCACCACGACGCCGCGCACGGGGAGCACGAGGTACGCGCGTCCACCAGCCGTGACGGCGTTCACTGGTCGGCCGGCGGCGTATGGACGCTTCCGGTCCAGGGCGAGCTGAGGATCGGTCTCGTCTCCCACAACCGCGCGGGCACCACGGCGGACTTCGACTACGTACGGACGTACGCCGCCCCGTGAACCGCGACGCCATTTCCTGAATCCACGGCGCGTCGGATCTCACACTCCGTCACCGGGCGGGTCACACGGAGAGGGTCATCAGCGGGACACACCATCAGTACTTGTCGTCAACAGGCCCTGATACATCTGTTGTTGCACATCTCTTGACGCGTTCGTAACAAGGGTGGAGTATCGCGCACAGTCGGAGAGAGCGCTCTCTGCCTGTGCGCGTCGTGTACCCGCCCCACGACTCAGGAGACCCCCGATGTACGCACCCCCGAACCTCCACAGACCCCTTCTCGCACTGACCGGAAGACGCAGCGGCGTGCTGGCCGTCGTCGCCGGACTGGTCCTCTCACTCCTCGCGTTCCTCCCCCAGACCTCCGCGAGCGCCGCGCCCACGCTGCTCTCCCAGGGAAAGCCGGTCACCGCCTCCAGCCAGGAGAACGGCGGCACCCCCGCCGCCTCCGCGGTGGACGGTGACACCGGTACCCGCTGGGCCAGCGCCTTCTCCGACCCTCAGTGGATCAAGGTCGACCTGGGCGCCGCCGCGTCGGTGAGCCAGATCGTGCTGCGCTGGGAGGCCGCCTACTCCACCGGCTACCGGATCGAGTTCTCCTCCGACAACAGCAGTTGGAGCACCGCGTACTCCACCACGACCGGTCCCGGCGGCACGGAGACCCTCAACGTCTCCGGCACCGCGCGCTACGTCCGGCTGACGGGCACCGCCCGCGCCACCGGATACGGCCACTCGCTCTGGGAGTTCCAGGTGTTCGGCACCACCGGCGGGGGCGACCCGCAGATCCCCGGCGGCGGTGACCTCGGCCCCAACGTCCTGGTCTTCGACCCCGCGACGCCCAACATCCAGGGCAAGGTCGACGAGATCTTCAGGAAGCAGGAGTCGAACCAGTTCGGCACCGACCGCTACGCGCTGATGTTCAAGCCGGGCACCTACAGCAACATCAACGCCCAGATCGGCTTCTACACCTCCATCGCCGGCCTCGGCCTCAAGCCCGACGACACCACCTTCAACGGTGATGTCACCGTCGACGCCGGCTGGTTCAACGGCAACGCCACCCAGAACTTCTGGCGCTCGGCCGAGAACCTGGCCCTGAACCCGGTCAGCGGCACCAACCGCTGGGCCGTCTCCCAGGCCGCCCCCTTCCGCCGCATGCACGTCAAGGGCGGCCTCAACCTCGCGCCCAACGGCTACGGCTGGGCCAGCGGCGGCTACATCGCCGACAGCAAGATCGACGGCCAGGTCGGGCCCTACTCGCAGCAGCAGTGGTACACCCGCGACAGCTCCATCGGCAGCTGGGGCAACGGCGTCTGGAACATGACGTTCTCCGGCGTCGAGGGCGCCCCCGCCCAGAGCTTCCCGGAGCCGCCCTACACCACCCTGAACAACACCCCGGTCTCCCGCGAGAAGCCCTTCCTCTACCTCGACGGCAACACCTACAAGGTCTTCGTCCCCGCCAAGCGCACCAACGCGCGCGGCGTCTCGTGGAACGGCACCCCGCAGGGTGAGTCCATCCCGCTGAGCCAGTTCTACGTGGTCAAGCCCGGCGCGACCGCGCAGACGATCAACGCGGCCGTACGCCAGGGGCTGCACCTGCTGTTCACCCCGGGCGTCTACCACGTCAACGAGGCCATCGAGATCAACCGTGCGAACACCGTCGCCCTCGGGCTCGGCCTCGCCACGATCATCCCGGACAACGGTGTGACCGCGATCAAGGTCGGCGACGTCGACGGCGTCAAGCTCGCCGGACTCCTCGTCGACGCCGGGACGCAGAACTCCTCGGTCCTCGTCCAGGTCGGACCGGAGGGCGCGGCCGCAGACCACTCGGCGAACCCGACCAGCCTCCAGGACGTCTTCGTCCGGGTCGGCGGCGCGGGCGCCGGCAAGGCGACCACCGGCATGGTGGTCAACAGCGACGACACGATCATCGACCACACCTGGCTGTGGCGGGCCGACCACGGCGACGGGGTCGGGTGGGAGACCAACCGTTCCGACTACGGACTCCGGGTGAACGGTGACGACGTGCTGGCCACGGGTCTGTTCGTCGAGCACTTCAACAAGTACGACGTCCAGTGGTACGGCGAGAACGGGAAGACGATCTTCTTCCAGAACGAGAAGGCGTACGACGCCCCGAACCAGGCCGCCATCCAGAACGGTGACATCAAGGGCTACGCCGCCTACAAGGTCGGCGACTCCGTCACCACCCACGAGGGCTGGGGCATGGGCAGCTACTGCTACTTCAACGTCGACCCGACCATCCGCCAGCAGCACGGATTCCAGGCCCCGGTGAAGCCCGGAGTGAAGTTCCACGACCTGCTCGTGGTCTCGCTCGGCGGCCAGGGGCAGTACGAGCACGTCATCAACAACACCGGATCCCCCACGTCCGGCACGTCGACCATCCCGTCCCAGGTGGTGTCCTTTCCCTGAGCCGGGGTGAGATGAGCGGAGTCGGCTCATCGGACGGCGCGGGGCCCGGCGGTCACTGCCGGGCCCCGCGTCATGCCCGTCCCCTCCCGACCGGCACTTCCCTGGCGGCGTCACGTGCCGAAGAGCGTCTCCAGGTACGCGCGCAGTTCGAGGCCGTCCGCCGGAGCGGCCCGCACCCCGACATACCCGTCGGGCCGCACGAGGACCGCCTCGCCGCCCACCACGCCGTACGCACGGCGGAACTCGCCGACCCCGTCGTGCAGGGCGGGCAGGTGCGGCGTGGGTGCGCGCAGGTGCGGGGCGAGGATCACGCAGGTGTTCAGCAGGCCGTGCGCGGCCCGGGCGGCCTCCCTCGCGACCTCGTCGAACGATGTCGGCAGGTCCTCCCGGTCCGCGTAGAGCAGCAGCGTGTGCTCCCGTTCCCGCAGCAGGGTGAACAACCGGACGGGGAAGGTTCCCAGGGAGTACAGGAGGCCGCCGCAGTCGGGCGCGCGGTCACCCGGTGCGGGGCCGTCCGGTTCCGACCCGCCGGGCGCCACGGCCGGGCTGCCGCGATAGCCCAGCAGGAGCTGGGCCTCGCGGAGCATCATCGTCTCCGGGTCGGCCGGGTCGTCCTGGACGCCGCTCCTCACGTGGCGCAGTGTCCTCGCGACCACCTCCTCGCCGATCGGGCGGCGTTCGGCGTCGTAGCTCTCCAGCAGCCCCGCACTCGCGTGACCTCGTACCGCGGCGGCGAGCTTCCATCCCAGGTTGAACGCGTCCTGGACCCCTGTGTTCATCCCCTGGGCCCCTGTGGGCGGGTGGATGTGAGCGGCGTCGCCGGCCACGAAGACCCTCCCACGGCCGTACCGGCCGACGATGCGGTGGCTGATGCGGAAGACCGAGGACCAGCGGAGCGAGGATGCGGTCGCGGGGCGGGGGGAGAGCCGGTCGAGCACCGTCTGGATGTGGCCGATCCCCGGCACCGGACTCTGATCGCCGCTCAGACCGTGCGTCACGCCGTCCGCGTCCGCCCTCGTGGCCCGGGAGAGTTCGGGTGGTGTGGCCATGGACATCCGGTAGCGCTTCTCACCGGGCAGCGGGATGCAGACCAGGATGTCGTCCGTGCGCCCGTCGACGACGTGCGAGGCCCGGATCCCGTATCCCTCCGGCAGGTCCCAGTCGACCTCGACGTCCCCCAGCATGTACTCCTCGGGAAGCGCCGCGCCCTCGAAGGACAGTCCGAGCCCCTTGCGGACGGCGCTGTGGGCCCCGTCGCAGCCCACGAGGTAGCGGGCCGTCAGTTCCTCGGTACTGCCGGAGGGCAGGGAGAGGACCGCCCTCACCTCGTCGGAGTCCTGCTCGAAGGAGACGAGTGCGGTGGCGCGTTCGACCTGACCTCCCCACCGGAGCAGGAGCTCCTCGAGGAGCCGTTCGGTCTCGTACTGCGGGAGGGCCGCGAAGCCGTAGGGCACCTCCGGCGGCAGCCGGAGATCGATCCGGGGCCCTTCCTCGCCGTTGACGTAGAGCAGCTGGCCCTTGAGGGGGACGGCCGCCTCCAGCGCTTCGCGGACCATCCCCATCCGGTCCCAGATCTCCAGCGTCCGTGGCTGGACGCCCACCGCCCGCGCATAGGGGAGGCGGGCGGGGAGCTGGTCGACGACCCTGCACGACACGCCGCGCCGGCACAGTTCGGACGCGGCCGTCAGGCCCACCGGGCCCGCCCCCGCGATCAGCACATCGACGTCGGCCACGGGTACCTCCCCGGTGTGGTGCGTTCACTTCAATGCACCACACCGGGGTCGATATGTCTATTTCATCCACCTGCGGCCCGGTGCGGGGACCGATTCCTCCCCGCACCGGCCCGCGAGCCTCAGCCGACGGTGCAGGTCTCACCGCCCAGCGTGAACGCGGCCGGCTTCGCGTTGGCGCCCGTCACCGTGCCGGTGAAGCCGAAG
The DNA here is from genome assembly GCF_044765765.1 of Streptomyces sp. NPDC102402. NCBI lineage: Bacteria > Bacillati > Actinomycetota > Actinomycetes > Kitasatosporales > Streptomycetaceae > Streptomyces > Streptomyces sp. NPDC102402. The sequence goes on from NZ_JBIWKR010000004.1 coordinate 583,514, forward strand.
CCCGCCGAGGATCCGGGTGCCACCTTGCCGTTCCAGCCGACGTTCGTCACGGTCACCTTCGCCCCGGACTGCTGGTGGGAGGCGTTCCACATCTGGGTGACCTTCTGGTTCCCGGGGAACGACCAGCCCAGCTGCCAGCCGTCGTAGGCGGTGGTGCCGGTGTTCGTGACCGTCACATCCGCCTGGAATCCGCCGGACCACTGGTTGGTGACCTTGAACGTCACGGAGCAGGAGGAGTCGCCCGGGTCGGGGTCGGGATCCGGGTCGGGATCCGGGTCCGTGCCGCCTCCGCCGGTGTCCGAGGTCTCGCCGACCTGGATCCCGCGGCCGTTGGTGGAGACGTAGACGCGCCCGTACACCCTCGGGTCACCGGTGATGGCCGCTCCGGTCCAGGCCCACTGGTGGGCGTCGTCGTTGATCCTCGTCCAGGTGGCACCCTTGTCGGTGGACCGGAAGATGCCGCGCACCCCGCCGATCTTCGCGCTGGTGTAGACCGTCTGGTACGAAGCGCCCGGGGCCGCCTTGCCGAAGCCCACACTGTCGGCCTGCTCGACGCCGGTGAACCTGGTGAAGGTCGCGCCCGAGTCGGTGGAACGCCACAGCCCGTAGGAGCCGGCGGCCGCGCCGCCCGCGAACCAGATGTCGCCCTCGGTGCCGGGCAGCGCCTTGAAGCGGACGTTCCCTTCGGCCGGCAGGCCGGTCGCCCCGGCGGTGAAGCTGGCGCCGCCGTCGGTCGACACGTAGAAGGTTCCGGCCTTGAACCCGTAGAACTTCTTCGGATCGACACGGTCGGACTCGACCGTCGCCCCGGCCGGGATCCCGGTGGAGGCGGTCCACGTGTTCCCGTAGCCGGTGGTGCGGTGGACACCCGCGCCCTCCGGGCTCCACACGAACCCGCTGCCGTCGGCCGCCGCCGCGACCGTGCCGCCGCCGGTGACACCGGAAGGCTCGGACGCCTGGAACCAGTTGGCCCCGTTGTCGGTGGAGAAGCCGATGTGCGGAGCGGCGTCCGCGTTGCCCACCCTGACGACCGTGCCGGGGGAGGTCTCCGCGAAGTCCAGGCTGGTGGTCGAGTCCAGGTTCGGGGAGGTGAACATCATCGCCGGCACGGCATCGAGGTCGGTGTGCCGGAAGCCTCCGATGTCGCCGAGCGCGCTGAGCAGCGGCGCGCCGGAGGGAGGACTCGCCAGGTCGTTGACGGCCGTCTCCTCCAGCCCCTTCACCATGGGTGTGATCTTGAACTGGCCGCCGGAGTCCCAGGAGGTGAGGTTCTCCGTGCCGAAGACCGTCGCACCGGTGCCGTACATCATCCGGTCAGAGTCGAACGGGTCGACCTCCAGGGCCTCCGTCATCCAGCCCAGCTTGGGGGAGGTCTCGGGCGGCGAGGGGTTGGCACCCCAGCTGAGCCAGGGCACGGAGGAGACGTCCAGGGTGTACCGGTTGGAGCGATTGGGGTAACTGGTGTAGTCCCAGGCCTTGGACCAGGTGGCGCCGCTGTCGGTGGAGCGGAAGATCTGGGTGTCGGGCCACCAGGAGCTGTAGGCGGTCGCCATCAGGGTTCCCGGTTTCTGCCGGTCGACGGAGAGGCCGCTGAAGCCGTGGTAGACGTCGGCCTCCGCGACCGGGCTGACGTCCGTCCACGCTCCGGAGTCCGTGTCGTACCGCCAGATCTGGCCCTTGGCACCGTCGTACGGGCCGCCCGTGTCACTCGTGGTCAGGTACAGGTGGCCGGTCGAGGAGTCGAGTACGCCCTTGTGCGCGAGGTATCCGGTCGGCTGGCCGGCGATCCTGGACCAGGTGCTGCCGCCGTCCGTGGAGCGGTAGACGGTATTCTGCTTGTCGGCGACCCCGACGTAGATGTCCTGGGTGGCGCTGCCCGCGCTTCCGGAGCGCTCGTCGAAGGTCACCCACACGATGCCCTGGTTGTCGTTGCCGTATCCGCTGGTGTCGGTGGGGTCCGCGACGTAGTTGCCCGGGTTGGGGAAGGCGGTGACCTCCGACCAGGTGACGCCCGAGTCGGTGGACCGCCACAGGCCCTTGCCGCTGGGGGCGCCGAGGTACAGCACGGAGTTCTTGTTCGGGTCGACCGCGAGCCGCTCCCCCATGCCGCGTCCCGGCATGTTGCCGCCGAGCTTGAAGGGCAGCGTGGCGGCCTTCCAGGAGGCGCCCCGGTCCGAGGAGCGCAGGACCGCCCCGTTCGTCGGGTCCCAGCTGTTGGTGTACGTGCCGACGGCGGCGTACACGTTGTCCGGTTCGGCCGTGTCGGAGGCGAGGCTCACCACCCCGGACCAGCCCCACCGGTCCCAGTCCACCCAGTCCGTCAGCGGAGTCCACCGCTTGCCCGTCTGGTCCCAGCGGTAGGCACCGCCGATGTCGGTGCGCGCGTAGGCGAGGTTCTTCTCGGACCGGTTGAAGACGATGCCCGGGACGAAGCCGCCTCCGTCGATCCGTGCGTTCTTCCAGGTGTACGTGTCCGCGGCGATGGACACATCCGATGCTTCGGCCACGGCGGGCCTGTCGTCCGGGCGTGCGACCGCCGGGGTTCCGGTGGCCGTTAACCCGGCAGTGAGGGCAAGTGCCGCCACTAGGGCGGCGATCGGTCTGGCGCTCAGGCGCACGGAAACGTCCTCTCCGAGCTGGTCCGCCGAACTGCGGCGGTACGGGACTGACACAGAGGTGGGAGCGCTCCCATGAAGCACCCCGATGGTAGCGCCGCGCGCCACCCGAGAGAAGGGTGGTGCAGTCGTTTCATCGGATGAATCAGACCCTCACTCCGCGACGCCCCCTCAGGCCCTCACCGCCCACGCCCGATCCACCCCGCACCCGCCACGAGGGACGGCACATCTTCTCCATACATCAGGAGGTCGCGTGCCACGGTGGGCACGAAATACCGGAATGCACTCCATGAAAGCGCCTTCCATTCCCGGACGGCACATACGAAAATAGAGTCGTGTTCACCTTTCACGAACGCGTGAATATCGATAGCTTCCGAATTCTCCGCACCGACCCGCACGCCTGGCGACCGGAATTGCGGGAAGCTCGGGATCGGGGAAATCTGCACACGGCGTGCGCACACCGACCATGCGACCCGGCACGAAACGCCTGGTCCGGGCGAGCCCTTGGGGCGATTGGGGTGGGAGTGCCCCACTTGGGGGGTGCGACGGGGCGACTGCTCGGAATTCATCCGGTGAAGCTCGTGAAGAATCTGCCGCCACGGAATGAACACTTCTGCACGTAAGTCGATTCCAGCGGTCCGATAACCACGGATGCGCCGCAGTCCGATTGGCTGTGCGAGGCACAGGCGTGCTTTGATCCTGGGCCATACGGAGGCCGCGGTACGGGTTTCCGTACATAAGCAATTTCCATACGAAGGGCAGCGCTCATCATGAACTACACCCCCCAGGTCGAGACCGCCGAGATCTCCGACAGCGACCTCGACAACGTCTCGGGCGGCCTCGTCGGCGGCGTGCTCGGCAACGTCACGGGCACCGTCGAGGGCATCGTCCCGGTCGCCGGCGTCGTCGGCTCGGTCACCGGTCTCGTCGAGGGTGCCACCGGCGTGAACACCGGCGCGGTCACCGGCCTGGCCACCGGCCTCACCGCCGGTCTCTGAGACACGGCAGTACCCCACCGAGCCCCGGAACCCGTCGGTTCCGGGGCTCGGTGCCGACCGCTGACAGGTGAGGGAAGAGTTACGTGCAGTTCCGCCAGCAGGCCCTTTCCAAGCTGCAGTCGCCCGAACAGCTCGACCTTCCGGTGCGCTTCGCCCGCCCGCAGGGCCTGCTCGTGCTCTGCGTCACCGTCGCCGTGATGGCCGCCGCCTGCTTCTGGGCCGTGACCGGTTCGGTCGCGAGCACGCTCGACGCGTCCGGCATCCTCACGCACACGCGCGGCAGTTACATCCTGCAGAGCCCGGTCGCGGGACAGATCACCGAGGTGCTCGCCGACGAGGGCGAGACGCTGCCCCGGAACTCCCCCCTGCTCAAGGTCCGTACGGAGAAGGGGGAACGCGTCGTCCGTACGATCGACGCGGGCCGGCTCACCTCCGTGACCGCCACGATCGGAGCCGTGGTGACCACCGGCGCGGACGTGGCGAGCGTCGAGAGGATCGACGGCGACGACGACCCGCTGGTGGTCCTCCTGTACGTCTCGGGCAGCAGCGCGGCATCGGTCCCGGTGGGCGCCTCCGTGGACGTCACCGTCCAGTCGGTGCCCGCCCAGCAGTACGGGGTGCTGCGCGGCGAGGTGGCCGCGGTCGGCGGGGCCGCGCAGACGCGGCAGCAGATCACCCGATTCCTCGGCGACGCCCAGCTGGGCCAGCATTTCTCCCGGCACGGGAGGCCGTTGGCGGTCCTGGTGAGGATCGAACGCTCGGACTCCACGAAGTCCGGCTACCGGTGGTCCTCTGCCGAGGGTCCTCCGTACGCGATCGGCTCGATGACCCTGGCCACCGGCTCCGTCCGTCTCGCCGACCAGCGACCGATCGATTGGCTGCTCCCGTGACCGCACCTCACCCCTCCCCCGCCGCCACCCGGCAGCTCCCCCCTCCGGGCCGCGGCAGGCACCGTCCCGAAGGCACGCCGGGCTCCAGGCGGCGGGCACCCGCGCCGAAGCCGGGGCGGACGAAGTCCGTGCGCACGCCCACCGTGCTCCAGATGGAGGCCCTGGAGTGCGGTGCGGCCTCGCTCGCGATGGTGCTGGGCCACCACGGCCGCCACGTACCGCTGGAGGAGCTGCGGATCGCGTGCGGCGTCTCACGTGACGGCTCACGCGCCAGCAACGTGCTGAAGGCCGCACGCGGTTACGGCCTCCGGGCCAAGGGCATGCAGATGGAGCCCGCCGCCCTCGCGGACGTCCAGGCGCCCGCGATCCTGTTCTGGGAGTTCAACCACTACGTCGTGTACGACGGCACGGGACGCCGGCTCGGCCGGCGCGGCGTGTACATCAACGACCCCGACAAGGGGCGCCGGTTCGTGCCCACCGAGGACTTCGACACCAGTTTCACCGGGGTCGTCCTCGTCCTCGAACCCGGTGAGGACTTCCGGCGCGGCGGCCGGAAGCCGGGCGTCATGGCCGCTCTCCCGGCCCGGCTGCGCGGGACCACGGGCACGATGCTGGTCGCCCTGCTCTCCAGTCTCCTGCTGGTGGCCGTCGGTGCGACGCTCCCGGCCCTGAGCCGCACCTACATCGACATGTTCATGATTGGCGAACAGACCTCGCTGCTGGGCGTCCTGTTCGCCGCCATGGGCACCATGGTCGCCCTCACCGTCGTGCTGACCTGGCTGCAGCAGGCCAATCTGCTGCGCGGACGCATCATCTCGTCCACGCTCGGCAGCGCGCGCTTCTTCCGGCACCTGCTCCGGCTGCCGGTCACCTTCTTCTCGCAGCGCAGCCCCGCCGACCTCGTCCAGCGACTGCAGTCGAACGACGCGGTGGCCGAGACGCTCGCCCGGGACCTCACGGCGGCCGGCGTCGACGGTATCGTCGTGCTGCTCTACGCGTTCCTGCTGTGGACGTACGATCCGCAACTGACCGTCATCGGCGTGGGAATCGCGCTGCTCAACGTGGTCGCCATGCGCGTCGTCGTGCGCATGCGTGCCACCGGCACCCAGAAGCTGCGGGCGGACAGTGCGCGGCTGACGAACACCTCGTACACCGGTCTCCAGCTGATCGAGACGATGAAGGCCACCGGCGGCGAGGACGGGTACTTCCGCCGGTGGGCGGGGCAGCACGCGACGACACTGGAGGAGCAGCAGCGCCTCGGGGTGCCGAGCGCCTGGCTGGGCGTCGTCGCTCCCGCCCTCGCGACGCTCAACAGCGCCCTGATCCTGTGGATCGGCGGGCTGCGGGCCGTCGAGGGGCACCTATCGATCGGCCTGCTCGTCGCCTTCCAGGCGCTGGTGACCCGCTTCACCGCGCCGGTCACCCGGCTCAACGGGGTGGCGGGCCGGGTCCAGGACTTCGCCGCCGACGTGGCCCGCCTCAAGGACGTCGAGAACTTCCCGGTCGACGCCTTGTACTCCCGCCCCGAGCCGGCGGCGAGCACCCGACGTCTCAAGGGCCATGTGACGCTGGAGGACATCACCTTCGGCTACAGCCCCCTCGACAAGCCTCTGCTCACCGGTTTCTCCCTGTCCGTGGGGCCGGGGCAGCAGGTGGCGCTCGTCGGCGGTTCGGGCAGCGGCAAGTCGACGGTCTCGCGGCTCATCTCGGGGCTCTACAGCCCGTGGGAGGGGACGATCCGCATCGACGGTCAGCGTCTGGAGGACGTTCCCAGGGGCGCGCTGGCCGCGTCCGTGTCCTTCGTCGACCAGGACGTCTTCCTCTTCGAGGGGACGGTCCGGGACAACGTGGCGCTGTGGGACCCCTCGGTCCCCGACGAGGCCGTGGCCGAGGCCCTGCGGGACGCCGCCCTGTACGACGTGGTCGCCCGCCGTCCCCGCGGCCTCCACAGCCGGGTGGAACAGGACGGCAGGAACTTCTCCGGAGGGCAGCGCCAGCGCCTGGAGATCGCCCGGGCCCTCGTGCGCCGCCCCAGCGTCCTGGTCCTGGACGAGGTGACCAGCGCGCTGGACGCCGAGACGGAGCGGATCATCATCGACAACCTGCGGCGGCGCGGCTGTGCCTGCGTCGTGATCGCACACCGGCTGAGCACCGTCCGCGACAGCGACGAGATCGTGGTCCTGGACCACGGGACGGTCGTGGAACGCGGCCGCCACGAGAATCTGGTGGCCGCCGGGGGCGCCTACGCCGAACTGGTCAGGGAGCACTGACGTGACATCCGCACATCCCGTCGCGGGCGCCGGGGCCCCCGGGCAGGACCCGGTGACCGGCGCGCTCGGGGCCCTGGGCGAGCCCGTCGACTGCACCGGACTGCGCAGCCTGTCCCTGGAAGGCCCCCAGGTGCTCTGGCTCGTCGTGGGCGGTGCCCTCGACCTGTTCGCCGTGGACGCGCTGGAGCAGGGGCACTGGCACTTCCTGGGCAGACTCGAGCCGGGGACCCTCGTCCTGGGCCCGGTCGAAGGCCCGCAGCACACCCTGGTCGGACGACCGCTCCAGGAGTGCGCGCTGCGCCGCATCCCGCTGCGTGAGCTGTACCGGCCCGCGTACGCCGGCCAAGGGACGCACGAGGGGCAGTACCGCAGCCACTACGACACCGGTGACGCCACCCTGAGTCTGCTGGAGCACGCCTTCTCCCTCGGCGTGGGCCGCAGCCAGCGGGTGCTGTTCGAGGCCCCGCTGGACGGACGGACCGCCTTCGACGAGACTGCGGGCGACGAGGACATCCTGTGGCTGCCGGTGTCGCCCGGCAGCGTCCAGTACGGCGCCGCGTTCAGCGCGGAAGCCGCTGGTGACCTGCTCGTCGACCCGGACATGTGGCAGGGCATGGTCAACCAGCAGTACCGGCTGCTGTCGGCGCTGGACCGTTGGATCGAGCAGCTGGAGCGCGCCCACGAGGACAGGGCCGCGGCCGGCATGAAGGCGGGCGAGGCCGTCCGCAAGGAGGCCGACCGGGCTCTGCTGACCTCGATCGGCCGGTCCGGCAGGGGTTCTTCGCCCACGACGGGCGGATCGGACGACGCGGTGTACGCGGCCTGCCGCCTGGTGGCCCGCGATTCCGGGATCGTCCTCGCGGAGCCCGTGACGGGCGGGGCGGTGAGCGAGCGCGTCGACCCGGTCGAGCGGGTCGCGGTCGCCTCACGTGTCCGCACCCGCGCGGTGCGGCTGGACGGGCGCTGGTGGCGCGAGAACGCCGGTCCGCTGGTCGGTCACCGGGCCGCGTCCGGGGCGCCGGTCGCCCTGCTCTGGCGCCGCGGCCGCTACGAGGCGGTCACCCCGCTGACCGGGCGGCGCAGCCGGATCGACGGTGCCTCGGCCGGGGAGTTCGACGAGAGGGCGGTGATGTTCTACAGGCCACTGCCGGAACAGCCCCTCAGGAAGCGGCAACTGCTGCGCTTCGCCCTGTTCGGGACCCGGGGCGACCTGCGCAATCTGCTGCTCGCGGGACTGGTGACGGTCGCTCTGGGGGCCCTGGTGCCGGTCGCGACCGGCAAGGTGCTCGGCGTGTACGTCCCCCAGGCGCAGAACGACCTCATCGTGCAGGTCTCGCTGGCCGTCATCATCGCCGGCGTCGTCTCGGCCGCCTTCATGCTGCTCCAGAACCTCACGATCCTGCGGATGGAGGGGCGTGTCGAGAGCACGCTCCAGCCCGCGGTCTGGGACCGCCTGCTGCGGCTGCCGACGAAGTTCTTCACCGAGCGTTCAACGGGAGAGCTGGCGAGCGCGGCGATGGGAGTGAGCGCCATCCGCCGGGTGCTCTCCGGCACCGGACCCGTCGTGGTGCAGGCGGGCACACTCGGCGCGATGAACCTGGGCCTGCTGCTCTGGTTCAGCGTCCCGCTGGCTCTCACCGCCGTCGCCATGCTGGTGGTCATCGCCGGGGTGTTCCTCACCATGGGCATGTGGGAGCTCCGCTGGCAGCGCCGGCTGGTCGAGCTGGGCAACAGACTCAACAACCAGGCGTTCCAGACGCTCCGGGGGCTGCCCAAGCTGCGCGTCGCGGCGGCGGAGAGCTTCGCGTACGGGGCCTGGGCGGCGGAGTTCGCGCGCAGCCGTGAGCTGCAGAAGCGGGCGGGCCGGATCAAGAACCTGACGACGGTCCTCAACGCGGTCTACCTTCCGCTGTGTTCACTGGTCATCTTCGTCCTGCTGGCCGGTCCGGCACGCGGTTCCCTGACGGCCAGTGAGTTCCTGACCTTCAACACGTCCGTGACCATGCTGCTGACCGCCGTCACCCAGCTGACGGGTGCGTTCGTGTCCGCCGCGGCGGTGCTGCCGATGTTCGAGCAGATCAGGCCGGTGCTCGACGAGGCACCCGAGGTACGTGGCACCAGCACCCAGCCGGGCGCGCTCTCCGGGGGGATCGAGGCGCGCGGAGTCACCTTCCGCTACTCCGACGACGGACCCGTCGTCCTCGACGAGGTGTCGCTGACCGTACGGCCCGGCGAGTTCGTCGCGATCGTGGGTCCCAGCGGATGCGGGAAGTCGACGTTGTTGAGGATGCTGATCGGCTTCGACAAGCCGGTCTCGGGCAGTGTCCTGTACGACGGCCAGGACCTGGCGGCGCTCGACCGGGCGGCCGTGCGCCGTCAGTGCGGGGTCGTCCTGCAGAACGCCCAGCCGCTGTCCGGGTCGATCCTGGACTGCATCTGCGGCGCCGAGGTCTTCACGCAGGAGGAGGCGTGGGAGGCCGCCGCGATGGCGGGGCTGGCCGAGGACATCAAGCGCATGCCGATGGGGCTGCACACCATGATCTCCGGGGGCGGCTCGATCTCCGGGGGCCAGCGCCAGCGGCTGATGATCGCCCAGGCACTGGTGCGACGCCCCCGCATCCTCTTCTTCGACGAGGCGACCAGCGCCCTCGACAACGAGACCCAGCGCACCGTCATCGAGAGCACCAGATCCCTGCGGGCCACCCGTGTCGTGATCGCGCACCGGCTGTCCACGGTCATGGATGCCGACCGCGTCGTCGTCATGGCGGACGGCCGTGTCGTCCAGGAGGGGCCGCCCGCCGAGCTCCTCGCGGACACGGGCGGGCGGCTCCACGAGCTGGTCCGGCGCCAGATGAGCTGAGGGCGGGCCCGCCGGAGTCCGTGGCCGCGCTCATCCCGCGGGCAGGGGCTGCTCGGTCCAGATGGTCTTCCCGGAGCGGGTGTAGCGCGTGCCCCACCTCTGGACGAGCTGCGCGACGATGAACAGGCCGCGCCCGCCCTCGTCCTCGTCGCCGCTGTAGCGCAGGTGCGGTGAGGTGTGGCCCGCGTCCGCGACCTCGCACAGGACGGTGCGATCGCGGATGAGGCGTACGTGCAGCGGCCCTTCGGCGTATCTGACCGCGTTGGTCACCAGCTCGCTGACGACGAGTTCGGTCGCGAACGACAGCTCCTCCAGGCCCCAGCGGCCCAGTTGTCCGGTGGCCAGCTCCCTCGCCCGGCCGACGGCGGCGGGTTCCGAGGGCAGCTCCCATTCGACGACCTGCGAACTGTCGAGTTCGCGGGTGCGGACGAGCAGCAGGGCGGTGTCGTCGGGTGCCGAGCCGTCCGGCAGGAGTTCCGCCACGGCACGGTCGCACAGCGCTTCGAGCGACGCGCGCCGGTCGCCGAGCACACGTCCCAGGGTGTCGAGTCCATCATCGATGTCGCGGTCGCGGGCCTCGACGAGGCCGTCGGTGAAGAGGGCCAGCAGGCTGCCCACCGGCAGCTCGAACTCCATGGACTCGAACGGCAGGCCGCCCAGGCCCAGGGGCGGGCCGGCCGGCAGGTCGAGGAGCGACGGCCCGCCGTCCGGGGCGACGACCGCCGGCGGCAGGTGCCCGGCCCTGGCCATGACGCACCGCCGCGAGACGGGGTCGTAGACCGCGTAGAGGCAGGTCGCCCCGGTGGTCACGTCGGCGTCCGTGCCGTCGGGTGTGCCCGGCTCGCCCCGGCGCCCCTCGGCGGACTGGCCGACCAGGTCGTCGAGGCGCGAGAGCAGTTCGACGGGATCCATGTCCAGCTGGGCGAACGCCCGTACGGTCGTGCGCAGCCGCCCCATCGTGGCGGCCGCTTGCAGGCCGTGACCGACCACGTCCCCGACGACGAGCCCGACCCGGGTCCCGGACAGCGGGATGACGTCGAACCAGTCACCACCGACCCCGATCACGTCGTCGGCGGGCAGGTAGCGGTAGGCGAACTCGACCGCTGACTGCTCCGGCACGTGGTGCGGCAGCAGCCGGCGCTGGAGCGCCAGGGACGCGGCGCGTTCACGGGTGAAGCGGCGGGCGTTGTCGATGGACACCGCCGTCCGGGCGGCCAGCTCGTCGGCCAGTGCCACCTCGCCGCCGTCGAAGGCGGCCGAGCCGGTGCCGCGGATGAAGGTGACGAGTCCCAGCGTGCTGTTCCCGGCTCGCAGCGGCACGACGAGGACCGTGTCGTCGACCACGAGGCCGCCCGAGGACAGGCTGCGGTCCTGCGGCGAACCGGGCGGGTAGTCCACCGGTGGGGGGCGGGCGTCGGGAGGGTACTGCCTCTGTGCACCGGGGTCCTCGGCCGCGCAGCGGGCGACCCGTACCAGGGACATCGCGGAGGGGTCGCCGGTGGCCGGCACCTCGCCCTCCAGGACCACCCTCGAGAGGTCGACCGTGACCGTGGCGGCGAACTCGGGAACCGCGACCTCGGCGATCTTCTCGGCGGTGACCCGCACGTCGAGGGCGGTGCCGATTCCGCGGCCCGCCTCGACGAGAAGGGCCAGGCGCTGCTGTGCCTCGTAGCGGTCGGAGATGTCGAAGGCGTCCTCGCACACTCCGAACACATGACCATCGGCGTCCTGGAGCCGGTAGTAGGCGCAGGACCAGACGTGGTCCGTGTCCGGGTCACTGGGCGGCCGGCCCCGGAAGTGCAGGTCGACGAACGGATCGCCGGTGTCCAGTACATGCCGCATGACCGTGTCGAGTGTGGGCGGATGCCCCTGTGTCACGAAGCTTCCGTCGGAGTACAGCTCGTCGGCCCGGAGGCCGCGGAAATGGTCGAACGGCCGCCCCATCTCCTGCTCGAACGCCGCGTTGCACCAGGTCAGGCAGAGATCGGTGTCGTAGATGGCCAGGCCGAGCGGCGACTGGGCGGCCAGTCCGTTCAACAGGGCCAGCCGGGACTCCCACCGCCGGAGATCCCCCAGCTCCGCGGCGAGGAGGACGCGTTCCGCCGTACCGGCACCGGGCAGAGGGCACACCGCGGTGACGACGGTCAGCTCATGCCCGTCCCGGTGCCGGGCGGCCCTGATGTCGTTGCCCCCTTGCCGAGGGGGGACCGGGTGGGCGTGGGGCGCCGGACCGGGTGACAGGAACGTGGCCAGGGGCCGGCCGACGATCTCGTGCGGCCGGTACCCGAGCAGCCGTTCCGCGGCGGGGCTCCATCCGATGACCGTGTCCTGGGCGTCGAGCACCGCCGTGGCGGCCCTGGTGACATCGAGGGGGCCACGAAAATCGGCAGTATGCTCCGTGTTCCATGCAGTCATGGCGCCACACCGGCCGCCCTTCGTCCCCTACAGAATCCGCCGCCCTCGGTGGGAGCACAACCGCGGCACACCTGCCGGACCGGAATCCGGCTGGTGTGCCGCCACCGCGCCGGGCGCCCGCAGTCGCCGCGCGCCCCGGCGGCGTGCCCCTGAGCTGATCGGTCGAGCTCATCCGTCGGGCTGAGCGGTGCGGCGGGAGGGCGACGTCCGTGGCCCTTCCCCGCGCCCTTCGCGGTCTTCGGCCCGGGGGTGGTGGGTCAGTCCCAGCGGTCCTGGTTGATGAAGCGGCTGAAGCCGCGCCAGGAGTTGGGGCCCATCACGCCGTCGATCGCGCCGGTGTAGCCATGAGCGGCGGCCAGCCGCTGGACCGCGGCCCAGGTCTGGGTACCCGGGACCCCGTCGACGGGACCGGTGTATCCCCAGTCACGCATGTTCCGCTGGAGCGCCGCGTACGTGTTGGCGCCCGGGACCCCGTCGATCGGACCGGTGTACCCCGACTCGATCCGCAGCCAGTTCTGCGTCCGCTGCCACATCACCGGACCCGGCACACCGTCCTGCTCGGTCGACGTCTTCGGCAACCCACCACCCCCTCCGCCTCCCAGGTAGTTCAGCGGGTTGACCCGGGTGCCGCCCGGGGTGATCAGATGCCAGTGCACGTGCGGTCCGGTGGAACTGCCGGACCCGGGTGCGCCGACGGCACCCCCGGAGTACCCGACGATGCCGCCCTGGCCGACCGAGGTGCCGTTGGCCAGCAGGAACCGCGACAGATGCATGTACTGCGTCCGGTAACCGTCGCTGTGGGTGATGGTCACCGTGTGTCCGCCGGTCCCGTTGTCGGGGATGTTGGTGACGACACCGGCGCCCGCGGCGGGGAGCGCGGTGCCGACCCCCATCCCGTAGTCGAGGCCGCCCAGTGAACCGTCGTTCAGGTGGTCCTGCCAGGTGCCGGTCATCCGGTAGCCGCTGAACGGGTTGTAGATGTCCAGCGCCTGGGCGGGGCCCCCCGAGAGGAGCACACCGCCGGCGGCCATGCCGAGCGTGGTGACGGAGCCGCGCAGCAGCGTGCGCCGGCTCAGTTCCCTCCGAGGCCGTTCATCCCGGGCATCGTCGGACACGTGGTTCTCGCACACGTCAACTCCCTTGGCAGTAATACGAATTGACCTGGTGATGGGACTCGGGATCACGGTAGCCTACGCGCATAGACTTGATAAGCACATGACATATCCACCCGGGTGTCCCCCACCACCACCGGAGGAACCATGCGCAGGAGAACTCTGATACGCGGCGCCGTGGCGACCGCCCTGGCGCCGGCGGCGATCGTCACCACCGCCGGAACCTCGGTCGCCGGAAGCCCGGCTCCCACGCGGGCCGCGGCGGACCTGGAGGGCGTCGACGTCTCGAACTACCAGGCCGGCATCGACTACGCCCGCGCCGCCGTGGAAGGCCGAAGCTTCGTCATCGCCAAGGCCGGGGGGTGCCAGCTCGCCCAGGGGCCGTACGTCTCGTCCTCCTACCCCGGCCATGTCGACGGTGCCCGCACCGCCGGTCTGCGCGTGGGCCACTACTGGCTGACGGGGGACTTCCTCACGCCCACGGCCGCAGCCGACTACTTCGTGGACCACCTGCACGACTACCGGGCCGGCGACGTGCTCGCCCTGGATGTCGAGGTGCTCGACGACTCCACCCGGCTCTGGAACGACGCGGATGTGTCCACCTGGTTCAACCGTGTGCGTGAACGGGTCGGTGCGTACGTCCCGTGGTTCTACGTCAGTACGGGAGCGCTGCGCTCGGGCACATGGGACCGCACCATCGCCGCCGGAGCCCATCTATGGGCCGCCTCCTGGGGCTCCAACGACGGCACCTGGCCCGGTGCGCCCGACCTCGGAGGCCGCTACCCCGACTGGGCGGTCCACCAGTACACCTCCGTCGGTTCCGTCGCCGGTACCTCGCCCGTCGACCTCGACCGGGCCCGCCCCTGGGCGTTCGACTTCACCGAGCCGACCGATCCGCCGCCCGGCGGTGGTGGGTTGCCGAAGACGTCGACCGAGCAGGACGGTGTGCCGGGTCCGGTGATGTGGCAGCGGACGCAGAACTGGCTGCGGATCGAGTCGGGGTACACCGGTCCGATCGACGGGGTCCCGGGCGCCAACACGTACGCGGCGCTCCAGCGGAACATGCGTGACTGGGGATACACCGGTCCCGTCGACGGGGTCCCGGGTACCCAGACCTGGGCCGCGGTCCAGCGGCTGGCCGCCGCTCATGGCTACACCGGCGCGATCGACGGCGTGATGGGCCCCAACTCCTGGCGCGGCTTCAGCCGCTTCATCAACCAGGACCGCTGGGACTGACCCACCACCCCCGGGCCGAAGACCGCGAGGCGTACACCCGGCGCACCACCGTCGAACGCCGCGTCACCCGCTCGGAGCGCTGGCGTGGGATCGCCGACCCGTTCCGAAGAGACAGCGGCCATCCACCTGGCCGGACTGCACGGGCTTCTCCCTCCGGTCTGCGGACCCCAGGGGGTCGAGGAGACGTACTCCTGTACTACGGTCAACTCCAAGACAAGCATCGGCTCGATGTCCTAGAAGGACCTAGTGGTGGCAACGCTTCCAGAGATCACAGCCCTGTTGGGCGAACCCCGGTTCAACTGGTCGGATCCGGCGCCATGGATCGAACTGGAGCAGGAACTCGGCATCGAATTTCCTGCGGACTTCCGTGAGATCGTTGACGCCTATGGTTCGATTGTGGTCAACAAGCAGTTGTATTTGAAGCATCCCGCCGATCATCTTCTGCACGATCTGGGAGCAATGATCAGGAGGGACCTCGAGCTCTGGCGCGAGGAGGATATGGCGGAGTTCCTGCCCAGTCCGGTGGGCTCGAACGCCGGGCAACTGATGCCGGTGGCGACGGCCACGACGGGCGAGGCGGTTTTCCTTCGCGTGCCCGCCGAGCCCTCGTCGCCCTGGCGCGTCGTTGTCCAGGAGTTCGACAGTCCGGCCTGGACTCTCCACGAGATGACGTTCAGTGAGTGGTTGCTGGCTTATCTCAAGGGTAGGGACGTGACGGTGTGTTCTCGCAACTTCGCGCCTGACCGTGCGTTCTTCGAATTCCTGCCCTGAAAATGACCGCGGTGGTATCTCCTGTCCTGGTGACAGGGAGATACCACCGCGTGAAGACTCACCTGGGCCACGCTGTGGATCGCTTCGCAGGATTCAGTGGTCTGCTGCGATGACGGACGGCGAGCTGATCGTTGACCTGCGCGGTCGGCTGATCGAGTCACTCAACGACTCTTCTGGGACGCGGTGAGCGAGCCGTACGGGCTGCCAGAGTGGTTCGGTCGAACCTGGACGCGTGGTCGGACAGGATCGAGACCCGGGGCATCTCTGAGGTGACCGACAGCCACGACCTCCTGGCTGGCATCTTTGACGGAGAGCGGAACCGGTTCGTCGTCCACGCACTGGCCTGACGAACCTCTCGGACACCTTGCTCAATGCCGGGTCCAGATGAGGATGGCAGCAAGGTGGAGGGCGGCCTGGTAAACGATGGCGGGTTTGTCCGTCCGCATTGCGAGGCCGCGCCACTGCTTGAGTTGGGCGTTGCAACACTCGACGGCATTGCGCTCCTTGTATGTCTCAGCGTCGAAGCCGGGCGGGCGGCCTCGCCGCAGACGGTGGCTGATCTGGTCGGCGGGCTGCGGGATGACGGCACGGATGCCGCGTCGACGGAGGTGGCCACGGATCGCGCGGGAAGAGTAGACGCGATCCGCAAGAACGACCGCAGGGCGGGTTCTTGGCCTGCCAAGTCCGCTTCGCGGGATCCGGATTCCGGCCATGACCGCCTCGAAGGCCGGCGCGTCTCCGGCCTGGCCCGCGGTGACGTGGATGGACAGAGGCCGTGCCCGGCTGTCACTGGCCAGGTGGACCTTCGTGCTCAAGCCACCGCGGGAGCGTCCGAGTGCGTGATCCTCGGGTCCGAAGCGGCCGGGTGCCCCCCTTCCTGGCTCCGGCCGCATGCTGGTGAGCCCGGCGGACGGTGGAGTCCACCGAGACTGCGGACAGCTCCTGGTAGTGCTTCGTTGGCACCACCAGGCCCGTCGCCCGCCCGGCTAGGCCCGTCGCCCACCCGGCCTGGGAGGCTCCACCGCGTCCCGGATGCTGGCGCGCGCCGCAGCGGCGACCGCTTCCGGGGTGATGCCGAACTCCTCGTACAGCCGCTGGTAGTCGGCGGACGCGCCGTAGTGCTCCAGGCTGACGATCCGGCCCGCGTCACCGACCACCTCGCGCCAGCCCTGGCCCACGGCGGCCTCCACGCTGACGCGGGCGCGCACGTCGGGCGGGAGCACGTCGTCCTGGTACGGCAGCGGCTGCGCGGCGAACCATTCGCGGCAGGGCATCGACACGACGCGTACGGCCAGCCCTTCGTCGACCAGCAGTTTGCGGGCGTCGAGCGCGATCTGGACCTCCGACCCCGTCGCCACCAGGATGACGTCGGGGACGCTCTCGGACGCCTCGACGAGGATGTAGGCGCCGCGCGCCGCTCCCTCGGCGGCGGCGTGCACACCGTCGTCGCGGTCGAGCACCGGCAGGTTCTGCCGGGTGAGGACGAGGCCGGCGGGGCGGTCGGTGTGCTCCAGGATCGTCCGCCAGCAGACCACGGTCTCGTTGGCGTCGCCGGGGCGTACGACGTCGAGGCCAGGGATGGCGCGCAGCGCGGCCAGGTGCTCTACGGGCTGGTGGGTGGGGCCGTCCTCCCCCAGGCCGATGGAGTCGTGGGTCCACACGTAGGTGGCGGGCAGCTTCATCAGGGCGCCGAGGCGGACCGCGGGCCGCATGTAGTCGCTGAACGTGAGGAAGGTGCCGCCGTAGGGGCGGGTCAGGCTCTGCAGGGCGATGCCGTTGAGCACGGCGCCCATCGCGTGCTCGCGGATGCCGAAGTGCAGGGTCCGGCCGTAGGGGCCTCCGGCGAACTCGTCGGTCTGCCGGTCGGCGGGGACGAACGAGGGCTCGCCGTCCATGGTGGTGTTGTTGCTGCCCGCGAGGTCGGCCGAGCCGCCCCACAGTTCGGGCAGCACCGGCGCGAGGGCGGTGAGGACGTTGCCGGACGCCTTTCGGGTGGCCATGCCTTTGGCGTCGGCCGGGAACACCGGCAGGGCGTCGGTCCAGCCCACGGGCAGCTTCCGCTCGCGCAGCCGGTCCAGCAGGGCCGCCCGCTCCGGGTCGGCGGTGCGCCACTCCTCGTAGGCCCGCTGCCAGCTCTCCCGGGCCGCCCGGCCCCGCTCCCCCACCGCCCGGGTGTGGGCCAGGACGTCGTCCTCGACGGGGAAGAACTCCTCGGGGTCGAAGCCGAGGAGCCGCTTGGTGCCGGCCACCTCGTCGTCACCCAGCGCCGCCCCGTGCGCCTTGCCGGTGTTGCGCTTCGTCGGGGCGGGCCAGCCGATGATCGTGCGCAGCATGATCAACGAGGGCCGGGACCGCTCCTCCTTGGCCGCCTCGATCGCGGCGAGCAGCGCGTCGACGTCCTCGACGTAGTCGCCCGTCCGGGTCCAGTCCACCGTCTGGACGTGCCATCCGTACGCCGCGAAGCGGGCCGGGACGTCCTCGCTGAACGAGATGTCGGTGTCGTCCTCGATGGAGATGTGGTTGGAGTCGTAGAAGGTGATGAGGTTGCCGAGCTGTTGGTGGCCGGCCAGGGACGCGGCCTCGGACGCGACGCCCTCCATCATGTCGCCGTCGGACGCCAGCACGTAGACGTGGTGGTCGAACGGGCTGGCACCGGGGGCGGCGTCGGGATCGAGGAGACCCCTCTCCCGGCGGGCCGCCATCGCCATTCCCACGGAGGCGCCCATGCCCTGGCCCAGCGGGCCGGTGGTGATCTCGACGCCCCGGGTGTGCCGGTACTCCGGATGGCCGGGGGTCGCCGAGTCCCAGGTCCGCAGCGCCTTCAGGTCGTCCATCTCCAGGCCGTAGCCGGCCAGGTAGAGCTGGATGTAGAGGGTGAGGCTGGTGTGGCCGCAGGAAAGGACGAAGCGGTCCCTGCCCACCCACTGGTCGTCGGCGGGGTCGTGGCGCATGACCTGCTGGAACAGCAGGTAGGCGAGGGGTGCCAGGCTCATCGCCGTACCGGGGTGGCCGTTGCCTGTCTTCTGGACGGCGTCGGCGGCCAGCACCCTGACGGTGTCCACCGCGCGCACGTCCACATCGCTCCAGCCCGCCCGTTCGGCCACGGGAAGGGCGAGCCCGGCATCTCGCGTTGCCGTGCTGCCGGAAGAGGATCGCTCGGGCGCCATTGTGTTGTCTCCCTCGGATGTCGCTTCTCGGTACGACGGGGCCGGTCGGTGCGGCTCGCCACCCCTTCGCATCCTCGGTTCACTCGGCTTCCTCCGCACCCGGAGCGGGCCCGGCGGTGCGGTGGAGCGCCCGATGCCCGCCGGACGTCCGTGCGCCCGGCGCGGGTGGCGGGGACGCACGCCCCGCCGACCGGTCGCCTACCCCCGGTGGTCCCCGGCAGGCGTGTGCCGCCGCGCGTGCCCCCGCGTCCCGCTGCCTGCCCGAGCGGCGGAACGGGCGTACCGGATGAATGATGAACAGATGCGGTGGTGCCGTCCGGCGCCCTCGCCGGACGGACCGGGCCTGCTTCGTCCACGACGCGGAAGGCATGAGCGCATGACCTCCCAGACCACGTTCCCGGTGGCGGACCTGGTGCCACCCGTGCGGGTGCCGTCGCCGGACCGCCCGGGCGGCGTGACGCCGGTGGGCGCGGGCGCCGGGGGCCGTCCGACGGCGGCGAGGCCCGCACCGTGAGGTCATCGGACGGGCTTCTGGAGTTCGGCTTCATGCGCACGGTCTTCGACAGTCTGGGAGCGGGGGTGTTCGTCGCCGACACCACCGGCCTGCTCACCGCGTGCAATCCGCGGGCGCAGGAGCTCCTCGCCCGCCGGCAGGAGGAGATGCTCGGTCACGACATGCACGATCTGCTGCACCGCCGCCGGGACGGCGGGACGGTACCGCGCGAGGAGTGCGGGCTGCTGGCCGTCCTGGACAGCGGCAGGCCGGCCGAGGGAAGCGAGGAGCTCTTCCTGCGCGGGGACGGCAGCCTCGTCCCGGTCATCTGGGCGGCGACCCCCCTGAGGCACGAGGGGCGCGTGGAGGGCACGGTGGTCGTCTTCCACGATTTCAGCCTGCACCGGGACGCGGCCGAGCAGACCGCGGCCTACCTGGCGGCGCTGGAGGGACTCACCGCCCGGCTGACGATGGTGGCGGAGGTCTCGACCGTCCTCATCTCCACCCTGGAGACGCCGGAGATGCTGAACAGGCTGGCCGGGCTTCTCGTGCCCGACCTGGGCGACTGGGCGGCGATCGACGCCCGTACGGCGGGACAGCCGGGCGGGATGGAGCGGGTGGCCGTGCGCACACCGGGCGGCCAAGGGGCGGTGTCGGGGCTCACCGGGGCGCTGCCGCCGCTCCCCGATTCGACCCGGTCGGCGGTGGTCCAGGCGCTGCGAGGCGTCGAGCCCGTCGTCCTGGACGCGGACGCCCTGAGTGAGCAGCCGGACAGCCCTCTGGCGAGCGCCTACCGGGAACTGTTCGAGAACCTGGGAGGCACCTGTGCCGTCGTGGTGCCCCTGCACACCCGGAGACAGGTCTTCGGCGCGCTGACCGTGGCACGCGTGGCGCCCGGCTCCTCCTACACCGATGCCGAGGTCTTCGTACTGGCCGACATCGCGCGTCGCACCGGCCTCGTCATGGAGGCCGCCGAACTCTTCGAGCAGCAGCGCCACGTCGCGGAGACCATGCAGCGCCAGCTCTTCACCCCACTGCCGCAGGTCGACCACCTCACGCTGGCGGCCCGCTACCGGCCGGCCGAGAGCGCCGCCGAGATCGGCGGGGACTGGTACGACTCCTTCCTCCTCGGCGACGGGGTCCTGACGATGGTCATCGGCGACGTCGTCGGGCACGACCTCAAGGCGGCCGCCCACATGGCGGAGGTGCGCAACATGCTGCGTGCCCTGGCCTGGGACCGGACGGAGCCCCCCAGCCTGATCATGCGCCGCCTGGACGAGGCCATGACCCACACCAGCGACGCCCCCATGGCCACCTGTGTCTTCGCGCGCGTGGAAGGAGCCGAGGGCGGGCCCTGGGAACTGCACTGGGTCAACGCCGGGCATCCGCCGCCCCTCCTGATCACCGCCGACGGCCGCACGCGCTTCCTCGAGGACGGTCACGGCCCCCTGCTCGGTCTCAGTTCGGCCCTGCACATGGGGCTGGGGTGGCCCGACGCCCGCGCGGATCTCCCGCCCCGGTCGACTCTTCTGCTCTACACCGACGGGCTGGTCGAGAGCCGCACCCGTGACATCGCGGCCGGTCTCGCCACGCTGCGCCGGCACGCCGCGGAGCTCGCCGGCCGGGACGTCGAGGAGTTCCTCGACGAGCTCCTGGCCCGCATCGACCCCAGCGGCGACGACGTCGCCCTGCTGGTCCTGCGCACCCCGCCGGCCGGAGTCGGCGCCGGCGACGACGAGGCACCGCCCCAGCACGGACACAGCCCGGCCGCCGCCAACCGCGGAGCACCGGGCTCCCGCGTCGAGGACACACCGGTCAGGGACACCTCCGAGCCTCCCTGACGCACACAACTCTCCTTTCTGCAAAGGGGTTTGGATGCACCCTTCACCGGGGTCCGGCCCTGCTCGCCGTCACACTGACCGGGGGCCCGGGCTTCACGGGCCGGCCGGTCGTTCGGCAATGACCCTGCCAGGGCGACCTCCACGCCCGAAGACCTCAACGCATTCTGGGACGGCCTGTTCGGCGGGGTCTGCCGGGGCCACGGCGGCGATCTGCCCGGCGACTCGGTGGGCGGCGGCCGGGCCACGGGCGAGACGCCCCCTCCTCGGTCCGGGAGGAGCACCGCCGCCTGTACGAGACGATCGCCGCGGCCGACGCCGAGGCGGCGGCCGCCTGTGCGCTCCGGCACGTACGCCACTACCGGGAGGAGGCGCTGCGCCTCCTGTTCGACGAACCCGGCGCGTCCCGCTCCGGCTGAACCGCGGGCTCGGCGGGCCACCGGTGGGCCCACGGCGCCGCGCGCTCGAACGCGGCCGCCGCACGCAGGACCTGCGCGTCGGCGAGGTGCCGGCCCACGATCTGGAGCCCCACCGGCAGACCGTCGCGGGTCCAGCCGGCGGGCACGCTCACGGCGGGCTGGCCGGTGAGGTTGGCCGGGAACGTGAAGCCGGTCCAGGCGGTGTCCGCCACCTCCCGGCCGTCGATGCGCTCGGGCCCCTGGATGCCGACGGCGAAGGGCGGCACGGCGGCGGTCGGCGTGACGAGCAGGTCGTACGTGGACATCATCCGCGCCGTCCGGTTGACGACGCCCTTGCGGACGATGTTGGCGTCGGTGAACTCCTCGGCCGTCCAGCGGCGTCGCATCATCGCCACGAGATGGGGCGTCATACGGTCGCCGTGCTCATCGACGAGGCGGCGCATGCCGGTGAGGTCCGTCTCGGCGGCGATGAGGGCGGCGAAGGCCTCGGCGGGGTCGTCCCATCCGGGATCCACCGCGTCGACCCGGCAGCCGAGGTCCCTCTCCAGGACGCCCACCGCGGCGTCGACGACACGGCGCACCTCGGGGTCGACGGCGAGGTAGCCGAGGTCGGCGCTGTAGGCGACGCGCAGTCCCTGGACACCCGCCTCGTGGGGCGCCCCGTTCCAGTCGACGTCACCGCACGGGATCGAGTGGCGGTCACGCGGATCGGGCCCGGCCAGCACGGACATCATCAGAGCCGCGTCGGCGACCGTGCGGGTCAGCGGGCCGATGTGTTCGAGCGACTCCCAACCCGAGACCCCGGGGTAGCGCTCGTCGCGGCAGCCGGGCCACACCGGGACCCGTCCCATCGCCGCCTTGAAGCCGACCAGCCCGCAGTGCGCGGCCGGCACCCTCACCGAGCCTCCCCCGTCGGACCCCAGTGAGACCGGCCCGAGGCCCGCGGCGACGGCCGCTGCCGATCCCGCGCTCGAACCACCGGGTGTGAGCGCCGTGTTCCATGGATTACGGGTGGCGGGGAAGAGCGGGTTGTGGCCCGCGGCGCTGTAGCCGAACTCGGTGGCGTTGGTCTTGCCGAGCACCACGGCGCCGGCGCCGAGGACGCGTTCCACCACGATGTCGTCCTCGTCCGGCACGAACTCCTCGTAGGCGGGCGAGCCGGACGTGGTGCGGATGCCCCGGGTCGCGATCAGGTCCTTCACCCCGATCGGCACGCCCGCCAGCGGGCCGACGTCCTCACCGTGCGCCAGGCGCTCACCGATGCGGCGGGCACGATCACGCGCCTGGTCGGGGACGGGGGTGCAGAAGGCGTGCAGAGCGGGGTCCACCTCCGCCGTACGGTCGAGGACCGCGTCCACGGCTTCGAGGGGAGACACCTCCGACTTCTGTATACGGGAGGCGAGTTCGGTGACGGACAGGCGGCAGATCTCGTCGCGTGCGGTGCGGTCCATACGGGGTGTCCTCCTTGGACGGGTCAGGCTGCCCGGGTGAGCGGCGAGGGCGCGGTGTCACGCTCGACGGCCAGGTAAACGCCGCACGCGACGGCCATGCCGATGACCGCGTCGACGGAACCGGGCAGCAGGTAGTGGGCCACCGTCGCGGCACAGGCTCCCGCGGCCCACGCGACGAGGGCGGTCGGCCGGTACGGCCGGGGTTCGCGTCCCGCCGTGCGCCGGCGCAGGAACAGCTGGTCCGTGATCAGGACGGCGCCGATGGGCGGCACGAAGATGCCGAGCAGGTTCAGCCAGTCGAGGAAGAGGCTCCAGACCCCCGTCAGGGCCGCCACCAGGCCGAGGACGCTCAGGACGATCGCGAGTGGCCGCATCCGGAAGGGGGTGATGGCGGACCAGCCGACGGCTCCGTTGTAGAGGCAGTGCGAGGCGACCGAGCCGAGGTTGACGAAGACGAACAGGACGGCGACCGAGGTGAGCAGAGGCCCGTGGCCGGTGAGCAGCCCGAGGAATCCGCCTCCGTTGACCGCGGGGTCCACTGCTCCGCCGACGGCCACGACGAGACCGCCGACGAGGTAGGCGACGCTGTTGGCGAAGGGGAACGCGCAGCTCGCCGCGACGACGGCGGCCCGGCCGTCGCGGGCCCAGCGGGTGAAGTCCGCGGTCATCGTGCCCGAGTCGGAGAACCCGGCGACCACGATGCTCATGGCGGCACCGAAGGACAGTGCGTGGCCGGCGCCCTCGTAGGACAGGGCGTCCCCCGGCGAGACGCCCCCGTCGGCCGCACCGAACCAGAGGGCGACGCCCGCCAGGACGACGAAGAGCGGAGTGGCGACGAGCCCGATCAGCGAAAGGGCCCTGATGCCGAGGACCGTGAGCACGGTGTAGAACACTCCCCCGGCGAGCGCGCCCAGCAACGGCGCCCAGCCCAGGGCTTCCTGGAGCGTGGTCCCGCTCAGCCCGATCTGGAAGGAGTACCAGCCGATGACGACCGTGGACAGGAATCCGGAGGGTATCCGGCTGCCGAGCGTGCCGAACGTCCGGGCTGCCTGGTGGGAGAAGTTCTCGCCGGTACGGCCGGCGAGCCAGCTGAGGGCGCCGACGTAGGCGAAGAGCACGAGGTTGCCGAGGACGATCGCGGCGGCCCCGCGCGCCAGGCCGAGGTTGTAGACGATGACGCCGCCGAACACGGCGTTGCCCAGGTTCATCGGGAAGCCGAACCACACGGCGGACACCGACAGCAGCCCGCGGCGCGCCCGCTCCGGCACCGGCTCGTGCTCGTACTCCTCGCCCAGCGGGCCGCCTTCACCCTGCTGCGGCTTCTCGCGGTCTGTTCCACTCGTGATGACGGCCACGGGCCCTCCCGGCTTTGGTATACCGCTGTGACGCTTGGACGGTAGGTTCCGGGTGTTTCGGCCGGTATCACGGCTTGTTACGGGACGGGGACGCCGGGACGGCGGGGGGCTCCGGCCCTCGGAGGTCAGCCGGCCGTGCGCACGGCCATGTCGAGCAGCCTCTGGATGTGCAGGCCGTGGGCCGCGTCGATCCCTGTGCCCCGGCCGGTCCGTACGGCGGTGGCGAACTCGCGCCGGAGGACGGGCCAGCACTCCTCGTGGTCGATGCCGGCGGTGTCGTAGACCAGTTCCTCCCCCGGGCCGAAGAGCTCGACCCGCGTCCTGGCCCGCTCCAGCCGCACGCTGCCCGAGAGGGACGCCTGGCTGACCGCGCCGGTCTCGTGCTCGCAGGTGAGCTCGATCCAGCGCCGCGGATCGCCCGTCGCCCGTACGGAGACGATGGGGCCGACCGCGCCGTCGAGGATGTCCAGGAGGTGGGGGCCGAGATCGAGCAGGGCACCGTGCTCCAGACGCCAGGACGTGGCGAACTCCCCGCCGAGGAAAGCCCCGTGCAGGTAGCAGGAGCGGGCGCCCGTCACCTCGCGGGCGGCCGCCTCGGCGAGGAAGGCCCGGGTGGCCGGGTGGTACCGCTTGGTGAGGACCAGCTGGGAGATCACGTCGTGCTCGCGGACGGCGTCCGCCACCGCGCGCGCCGCGTCGAGGTCGGCGCCGAGGGGCTTCTCCAGCAGGAGTGCCCGGCCGGCCGCGGCCGCGCGCGGGGCCAGGACCGCCTGCACGGCCGGGGGCACGGCGAACGCGACCGCCTCGCACCGGTCGAGGAGTTCCTCGAAGGAGGCGGCGACCGGGGCTCCGTAGGGTCCGGCGACCTCGGCCGCGGCCTCGGGGCGGCGGGCCCAGACCGCCGCGAGCGCCGTCTCCGGCCCGGCCGCCAGCATGCGGGCGTGCATGGCGCGGGCCCAGGGGCCGGCGCCGACGAGGCCGACACGGACCGGTTCGTAGGGCCAGGCGTCCGGGAGGGGGGCGGTGGGCATGGTGCTTCTCCGTCGTTCTGCTGTGGGTGGGTGCGGGTGCGCTCGCCGCCCGGTGCGTCCGGGGCCGGTGCCGGTGCCGGGGAGTTCAGGCGCCGGCGCGGGCCAGGGCTCCGAGGCGGGCATCGGCGCGGTCGGGGGCGTAGAGGTGGTCGATGACCATACGGGCGGCTCCGGTCAGGGCCGCACGGTCGCCCAGTTCGGACGTGACGACCTGGAGGTTGGCCGTGGTGCGCGGCATGGCGCGCTGGTAGATGAGCTCGCGGACCCCGGTGAGGAACGGGGTGCCGGCCAGGTCCCCGCTCAGCATCAGCACACCGGGGTTGAGCAGGGTGACGACCGTGACCAGGACCTCGCCGACGCGCTGCCCGGCCTCGCGGGCGAGCCTCACGGCGTCCGGCTGCCCCGCGGCGAGGTGCTCGCGGACATCGGATCCCGAGGCGGTGGGCACGCCGGCCGAAGTGAGCTGCCCGGCGATGGACCGGCCGCTGGCGACCGCAGCGAGGCAGCCGTAGGAGCCGCACATGCACAGCGCGTCGGGGCGGTCGTGCAGGCGGATGTGGCCGATGTCGCCCGCGCCGCCGTCGATGCCCCGGTAGATCTCACCGCCCACGACGACTCCGGCGCCGATCCCGGTGGAAGCCTTGACCAGGACGAAGGCGCTGCACTCCGGATGGCCGGCGCGCTGCTCGGCCAGAGCCATCAGATTGGCGTCGTTGTCGACGAACACGGGGAGGGGTCCCGCGGCGGGCATCGGGCCGACGTGCTCGGTCCAGGCCTCGCGCATGCGCTCCCGTACGGGGAAGCGGTCCCACCCGGGCATGATCGGCGGCTGGACGATCCGGGCCGACTCCCAGTCGACGGGGCCGGGGACGGAGAGGCCGATACCGCAGACCCGGTCTGCCCCCGATCCCGCCTCGGCCAGCAACGGGCCGAACCAGCGGGCCAGTTGGTCCAGCGCGCGGTCGGGGCCGTCGGCGATGACCAGGTCCCCGGTGTGCTCCGCGAGGATGTTTCCCGCCAGGTCGAGCGCGGCGACGCGGGCATGCCGGGTCTCCAGGTCGGCCACGAGCACCACGGCGTGCGTCGCGTCGAACTCCAGCCGGGCGGAGGGTCGTCCGCCGGTGGAGGTCCCGGTGGCGCCGCGCAGCCAGCCCGCTCCGAAGAGCTGGTCGAGCCGGTGGCCCACCGTGGAACGGGACAGCCCGGTGGCCTGCTGGAGCTCTCCGCGCGTGGTGGCCTCGCCGCTGCGAATGAGCTGCAGGAGATGCCCCGCGCTGGCCTGGTTTCCTGCCATCCCTGCTGTCCTCACCCTGTCTGTCGCGTCCGTGCCTGCTGCCCGAGGGTCCCGGCGGTCCGTCCGCCGGCCCCCTGTCCCGGCGTCAGCCCTTGTCCGCACCGCTGGTCAGGCCCTCGGTGAGGAGCCGTTCGGCGGAGAAGAACAGGAGTACCACAGGGATGGTGAGGACCACCGACCCGGCCATCAGCACCGTCTTCGACACCTCGATGCCGTTGGCCAGTTGCTGGAGTCCCAGCGACACCGTCCACCGCTCGGGGTCGGCCGCCAGGAAGAGCAGTGCGAAGAGGAACTCGTTCCAGGCGATCATGAAAACGTACAGCCCGGTGGCCATGAGGGTCGGCAGCGCGAGCGGCAGGATGATCTTGCGTACGGTCTGCAGCCGCGACGCGCCGTCGATCGACGCCGCCTCCTCGATGCTGTACGGGATGGTGACGAAGTAGTTCTTCAGCATGTAGATCGAGACGGGCACGGTCTGGGCGATGTAGACGATGGCGAGCCCGACCAGGCTGCCGGAGAGTCCCATCTTCGCGAACATGACGAACAGCGGCACGGCCAGCAGCGTGGCCGGGAAGAGGTAGACGGCCAGGAAGACCGCGCTGACCTGCCGGTTGCCGAAGAACTTCAGCCGGCTCACCGCGTAGGCGCCCGGTACCGCGGCGGCCAGCGTGAGCAGGACCGTGGCGACGGCGACGAGCGCCGAGTTGACCAGCATGCCGAGGAAGCCCTGACCGCCGTCCTCGGAGGACTTGAGGACGCTGTCGTAGGTGTCGAGGGTGAAGTCCTTCGCCGAGACCCACAAGTTGCCGGGGTCGAGGAGCAGGGCGTCGATGGGCTTCACCGACAGCATCAGCATGTAGTAGAAGGGCACGATCGTGATCGCCGCGAGGAAGGCGATCACCACCCAGCGCAGGACGCCGAAGAACCGTTCCTCGAACTGGGCGCGGGTGAGCCGGGGCCGCCGGGGCGCGGGGGCCGGGCGCGTGGTCCGCTCGGCCTCGTCGCGGGTCATGGTCGGGGTGGCGGTCATGCCGATTCCTCCTGCATCTTCTTGCCGAAGAACTTGAAGTAGACGCCCAGGAGGGCCATGAGCACGACGGCCAGGACGAGCGCCTGAGCGGAGGCGGCACCGACGTCGAAGCGCGAGGTGAGGAAGTCGTACACGCGGACGGCCACGACGTCCGTGCCCGATCCGCCGCCGGTCAGCAGGTAGATGTCGTCGAACTTGTTGAACGTCATGATGAAGCGCAGGACGGACAGCAGGGCGATGACGGGCATCAGCTGCGGCAGCAGGATGTGCCGGAAGCGCTGGGACAGGGTGGCGCCGTCGACCTCCGCCGCCTCCTCGAGCCCGGCGGGCACCGCCTGGAGGCGGGCCAGCATGAAGAGGAAGGCGAACGGGAAGTAGCGCCAGGTCTCGAAGGCGATGACGGTGAGCAGCGCCAGCGGGATGTCGAAGTGGACGCCGAACAGGCCCACTTCGTAGGACCTGGTGGAGAGGAAGGCGATGGGGTCGTCCCACCCGAAGAGCTTCTGGCCCCATTCGTTCACGATGCCGTACTGCGGGCTGAGCGCCACCTCCCAGACGAACGAGACCGCGACCACGGGGGCGACGTACGGCAGGAGCATGGCGGCGCGCAGCACACCCCGGCCGCGGAAGGGGCGGCGCAGCGCGAGGGCCGCGATCAGGCCCAGGACGACGGAGCCGGCGGTGGCACCGACGGTGTAGAGGAGCGTGGTGCCGAGACTGCTCCAGAAGCCTGGGGAACCGAAGACCTGGGAGAAGTTGTCCAGGGTCCAGCGGCCGAAGAGGCCGTTCTCCTGGATGTCGACGAGCCGTGCGTTCTGGAAGGCGAGCAGGACGGTCCACAGGATCGGCAGGATCACCACGACCAGGACCACCAGGAAGGTGGGGGTCACGAAGGCGAGGCCGGCGCGGTTCTCCCGGCTGCTCGAGCTCTGCGAGGGGGCGCGGCGCTTCTTCGCGCCGCTCTGGGTTGTGCTCATGGGTCGGTTACCTCGTGAGGGAGCGGCGTGCGGCTACTGGAGGGACTTCTGGAGGGCGGTCACTTCGTCGTCGGCCTCCTTCGCGGCCTCGTCGGGCGAGAGCTGGCCGCTGGTCATCGCCCCGATGGCCTTGGCGACGGGGAGTTCGCCGTTCGTGGCGCCGACGAGCGTGCCCTGCCCCTGGGTGAGACCCCATCGCTTCATGTCGCCGACACCGGCGACGAGCCGGTCGAGGAGGGCCGAGGGGTAGGCCTTCCGCATGGACTCCCGGCGGTCGACGCCCATGACGCTGGCGCGCCAGGCCTGTTCGAAGGAGCCCGGCTTCTGCACCGTGCCGGTGCGGACGGGGATCTTGCCCTCGGGGGCCATGCCGAACCAGTCGGCGTACCCCTTGCCCATCATGTACTCGATGAACTTCCTCGAGGCGCCCGTCTCCGCGGTCCTGGTGACGGCCCATGACGTGATCTCGCCGAACTGGGCGGGTTCCTTGCCGTCGGGGCCCTTCAGCGAGGTGACGACGCCGGTGTTGCGGGCCAGGAACTTCGGGTCCTTCTTGCACTCCGGGCAGCTGGGCAGCGCGTCCGACCGCAGTCCCGCCAGCTCGTCGAGCAGGAAGGACGACCAGACCATCATCGAGGACTGCCCGGCGAAGTAGGTGGCGCGGGTGGTGTCCACGCTCTGGGTGCCGGGCGCGCCGTGCTTGCGGGCGAGATCGTCGTACGCCGCGAAGGCGTTGCGGCACGCCGGGGAGTCGAGGGCGGGCTCGCCCTCCTCGTCGACCAGCTCGCAGCCGTTGGCGAGCGCGAGGTCCTCGAAGCTCTGCTGGGTGAAGACGTCCGAGGGGTCGGTGGCCAGGGATATGCCGTCCCGGCCGCCCTTGTCGAGAGCCGCGGCGGCCTTCAGGGCGCTCGCGTAGTCGTCCGGGGCGTCGAGTCCGGCTTCGGCGAAGAGGTCCTTGCGGTAGACGAGGATCTGGAGCCAGGCGTCGGAGGGGACGCCCAGGCGGGTGCCGTCGTCCGCGGTGAGCGCGAGCGCGTTGCTGTTGAACGTGCCCGGGTCGAGGTCCTTGACGATGCGGTCCGCGACCTCGGTGTCGAGCAGGCCGTTGCCGTACATCTGCCAGACCTGGCCCATCGGGACCGCCCCGATCACGTCCGGGAGCTTGCCGGCCGCCGCCGCGGACATGATCAGCTGCGGCAGCTGGGCCTCGTCCACGCCGACGAGATCGACCTGGACGCCGGTCTCCTTCTCGAAGCGGCTGACGACCTTCCTGGTCGCCGCCATCCTCGGCGGCAGGTTCTCCTGCGACCACACCGTGATCCTGTTGTCGGGCCGCTCCGCGCCGGAGCCGCCCGAGCAGCCGGCCAGCAGGCCTGCCGCAAGGGTCGCGGCGAGCCCGAACAGGGTCGCCCTCGACCGTCGGGTCTTCATCACCATGCTCTGTCCTCACGCCACTTACGCACTTTCCTGATGCATCTCAGCATTACTTTTGCGTGTTGACAAGACATAACTCTGAGATATCTTCGACTGAAGTCAGCGAGCAACACCCCTCCCAGCGCTACCGGAGCCCCCCGTGGAACGCGTCGTCCAGTTCACCGGCCCCCGTCAGGTCGAAGTCGCCGAGCACGAGAGCGCTCCGCTTCCCGCCGGACATCTGCGGGTACGCACCCGCTACTCCGGCATTTCGGCAGGAACCGAACTCACCGCCTACAGGGGTACGAACCCGTACCTGACGCGTACCTGGGACGCCGAGGCCCGGATCTTCCGCGACGGAGCGGCCGGGATCGAGTACCCGGTGGCCGGCTGGGGCTACTCCGAGGTCGGCGAGGTCACCGAGGTCTCGCCGGAGCTCGTCGGCGCACCCGGGATGCCGGTCACCGGCGATCTGGTCTGGGGCATCTGGGGCCACCGCAGCGAGGGCATCGTGCCCGCCGAGCGCATGGTCGGCCACACCCTGCCCGCGGGTCTCGAACCGCTCGCCGGGGCCTTCGCCCGCGTCGGCGCCATCGCGTACAACGCGATCCTCGCCGCCGACATCCACCTCGGCGAGGACGTCGCCGTCTTCGGCCAGGGCGTCATCGGGCTGCTCACCACCCGCCTCGCGCAGCTCAACGGCGCGCGGGTCACCGCGGTCGACGCCCTCGACGGCCGTCTCGCGACCGCCCGTGAGTACGGCGCGCGGCACACCCTCAACGCGCGGACCGACACCGTCGCCGAGCGCATCCGTGAGGCGACCGGCGGGTCCGGCGCCGATGTCGCCATCGAGATCAGCGGTGTGTACCCGGCCCTGCACGAGGCCGTCCGTTCCGTCACCGTGGGCGGCCGTGTCGTGGCGTCCGGCTTCTATCAGGGCGACGGTGCCGGACTGCGCCTCGGCGACGAGTTCCACCACAACCGGATCCAGCTGATCTGCTCCCAGATCGGCGGGGTGCCCCCGCAGCTGGCCGGACGCTGGACCGTCGAGCGGCTCCAGCAGACCTTCCTCTCGCTGGTCGCCGAAGGCCAGGTCGACGTGAAGTCGCTGGTCAGCCACGTCGTCCCGGTGGCGGAAGCCGCCGACGCGTACGTGCTGCTCGACGAGACGCCGGCCGACGCCCTCCAGGTCGTCCTGGAGTTCTGAGCCCGTCGGCCCGGGCGACCGGGCACCCCCTCCCCCGTACGAACAGCCAGAACCCCCGAGCGCCCTCCGTCGGCGCCGAAAGGCATCCCATGCTGAAAACCGCCTGCCAGGAACAGCTCCTCCCCGGTGACACGCTCCAGGAGAAGTGGGCCTTCGCCCAGGAGTCCGGCTTCGACGCCGTGGAACTGCGGTCCAAGGGCGACTTCCACTTCCGCGACCGCCTGCCCGAGCTGAAGCAGGCCCTCGCCGACGGTGTGGTCATGCCTACCGTCTGCGTCGACATGCTGCACTTCTTCGCCGCGTTCGACGACGGGCTGCGCCGTGACGCGCTGGAGCAGATGAAGTCGCAGCTCTCCGTCGCGGCCGAGATCGGGGCGCTGGGTGTGCAGACCCCCGCGTCGTACGGAATGTTCTCGCGCAGGCTTCCGCCCTTCGAGCCGCCGCGCAGCGAGGAGCAGGACCGCGAGGTGCTGCTCGCCGGCCTCTCCGAGCTGGGTGAGCACGCGCGCGCCGAGGGCGTCACCCTGTACCTGGAGCCGCTCAACCGGTACGAGGACCACATGGTCAACCGGCTGGAACAGGCCGCGGACCTCATCCGCACGGTGGGCCTGGACTCCGTCCGCATCGGCATCGACAGCTACCACATGAACATCGAGGAGGCCGACCCCTCGGCCTCGATCCTCGCCGCGGCCCCGTACATCGGCCACGCACAGGTCAGCGACTCCAACCGCTTCCAGCCGGGCGCCGGCCACCTCGACTGGCCGGCCTGGATCGGCGCCCTGCACAGCATCGGCTACGACGGCTACCTCGCCGCCGAGTGCCGGCTGACCGGCGACCCGGTCGCGGCCGTCCGCTCCGTCCCCGCGTTCCTCCGGAGGTCGGGCGCGTGACGACGCTCCTCGAAACCCCCGTGCCCGCCGCCGCCGATGACCTGACCCTTCGGCGCGGCGCGGCACGGGTACTCCTCACCAACTGGACGGGCTCCTCCACCGTCCCGTCGCGCGGCCTGTATCCGCACCAGTGGAGCTGGGACTCGGCGTTCATCGCGATCGGCCTGCGCCATCTGTCGGTGCGCCGCGCCCAGGGCGAGCTGGAGAGTCTGCTGGGCGCCCAGTGGGCCGACGGACGCGTGCCGCACATCGTGTTCAGCCCCTCGGTTCCTCTCGACGCGTACTTCCCCAGCCCCGACTTCTGGCGCTCCTCCACGGACGGCGCCCCGGCGGGTGCGCCGGCCGGCACCGAGACCTCGGGCATCGTGCAGCCTCCGGTACACGCGCTCGCCGCGTGGCTCGTCCACGAGGCGGATCCGGAGACCTCACGCGGCCGCGGCTTCCTGCCCCGCGTGTACGGCCGCCTCGTCGCCTGGCACGACTACCTCACGGGCAGCCGTGACCTCGGCGGCGGCGGGCTAGCGGCGATGGTGCATCCGTGGGAACCCGGTATGGACAACAGCCCCTGCTGGGACGGCCCGCTGCAGCGCGTCGAGCCCGCGCCGCCCGGTTCGTACCGGCGCGCCGACCTCGACCACGGACAGGCCGCGGAGCGCCCCACCGATCTGGACTACGGCCGGTACGTACGGCTCGCCGCCGACTACCGGGACAGCGGCTACGCGGACGTACCGGGCGGGCACGCCTTCGCGGTCGAGGACCCCTGCGTCAACGCGCTCCTGATCGTCTCGGAGTACGCCCTCGCCCGGATCGCCGCCGAGACGGGGGCGGACCCCGCCCCCCACGAGGCACGCGCCGAGCGCCTCACGGCGGCCCTGGTGGAGCGGCTCTGGTCACCCGCTGACGGCATGTTCCTCAGCCGTGACCTGGTGGGCGGCGAACTGATCCCCGAGCGCAGTGTCGCCGGACTCGTCCCGCTGATCGTCCCCGGTCTCCCCCGGCACGTCGTCGAGGCCCTGCTCGGCACGGCGACGGGGAGCGGCTTCCGCCTCGGCGAGGTCCCGATGGCACCGTCGTACGACATCGAGGGGCACGCGTTCGACCCCTCGCGCTACTGGCGCGGTCCCGCCTGGTTCAACACCAACTGGCTGCTCGATCGGGGGCTGCGACTGTACGGGCACCACCGCACGGCGGACACGCTCCGCACGGCCATGCTGGGCGCCGCCGGGTCCAGCTCGTTCGCGGAGTACGTGGACCCCTTCACGGCCGGGGCCCGTGGCACCCGGTCCTTCGGCTGGACAGCGGCCCTCACCCTCGATCTGCTGGCCGCCTCGGACGGGCGGGACGGCGCCGGCAGGGCGATGGACGTCTTCTCGGACGGAGCACGCGGGTGAACGGCACGGACACCACCCTGGTGCGCGCGGGCACCTTCGCAGTCCTCGGTGCGGACGGCGGCGTCCGGGGCCGCCGCGGCACCTCCCCGGACGGCCTGTTCCACCGCGACGCACGGCATCTGAGCCGTTGGACGCTCACCGTCGACGGCACCGCGCCCGACGTGCTCGTCCCGTCCGGGGGCGAGACGTCCGCCCTGTGCGTGCTCACGCCCCCGGGCACCCGGGACGAACCGGCCGCCTACACCGTCTTCCGTGAACAGGCCGTCGCCGCAGGTGTCCTGACGGAGAGTCTGCGGTTGGTCAACAACCGTCCCGCGCCCGTCACCGCGGTGCTCTCGCTGACCGCGGACGCCGACTTCGCCGACCAGTTCGAACTGCGCTCCGACAAGCGCCGCTACGAGAAGGACGGCGCCCGGCACACGGCACGTGTCCACGCGGACGGAGTCACGTTCACCTACGAACGCGGCGACTGGGTCTCCCGCACGGCGGTGTGCGCCACCCCCGCTCCGGCCGCCGTCCGGCCCGCCGGCGTACAGGACACCGCTCACCAGCTGGACTGGCATCTGGAACTGCCCGCCCACGGTGCGGCCGAACTCCTGCTCACCGTCACGGCGTACGCGCACGGCGCCCCTTCGCCGGCCCTCGTCGGCACGCCTTCCGAGGCCGTCGCGGAGCAGACGGCGGACACGTCCGCCTTCACGGACGCGGCGCTGCCCGTCCCGCCGGACGCACCCGACGGTCTGGCCGCCGCGTGCGCCCGCGGGCTGAGGGACCTGGCCGCCCTGCGGGTCCCCGCGACCGGCCCGGACGGTGAGCACGTCCGGGTGCCCGCGGCGGGAATCCCCTGGTTCCTCACCCTCTTCGGACGGGACTCCCTCTTCACCTCGCTGTTCGCGCTGCCCTACCGGCCCGAACTGGCGGAGGGGACCCTTCTCGCCCTCGCCGCGACCCAGGGAACCGTGTACGACACGGGCCGCGGCGAGCAGCCGGGGCGCATCGTCCACGAGATCCGGCACGGCGAGCTGGCCCGTTTCCGCCAGGTGCCGTACGGCCGCTACTACGGCTCGGTCGACGCCACCCCGCTCTTCCTGGTGCTCCTGGACAGCTACACCCGGGCGACCGGCGATCACACGCTCGCCACCCGTCTGGAGCCCCAGGCACGGGCCGCCGTGGACTGGATGTTCCGCGACGGAGGCCTGGACGACGGCGGATACCTGGTCTACTCACCCGACCCGCGGGGCCTGGTGAACCAGAACTGGAAGGACTCCGAGGGCGCCATCTGCTTCCTCGACGGCACCCAGGCCGAGGGGCCGATCGCCGTCGCCGAGGCGCAGGGATACGCCTACGACGCGCTGGTCCGCACCGCGCGCGCGGCCCGCTCCCTGTGGGGCGACGCCGCCTACGCCGACCGGCTGGACGGTGCGGCCGCGGATCTGCGGGAGCGGTTCCTGCGGGACTTCTGGATGACCGGTCCCGACTTCCCGGCGCTCGCTCTGGACGGCCGGGGCAGGCAGGTCGACTCGCTGGCCTCGGACGCCGGGCATCTGCTGTGGTCGGGAATCCTGGACGGCCCTCGCGCCCAGCGCGTGGGACGCCGCCTGCTGGAGCCCGACTTCTTCTCCGGCTGGGCCATCCGCACCCTGGCGTCCGGCCAGCCCGCGTACCACCCGCTCTCGTACCACCGGGGTACGTCCTGGCCGCACGACAACGCCGTGGTACTGCTCGGTCTGGCCCGGTGCGGGCTCGACCACGAGGCCCGCACGGTCGCCCTCGGTCTGCTGGAGGCGTCGGCGCACCACGGGCACCGGCTGCCCGAGGTGATGGCGGGCTACTCGCGCGACCGGCACCCCCGCCCCGTGCCGTATCCGCACTCCTGCTCACCGCAGGCGTGGGCGGCGGCGACCCCCCTGGCCGTCCTCACGGCGCTGCGGGGGCTGACGGACTGACCGGGCTGCCGCAGAAGGGGCCCCGGACGCCGGTGGGGTGTCCGGGGCACTTCCGCGTCCACGACGAGATCTCACCGCGGGCCCAGATCAACAGCACCCGGGGGGACGGCCCGGCCGTGGAGGCCGACATCTGCTGAGCGGCAGCCCTCGTGCCGCCGGGGTGCGGGAGAGGCGCCGGCCGCACGGCGCTTCTCCCGCACCCCCGACCGGCCGGCTTTCCGCCGGCCTTCCTCGTACGGCATCCGTACGACCCCGGCAGAACCGTCGGGTGTCTCCCCGTCCCGCCCCACGAGAAGTGGCAGAGTCGGCCCCGTGACCACGTGGTCCCGGACCGCACCGGAGCGGAAGAGAGCGATGCGTGATGAGGCTTGTCGTTCAGCAGTTCCTGACCCTGGACGGTGTCTCCCAGGGCCCGGGGTCCCCTGACGAGGACCCCTCGGACGGCTTCGACCAGGGCGGCTGGTTCGTGCCGCACCTGGACGAGGAGTTCATCGAGGTGGCGGCCGGCTGGCTCGGCACGGCTGACGCGTTGCTCTTCGGGCGTCGCACCTACGAGAACTTCGCCCGCGACTGGCCGACGATGACCGACCACCCCTTCGCACCCCTGATGAACGGCCTGCCCAAGTACGTCGCGTCCCACAGCATGGCCGAGGCCGGGTGGAACCCGACGACGATCCTGGACGGGGACGTTCCGTCACAGGTCGCCGAGGTGAAGCGCAGGCCCGGCCGGGACCTCCAGGTCCACGGCAGCTCCCGGCTCGCCCGGTCGCTGCTGGCGGCGGGCCTGGTCGACGAACTGCGGCTCGCGATCGCCCCGGTCGTGGTCGGCCGGGGCCGACGGCTCTTCCCGGACGACGGCGCCCCGGCCGGCCTGCGGCTCGTCAGCCACCGGACGACACCGCGAGGGCTCTCGGTGCACACCTTCGAGTCGACGGGACTGCCTGAGCACGGGGTGTACGGCGCCGGAGCTCAGGGCCCGGCATCCTGAGGGGGGCGGAGTGGGTGGGTGCTACCGACCCTCGCGCTCCTTCTCCTGCAGGCGGCGCCCTTCGTCCCGCAGCCGCGGGTTCTGCAGGGCCTTGCCGTCCGCTTCCATGATCCGTCCGCGCAACTGCTTGATCGCGGAGGTCATCTTGCCCATGGATCTTCACCTCGTGTCGTTCGGGTCGGCGGACCGCAGCCTTCCCGAAAAGTTACCTGTGCCCTTCTTCACACCATTTATCCCGCTCCTTGAACTCGAATGCAAGTACGACAGCCAAACTGTTCCCTTCAGACCGCTCAGCCGCCCGCGCAGGAGGGCCGCAGCCCGCGCGACCTGCCCCCTGCGGCTCGACCCACGGCGTCCCTCGGGCTGGGGGCGACATCCCGGTGGAACCTTCGAGCAGCTCGTCGGGGGGACTCCCCAGCCGGACCCCGGAGCCGGGCTTCGTCGGCGCGACCGCCACATGCGAGGTGTCGAGGAGGCCGGCCTCGAGGAACTGCCGGGTGATCGTGACCCCGCCGCCGAGCCGGACGTCCTTGCCCTGCGCGGCCCGCTTCGCCTGGGCACTGCGGCCGGGTCGCCGTCGACGAAGTGGAACGTGGCGTCGGAGAGCGTGAACGACGGGCGCGGGTGGTGCGTCATGACGAACACCGGCGTGGCGAGCGGCCGGCCGAATCAGCGACCCGCCAGAAGACGGAGGGCTGGTGCCGCATCAGGCAACGTTCGCCCTGTCGTGACGCGCCGTTGCACCGACCATGCCACCCATAGGAACAGGGCAGCATGATCCGCCGCTACATCATCTGGCGAAACCGCCACACCGACGACCGACGTCTACGCGCCGTCATCGACAGGGTGAACGTCGGCTGATACGGCACCAGTGCACCGCCGACGGTCCGGGCCTCCTCGCGGCGCGGCCCAGCCTGGGTCAGCCCATGAGCACGTCGACGAGCTGCCAGAGGGTGAGCCACAGCCCAATGGCGAGGAGACCCGCCAGCATGGGGGTCACGACGACCCCGACCACCACGTACACGAGCACCGGCTGAGGGGCGTACAGCTTGTCGGCGTGGCGTGGGTCGTAGCGCACCTCGATCCTGCGCGGGTCGCGACTGACGGTCTTCCCGCTGCCGACGTAGGTGCGTGCCCGGCCCTCCGCATCGGTGAACCGCCAGATCTCCTTGCGCGCGCTGTTCCGTCCTGCGAAGGTCGCGGCGACCGTGATGCCATTACGACGGGTGGACCAGTGGTCACGCATGATGCCGCCGGCCAGCTGCAGATAGCGGCCCGCGGCAAGCAGGAACAGCGCCCCGAAGAGTGGCATGAGCCACTGGCCCGGCTCTCCCGTCGCCGCGACGTAAACCACGAGGGCGGTCCAGAGGACCACCGCGCACACGGCCGCCGCTACCGCCCCGGAGTACCGTGTCAGGAACAGCCGCCACGACGGAGCCGCAGACGTCTCCTCGCTCACCAGCTCCATACCGTCGCGAGGGGCACGCCGCTCGGGCAGTACTGAGGTCACCGCTGAGACGAAGGCCGTCACGGCCGCCGGGGAGGACCGGGTCACCACGAAGACGGTGGGATCGCCTCCGGCGCTGGTCAGCTCGATCTCGGCCGCGTCGCCCCTGGCCCCGGCCGCCCGTACCCCCTGGATCGCCCGCACCGGAATGCGGCGGTGGGTGCCGTTCTGCTTCAGCAGGACGGACTGGCCTTCGAAATGGGCCGTGGTGCCACGGCCTCGCAGGATCAGGGGGGAGGTCACGCCGGTATGACCACGCATGGGGCCACAAGGTTGCCCTCGGACAGCCGTTGGATTCGCTACGGACATCCGCAACTGACCGGAAGCGAAGGGGCCTTCGGGGCGCGCGCGGGCCCTCGTCTTCCCGGCGGGCGGACCTCGGCCCAGTCACGGTGCCGGCCGCTCCTCATGTTGTGAAGTTGTCCCCGTGCCGGTTGCCCGGCAGAGCCGGCAGGACCAGGGTGCAGGGTGCAGGCCGCCTACCTGTCGACGTCCGAAGAGGCGAACGTCGGCTGATACGGCACCAGCGTGGGTCCCATGATCGTACGGCTCAACGGCACTCACGGCGCAGGCAAGACGACGACCAGTGCTCTCGTGCAGCAACTGATCCCGGATTCCCGGGTGTTCGACGCCGAGAAGGTCGGCGAGACGCTCATGGACATCACGCCGGGGCTGCCTGGTACGGACAACTTCCAGCACTGGCCGCCGTGGCGGCCACTCGTGGTCGAGACCGCCCGCCGGGTGCTCGACTACACCGGAGGCATCCTGGTGATGCCCATGACCGTCCTGGTCGAGCAGTACTGGCGCGAGATCAGCTCCGGTCTCGCCCGACATGACATTCCCGTACGGCACTTCGTCCTCCATGCCGACCAGGACACCCTCCGTGGGCGTATCCAGGGTGACACCGTTCTCGGCCCTTCCTCGTTCCGCCTCGCCCACCTCGAACCGTATGCCGAGGCGGCCCGCACCTGGCTGCACAGCGAGGCCGAGGTCGTCGACACCACCCACCTCACACCCGCCGAGGCCGCCCGGGAGATCGCGGGCTCCGTCAAGAACTGAGCTCCGTCCTGCACCCGTTCGCGCGATCGCGCCGCACGGAGCCGGTTCGGAGGATCTCCCGGCGCTCGGCCAGGACGCGGCTGACGTCCAGCAGCCCCCACCCGATGTCCGACCGCACCGATGATGAGACCTGCCTGACGCAGAGAGGTGCCGCCTCCCCATGTGTTGCCGTCGGGTCGCACGGGTCCGGCGAGCCGGTCAGCCCTTGACGACCCTGGTCTCGGCCACGGGGAAACCCTTGTCCCACCAGTGTCCGTACCGCCGGTAGACGGCTGGTTCCCGGTCGGCCAGCAGGGCCGACAGCTTGCCCGCCTCCTCGGTCAGCTCCATCCACGCGGTTCTGCCCAGCGTGTGGAAGGAGGACAGTTCGACTCCGCCGTCGACCGCGCGCCAGACACCGGCGACCTGGCCGTCGACCAGCAGGCAGGGAAGCACGTCGCCGTTGCGCCGGACGACCAGCGGACGGTACTCCGGGGGCATGAGGCGGCCGGGGACGACATGGGCCAGCAGCGTGCTGTCCCACATCGCCAGCAGCCTCGGCGGCGCCGGAGTGTCCTCGGCGGGCACGGCGGCGCCTTCGACGTCGAACAGGGGAGCTCGGCCCGGGCCGGCCACCCGCACGACCTCGCCGCCGAGTTCGTCCAGCGCACGGGTGACCGTGGCGCGCGGAAGCAGGGTGAACCGGGCGAAGTCCTGTGCGGACGCGGGACCGAAAGCCCGCAGGTAGGCGCAGAGCAGTCGCCGGACACCGGCAGCCGCCTCCGGCGGAGCCGCCTTCTCCCGCGTCGCCGTCGCGGCACGATAGGAGTTCCGGGGACCGAACGACCACGGGCCTCCGGAGGGGAAGTGATGGACCGGCGCGTACGTCCGCAGGGCCCACCACACGCGGTGCGCGTGCTCACCGAAGCGCCCTGCCAGCTCCCCCTCGACCTCGGCCCCGGTACGCGGCAGCGCGAGGAACTCGGCGAGTTCGGGGAGCAGGACGTCGGCTTCCGCACGGGACAGCCCTGTCGAGGTGAAGCGGCGGTCGTGCAGCCGAGACGCCCGCAGACAGCTGGACATGGCAGCGTGGTAAGGCGCGTAGTCGTCGGCGTGGACGGCGTGCAGAGTGATGCGCATGAGCGTGGCCTTCACGACCCGCCGGTCCGCGAACGCCGCGTCGAGGTCGGCCGGCACGAAGTCCTGCACGCGGTTCCACAGTGCCAGATAGGGCGAGGCGGGCGTCTGCGCCTGGAGGGCGCAGACCCGGCGAACGGCCTCGGCGACGTCGAGTCGCCGCCGCTCGAGCAGGAGTTGACGGTCCAGGGTCGCCAGGACGAGCTGCCGTGCGGTGAGAGACATGGACGGATTGTGGCCTCTCCCACGCGTGAACGCGAGAAGGGGTCCGCACGGGCGTCGGCCGGAGGCCCGGTCCGGCGTGCGCGGCCCTGGAGGCCGGCGAAACGGGTTCCCCTCAGAGGTCGTTGGGGCCGTCGACCTGCCGGAAGAGGATGCCGAGCAGGTCGGCCGCGGCCTTGAGGTCCTTGGCGCGGTGGCCGGTGCACAGGGTCCAGTGGTGGCCGGTGCCGGCCGAGGACCAGGCATCGGTCCACTCCCCCGGGTCGAAGCCGAAGTCGACACGTGAGGTGGTGTTCCCGATCTCCAGCAAGGGTCCCGGGACGACCTCGCCCTCGGAGACGATGAAGCTGAACGCGCCGTCCGCCTCCTGGCCGATCCCGAAGGTGGTGACCGGCCCGTGTCTCACGTCGAACTCCACGCTCACGCCGTAGCCACGCTTGCCGTGGTACACACCCAGGCCCCGGAGGAGGGGGTCCTTGGACGAGATGGCGAGATGCGCCGGCCCGTCGTGCCCCATCTCGACCACTCCGTCACGGAAGTCGAGCGCCTGGAGCTCCGTGAACGACCCGCCCGCACCGAGCGTGTCGGCGATCAGCATGGCGAGACTGGTGCGGAGCTCGTACTCCCCTGCGACCGGGATCCCGCGCGCCGTCAGCAGAGAGGCACCCAGGATCATGCCCGCGCCGAGCCGTTCGTGGATCTCACCGTCGAGGCCGCGGTGGTAGTAGGCGAGGCTGTCGAGCCCGAAGTCCTCCACCAGACGGTCCAGCCCCGCGGAGACGCGGGCCGCCCAGTCGAGGTCCGCCTCGTTCACCGAAGCGTCGAGGGTGAACACCCTGCGGGCCAGTGCGACACGTTCAGCCGCTTGCCCGTCGGTCACCGCGGCGACCCTGACGCGCAGGTCGTCGAACTCCAGCACCTCCACATGCCCGCCGAACTGAGCGGACACCATCGTCATGTCCGTCGAGACGTCCAGCATGCCGGGGTAGAGGTGCCCCATCAGACCGTGCCGCCCGTGACGCATCACCCCGCGCACACCCGCCGCCCCGATCCACCTGCCGATCCGCGTCCAGGCGTTGTCGTCGTGCAGATGGCCCGAGACCGAGCGGAAGGGGATCCCGCTTCGCCGGAAGACCTGGGCGACCTCGGGCAGCGGACATTGGCCGCAGTAGGCCAGCCACTCGCCGGTGCCGGTGTTCGGGTGGTCCATCGCCTCGGTCGGCTGGAGGTCGATGACCAGCACCGGGGTGTGGGCGCGCTGGGCGATCGGCAGCACCATGGAGGCTGTCAGATACGTCGTCAGGAACGTCACCACGATGTCGCAGTCGGCCCTGCGCAGCACTTCCGCGGCCTTGGACGCCTCCTGCGGGTCGGAGACGAAGCCCGCGTCGACCACCTCACAGCCCATCCCCTCGAACCGTCGCGTGACGAAGCGCGCCGACTCCCGCAGCCGGTCGAGGAGACCGGGGAACTGCGGCCAGTACGCACCGAGCCCGCCGGACACCAGTCCTACACGCGCAGGTCGCCG
This sequence comes from Streptomyces sp. NPDC102402, assembly GCF_044765765.1. Taxonomy (NCBI): domain Bacteria; kingdom Bacillati; phylum Actinomycetota; class Actinomycetes; order Kitasatosporales; family Streptomycetaceae; genus Streptomyces; species Streptomyces sp. NPDC102402. Next base: position 625,003 of record NZ_JBIWKR010000004.1, read on the forward strand.
CCGGACGGGGACGAGAGCCCCGTCGAGCACCGCGGTGGAGATGTCGTCAGTCACCAAGAGCCCCTTCCCCGATGGTCCGCTGCGGCGAGATTAAGCAGCTCCGGCACATCCCGACAAGGGGTTGAAACGTATCAATGCATGCGCGGGAACGGATCGTGCCCAACCGTCCTCCGTGGGCGGGAAGCGATCTCGGCGGCGGCAGGACGGGCGCGAAAGTGCTGCTGGGGCCGTAGGTTCACCGTGGCGGAAGCAGACCGTGCCGGAGGAGACGACCGCCGAGGGGATCCACCGGAGGGCCTGACGGGGGCGGGGCGCTCAGAGACTCGAGACCGGTTCATCGCCTTCGACCCGCATCTCGGCGCTGCCCCCACCCGGGCCGCGCACCGACCGGACAACTCTCGCGTGAAGGCTCGTACTTGTACGTCCGTGGGGTCCGAATGCTCCTGAGCCAGCAGGCATCGCCATGGACTGCACCGCTTTCGCCGCAGACAGCGGTGATCGGTCCCTGGATGCTGATCCTCCTGGGCTGGGCGGCTCGTACACTGACGAGAATGCAGGACCACCAGACAACCACCGGGATCGGTGCACGTCCGGCGCCCGCCCTGCGGGAGTACGTCGACTCGTATGTCGGCTTCGACCTCCGCGGGCTCCCTACGGGTGTGCACTGCGGCCCGCCGGGCCGCGCGCTCACCGCGGTGATCAGCCTGTCGGATCCTCTGGAGGTGGCGGCGGGCGTCGACGACGGGTCACCGGTCACCCGATTCGGCAGCGTGGCCGGCGGTCTGATGTGCCGGTCCGTCGCGATTCACCACGACGGACGCCAGCAAGGTGTTCAGGTATCGCTGACACCGCTCGGGGCCCGGGCCGTCTACGGCATGCCCGCCGCCGAGCTCGCCCACCGGCTGGTCCCACTTGACGAGCTTCTCGGAGCTCTTGCCGTCGAGCTGGTCGACCGGCTCCGATCGGCGACGACATGGGCGACGCGGTTCACCGCGCTGGACGAATCGCTCCTCCGAGCTGTCGGCCGTGGCGCCTGCGGCGACCATGTGCGCGGGGTGCGCCCCGAGGTGGCCGAGGCATGGCGCCACCTCGTAGCCGCGCGGGGTTGCGTCCAGATCGGTGCGGTCGCCGCGGAACTCGGCTGGAGCCATCGGCACCTCACCGAGCGGTTTCGCGGTGAGGTGGGCCTGTCGCCGAAGACCTTCGCCCGAGTCCTGCGCTTCGAGCACGCGCACGAGCTGGCGGCGGCGCGGGACCCGCTCCCGTGGGGCGACGTGGCGACCGTCTCCGGCTACGCCGACCAGGCCCATCTCGTGCGGGACTGGCGCGAGTTCACCGGCCGATCGCCGACGGCCTGGCGTCGCGGCGAAGTCCTCCTCGGAGCCGGGTAGCAGCGAGCCGTCTGGTCGTCGCCTCGGCATCTCTTCCATTTTCTTCAAGACCGCCCGATCGCCGTCGTGGACGATCGTCGGCATGAGACTCGTCAACCACGAACGCGATGCGACGGACCTGCGGACCACCCCCGTGCACCTGGGACTGGGATCGAGAGCGAGACCCGTCGAGGGCTTCACCTGGGACCCGGAGGTGCTCCGTGCCTACAGCGCCGCGGTCGCGGCAGACGGCGCCGAGGGCCGGATGGTGATGATCTTCGACGACGACGGGCTCGGCGACCACTGGGAGAGCCACCCCGCGGGCGACGAACTGGTCGTCTGCCTCACCGGGTCCGTGACGGTGACCCGCGACGTGGACGGGGCCCTCGACCGCGTTCTGCTCGGACCGGGCGAGGCCACGATCAACCCGGCAGGGGTATGGCACGTGGTCGACACGGACGGGCCTGCGTCCCTCCTGGCCATCACCCCGACCCTCGGCACCGACCACCGCCCTCGGACCGGCACCCGCCCGACTGAACGCGTCGGCACGCCCGGCCCGGAGGAAGCGCCGTGACGACACGCATCGCGTGCCTCGGCGACAGCCTCACCCGCGCACAGTTCAGCGTGGACTACCTGGATCTTCTCGCACGACGCCACCCTCCCGGTGATGTGCAGCCTGCCCGTTTCGGCACCAACGGCGACTTCGCCTACAACCTCTTGCAGCGCCTCGATGCCGTCGTCACGAACCCACCCGATGTGATCACCGTGCTGATCGGGACCAACGACGCCCGGGCGAGCCTTGCCGGCTACCCCGTCGAGCAAGCCATGAAGCGCAAGCAGCTCCCTGACCGCCCCTCGACCGGCTGGTTCCAACAGTGCCTGGGGGACGTCGTCGCACGGCTGCGAGCGGAGACCGACGCGACGATCGGTCTGCTGTCGCTACCGGTACTCGGCCAGCAGCTCGACGGAGCGGCGGCACAGGCATCGCGGGCGTACAGCCGGATGATCGCCGAGGTCGCCACCACCAACGAGGTGGCCTACCTTCCGCTCCACGAACGCCAGACCGAAGAACTGCGCCGAGCGGACCCTCCGCCGATTTCGTACCGGGAGGTCACGCCCGCAGCGGCCGTCGGCGTCCTCGTCCAGCACGCAGTGCTGCGCCGCAGCCTCGACACGATCTCGCGGCGGCGAGGCCTCGTACTCACGACCGACCACATCCACCAGAACAGCCGCGGCGCCGCCCTCGTCGCTGAGGTCATCGACGCCGGTCTGCTGCCCCGGAGCGCGTAGCCGCGGCGCGGCCCTACAGCTGCTCCGCTCCCCGGCGGTCCGCTCCCGGCCGGGCCGTTACCCGTCCGCCCGGCTCTTCCGGCCGGCCCGCTCCTCAGGCGGGCCGGCCGGAAGGCCGGGTGATGTCCCGTCCGGGGGCCGGATCTACTTCCGGGCTGCCGCTCCCCCGGCGCTGCCGTTGATGACGAACTGCGATCCGGGTTCGATGACCACGTCGCCGTCGGCGGAGCCGGTGACGGTGACATCGGTCAGGGTCGCGCTGCCCCGTGCGCCGCCATGTGCCAGGATCCCGGATCCGTTGACGGAATTGTCGATGCGGACGTGCGAGATCTGCGCTCCGGGCACGGAGCCGCCTCCCGACTTGAACTGGATCCCGTCGTAGGTGGAGTCGTGGATGTCGGTGTCACGGATGGTCACGCCGGGGATGTCCTGGCCCGCCGCGAACAACGTGATCGCGCCGAATTCCTGGGCCTCGCCCCAGAACGCCCCTCCCGTGCGGTGAAGCGCGTTGTTGGCGATCAGCGTCTGCCCGGAGAAGGGCAGCGGGTCATGGTCCATGGCCAGCATGATGCCGGGGTAGTTCATCGTGTCGGAGATGATGTTGTTCTCGATGGTGTTGCCGTAACCGCCGTAGATCGCGATGCCGTTGGCCCTCCACGGCAGCTGGATCGTGTTGTTGCGGAAGTGGTTGTCGTGGCCGATGTCCACCGAGGGGTTCTTCACGTACTTGCTCGACCACACGGCCAGCGCGTCGTCACCCGTGTTCCTGAAGGAGGAGTTGAACACCGTCGAGTCGCGCGTCCCGTTGGCGAAGTTGATGCCGTCGGCATAGGTGTTGCGGATCCGCATGCCCGTGAACTCGACGCCGTCGCCGGGTCCCCAGAGATCAGGGATGTTGTCGTAGTCGCGGCCCACCCAGACACCCACGTTCGCGTGCTCCAGCCACACGTTGGTGATCGCGGTGCCCTCGCCGAAGCGCCCGTTCAGGCCCACTCCGCCCTCGGCGTTGCCGTCCCCGCCGCGGATGGTCCCGGAGCCGAAGATCGCCAGGTCCGAGATCTTGGTGTTGTCGTCGATGTCGAAGCCGAAGTTCCCCTCGTGCGGGTGGTTGATACCTCCGGCGTTCTGGGGCTGGGTGAGGGTGTACAGCTGGGAGTGCCACATACCCGCGCCGCGGATGGTGACGTCCTTGATGCCGACCTGGTTGAACTGGCCCCGGTTCAGGGGGTCGTCGGTCAGGATCTTCTGTTCCTGCCGCCACTGCCCCGGCGGGATCCACACGCAGCCGATGTCGCCGTTCTGATCGGCCGTCACCGCACGCTGGAGGGCGTCCGTGTCGTCGATGCCGTCGTTCGGGACGGCTCCGTACGTGGTGATCGAGGTGCAGCCGGCGGGCTGGGCCGTTGCGGGTGCCACCTGTTCCAGGTCCACCAGGTCGATGATGTAGAAGGAGGCCGAGTCGCCCGCGTCCCGCTGGAGGCGGAACTTGGTCCCCGCGGGGAAGGTCCGGCCGAGCAGGGCGTTGGACTCGTCGAACAGCCTGCGGGCGTCCGCCCCCGGCTGGTTGGTCAGGCCTTCCGGGCTGTCCGTGTCGCCGTAGAGCCAGCTGTGCTTGGAGGAGAGTGTCAGTTTCCGGACGAAGGTGTTGTCGGCGTACAGGCTGATCGTGGCCTCGGCCCCGCCTCCTCCGGGGGCGTCGGGGACGGAGTTGCGGACCACGATCGAGTTCGAGGGCACGGTGGAGGTGACCTCGACGTACTCACCGGTGGAGTTGAGCCGCACGGACTCGCGCCCCGAGGACTCCGTGGCGAAGTTGGTGTGCCCGAAGGTGCGCTCCTTGTCGGACTTCAGCAACGTCCCCTTGTACGTGCCCTGTTCGGCCTCGTACTCGGTGTAGGGGACAGCCGCTCCTCGGCCGACCACGATGGCCCGTGAGTAGACGTTGTTGCTCTCGTTGGTCTCCGGGACGACGCCGGTGGCGTCCGCGGTCGCGGTCACGTTGGCCCCGCCGCTCTTCGCGGTCCAGCTCCCGCTGACGGGCACGCTGACCGTGCCTCCGGCGGGGACCGCCCCGGTCGTGCCGTTCAGTGTGGTGCTCTCCACCAGAAGGCGGGTGACCGTCGAGGAACTCACCGCGGTCGTGCCGCGGTTGCGGACGGACACGGTGAAGGTGACGGGAGCTCCCACGGCGGGGCTGGACGGACTGGACGTGATGCCGAGCACCTCGAGGTCGGGCCCGGGGCTCTGGCCCACGACCAGCTTCTCAGGCGCGGTGCGGCTGTTGTTGCTGTTGTCCTGCTCGACGACCGTGTCGGTCGGGTCGACCACCGCCGAGACGCCGTACGTGCCCATCGGGCGCCTGCCGACGTCCACCGCCACGGTGGCCGACGCTCCGGCGGCGAGCGCGCCCACGGGTGCGCTGCCGGCGACGACGCCCTCCAGACTGACGTCGACGGCCGTCGCGGCGGCCGCCGAGGTGCCGGTGTTGCGGACGGTGGCCCGCACGGTGACGTCGTCCTTCTCGGACGGCGACGCGGGCGACCACGTCAGTTCGGACACGGTCAGGTCGGGGTTGGGCGCGGCGGTCCCGACGACCTGGATCTCCGCGACCTGGGCCCCGGGAGCACCGGTGTTGGAGAAGAACTTGAGCTGGACGTCCGCGTACCGCCCAGTGACCGGAACGGTCACCGTGTTCTGGTTTCCGGTCGGATTGAACACGTAGTCGGCCCGGTTCTTCAGGGAGGTGAACGCCGTGGCGGACTGGGCGCGGCCGAGCACCTGGACGCTCTGCGTACGGGTCGCCCATGCCTGGTCCGGGGAGAGCTTGACGACGACGGCCTCGATGTCGGCGTCGGCTCCGAGCTTCACCGTGAGCGTCGAGGGGTGGCCGTTCGACTCCCAGTACGTGCCGGTCCTGTCGTCGTTGGCGTTGGCGGCCACGTAGGTCTGGGCGTACGACGACGCCTCGATCGGCTTGTTCAGCGCCAGGTTGGAGCCCTCGGAGGCCGGCGGGCCCGGGTCTTCGCCGCCGTCCTCGCCGTAGACCTCGACCTGGGAGAGCTGAGCGGCGTTCCAGCCGCTGTTGGCGGTCACCTGCACACGGATGTACCGCGCCTGCTTCGCGGTGAAGTCGATGGTGACGGCGTTGCCGGCCTCCGGGCTGAACGCCCGGGCGGCGGAAGCCGACAGCGCGCCGAAGGTGCTTCCGTCGGTACTGCCCTGGACGCCGAGCGTCTGGGTCCGCGCCTCCCACGTGGCCGGCAGTTTCAGCACCACCCGGTCGACGTCGAACGCGTTGCCCAGGTCGATCCGGACCCACTGCGGGAACGTTCCGGGACTCTCCCAGTACGTCTGCTGGCTGCCGTCGGTGATGTTCGACGCCGGGTAGGCGCCGTGCGACCCGCTGGTCGTGACCTGCTTACCGAGGGCCAGGTCGGGGCTCTGCGCGGCGGCCGTGGCGGTGACCGGCAGGAGGCCGACGGTCATCAGCGCGGCCGCCACCGCACCGACGGCGAACCGCCGGCCGAGTTGCTTCCATCTCATGCTGTCCTCAGTTCCGTGGGACTGCGGGACCGGCGAGGGCGTGCCGAGGCGTCGCCGTCCGCCCGGCGCAGTACGTGCCGGGTGGCCGGCGACGGGCCCGGGCGGGCTGCCGGTACACCGATGGGGGGACGATCCGGGACACCGACAGGTGAGAGAGCAGGGCCACCTGCCGGGAACTCGCGCGTATTGCCTAGGATTTTGAGTGATCCGGTCAATTTTTTGCGGTGTCGAGGTGACAGGTTTCTAGCAGGTGACACATTTGTCAACGGTTCTCACTCGGGCGCCCACGTCCGTACCCCCGTCCGCGCAGTTCGGCACCGGCCCGGGAGGACGCACGGCAGCCCCGAAGCGGAAGGAACCCCGCGTCGCCCGGGCCGGCTCCCGGAGTGCGAGCCGGCGCGCTCCGGGGGCCGGGCGGCCGCGAGACTCAGCCGCCCGGACGAACGGGGAAGGCACCCGCGGCAGCCGCCAGCACCGCCGCCTCGGCAGCCCGTTCCGGGAGATGCGGGTCGGAGTCGGCGCGCAGGAGTACCAGTTGGTGGTAGAGCGGCGCCGTGGCGGCGATGAGCAGGCTCCGCGCGTCCGCGCACCGTGCGGGGAGTTCGCCGCGGCCGACGGCACGCTCGACGAGGATCTCGCACTGGGCGTACCGGTCCGCCCACAGCCGGGTCTGGGCCCGGGCGGCCTGTTCGGAGTGGAACGAGGCCGCCATCAGCGCGACGGCGAAGGACGGCCGCACGACCAGGGATTCCTGGATCTCCTGGTTGAGGGACGTCAGATCGCCGCGCAGGGAGCCGGTGTCCGGCGGCTGCCAGTCGATCTCACCGGCGGCGTCGATGAGATCGACGAGCAGGCCACCCACGTCGCGCCAGCGCCGGTAGACAGTGGTGCGGTGCACTCCCGCACGGGTCGCGACGCCCTCCATCGTGAGCCCCTCGTGACCGCTGTCCGCGAGTTCGGCACGCACCGCGTCGAGGACCTGGGCACGGATGCGGGCGGTGCGGCCGCCCGGACGGCGGTCCGGCGTGGTGGCCGTCGGGCCTGTCGGGTCTGTCATCAGAGTTCCAGTATCCGGTTGATCGACGTGCCGGGCCGTGCCAGCATCTTAACGCGACAGTTGTCGCACTAGGTAGCCTTGCCGAGAGGAACCCCCCGCCGATGCCGCCCGTTCCCGCCGACCCCACCGTGCTCCACCCGATGCCCGAGCACCCCCGCGTCGTCCTGCTGAAGCCGCTGGTGAAGTCACCGCTGATCGAGGTCGGCGACTTCTCGTACTACGACGATCCGGACGACCCGGCCTCGTTCGAGACGCGCAACGTGCTGTACCACTACGGCCCCGATCGGCTGGTCATCGGCAGGTTCTGCGCACTGGGCACGGGCACACGGTTCCTCATGAACGGCGCCAACCACCGTATGGACGGCCCGTCCACGTTCCCCTTCCCCACCATGGGCGGTTCCTGGGCCGAGCACTTCGACCTGATCACCGGCCTGCCGGGCCGGGGCGACACCGTCGTCGGCCACGACGTCTGGTTCGGCCACGGGGCCACGGTCATGCCCGGCGTACGGATCGGCCACGGCGCGATCATCGCCGCCGGCGCCGTGGTCACCGGCGACGTCCCCGACTACGGCATCGCCGGGGGCAACCCCGCCCGCCTCATCCGAACGCGCTACGACGCCACGGACGTCGCCCGGCTCCTCGCCGTGGCGTGGTGGGACTGGCCCGTGCGGTTCATCACCGAGCACGTACGGACGATCATGTCGGGGACCGTCGCCGACCTGGAGGAGGCGGCCGCGCGAGCCGAGCGGCCCTGACGGCGTATCCCCCACACCACCCGTTCCTGCCCCGGAGACAGGTGATCCCGTGTCCCGTCGCCGTTCCCATATCGCGATGGTCGGTGTCCCGATCGTCAGTCACGTCCTGCCCGGCCTCGCGCTCATCCGTGAACTGGCGGCGCGCGGGCACCGGGTCACCTATGCCATCGACCCGCTCATGGCCGACCGGATCGAGTCCGCCGGCGCCGAGCTGGTTCACTGCACCTCCACGTTGCCCGTCGCCGACAACGACTGGCCTGCCGACCCCGTCGCCGCGGCGAGCCTCTTCCTGGACGACGCGGTCCGGGCGCTACCGCAGCTGCGCGCCGTCTACGACGACGATCCGGCCGACCTGTACCTCTACGACATCGGCGCCTACGCCGCACGCGCCCTGGCCGAAGCGCAGGGCCGTCCCCTCCTGCAGCTGTCCCCGACGTTCGTCGGCTGGGACGGCTACGAGGAGGAAGTCGCCTCGCAGCTGCGGAAGTCACCGGGCGCCGACGCCTACCGGGAGAGGTTCGCGCGGTGGCTCGAGGAGTGCGGGGCGACGACCACGGACGTGGACGCCTTCTCCGGACCGCCCGCCCGGGCCCTCGCCCTGATCCCCCGGGCGATGCAGCCGCACGCCGATCGCGTCGACACCGGCAGGGTGACCTTCGTCGGCCCCTGTTCCGGCACCCGGGCGGACACGGACGGCTGGACCCGCCCGGCAGCCGCGGAGCACGTACTGCTGGTCTCACTCGGCTCCGCGTACACCCGCCGGCCCGCGTTCTACCGGCAGTGCGTCGCCGCCTTCGGCGACATGCCCGGCTGGCACGTCGTTCTCCAGATCGGCGCGTACACCGACCCCGGGGAGCTCGGTCCCGTCCCGCCCGACGTCGAGGTGCGCCCCTGGGTCCCGCAGCGGGCGATTCTGGAACAGGCCGACGCCTTCGTCACCCACGCCGGGATGGGCGGCTGCGGCGAGGGGCTCCTGGCCGGAGTTCCCATGATCGCCGTGCCGCAGGGCGCCGAGCAGTTCATGAACGCCGACCGGCTCGTGGAACTCGGCGTCGCCCGCCGCGTGGACACCGCTGACGCGACCGCCGAGACCCTTCGCGCCGCCCTGGACGACCTGCTCGCGGATCCGGAACGCGTACAGCGGTCCGCTCAGTTGCAGTCGGCGGCCCGGACCGAGGGCGGCATCCCGCGCGCCGTCGGAATCGTCGAGGACATGCTGGCCGGCGGGAGTGGCCGCGGCACCCCTGCACCGCTCACGCACGGTCGGTAGCACCGCACCAGGCCGCCCCCGACGCCGCCGACGCCTTCAGCGGTCGCGCGCCCCGCTCGCGCGCCCCGCTCGCGCGCACCGTTCGCGTGCACCGGGTGACGACATCGCGGCCGGTGATCCCCGTCCGCCGACTCGAACACACGTAGGGCGGGTGCCGCGCTACCCGAACCGCCACCGATGGGTTAGGTTAGGCATGCCTAAGTAGCTGTCATGAGGTCTCCCCGCCCGCTCCTCTGGAGGACTTGGATGCGTCCTTTCCACTCCCGCGTCACCCTGCCCACTCCCGCCGAACGCGTGCTGTCGATCCTGACCGCGGCTCATTCGATGACGGTGGTGAGCGACGGGCTCGACCCCATCGAGGTGCACCGGCTCGACGGCACGGCCGCGATGGGCCACATCCACCTGCACGAACCATCCGAGGCCGGTCCCGCACCGGCAGGGCCCCGCATCCCCGTCCGGCTGAAGTTCACCGACATCGCGCCCACGCCGGTGCGCGACCGCACCCGTGCCCGCGTCACGGTGACCGGCCTGCTGTCGGCCCCCTACAGCACGGAGTCCCCGGAGAGCACCTGCATGGAGTTCGGCCAGGCGGTCTTCGAGGACCACAGGGGCCGGTCCTTCGTCACGCTGGACACGCTGCAGGAGACAGAACCCGATCCGATCGCCACCAGCGAGGCGGGCATGCTGACCCACCTCGTGGACGACCACAACGAGCTGGTCCCCCTGCTTCTCCGGCTCGTGCAGCCGCAGCCGGAGAAGGGCGCGAAGCGCGTCCTCCCCCTGGCGATGGACCGCTACGGCGTGACCCTGCGCCTGGAGTACGCCGGCGCCCACCGTGACGTACGGCTCCCGTTCGCGAAGGCCGTGTCCCGTCTCGACCAGGCGGGCCCGCAGATCCACGCCCTGCTGGCCGCCGCCCGCCGCGCTTCCCACCGCAATCAACTGCTCACCTGACCACGGGTCCGGAGCCACGGCCGAACAGGCCCCGCGACCTTCCGGACGGCCGGTAGCGTGCTCCGGATGAGGACGGGAAGCGAAGAGACACGGCTGATCGTCGTACGGGGGAACTCGGCCTCGGGCAAGTCCTCGGTGGCCGCGGGGATCCGCGACCGCTTCGGCCGTGGCCTCGCCGTGGTCGGGCAGGACAACCTCCGCCGGACCGTACTGCGCGAGCACGACCGGCCGGGGGGTGCGAACATCGGCCTGATCGACACGGTGGCGCGCTACGCGCTCGAAGCCGGCTACCACGTCGTCGTCGAAGGCATCCTGTACTCCGACCGCTACGGCGACATGCTCACCGGCCTGGTCGCAGACCACCGCGGCGTCTCCCGTTGCTACTACCTGGACGTTCCGCTCGACGAGACGTTCGCCCGGCACTCCTCGAAGGCCGATGCCGCCTATCGGGCGCAGGTGACCGAGCGGCATCTGCGCGACTGGTACCGGGAGCGCGATCTCCTGCCCGGCGACGTCGAGTCCGTGGTCAGCAGCCGTAGCTCCCTCGACGAGACGGTCGGCCGAATCATCCGGGAGACAGGTCTCGCGGCGATGCCCGCACGCGAGGAGTGACCGTCGCCCCCGGCGCCCGGAGCCGGACGCACGGGCCGACCGAACGGTCCCGCTCCGTCCCGAGGCTCCGGCTCGCCGGCCGCCTGATCAAGGGGCAGGAGTTCGGGGCGTCCCCGACGAGTGGGCGGTCATTGAGCAGGTGCACCGCACGGTGGCCCCTGCCGAACGGCTGGTGAACCGGCCGGGCCCGTCGTGGACATCGGCGCCGACGGCTTCGGCGAATCCATGGCACCGGTCTGCGAAGTGAGCCATCATATGGCGCGACGGAGGGTGCTATGCGGCGGCGATGGTTGGTAGGCGGCGCTCTTGCCGCAGTTAGCGGGATGGGCTACGCAGTCCGGGCATGCCAAGTGATTCCGAGTGGATCAGCTGCCATCGTGGAACGCTTTGGCCGTTACAGCAGGACCCTGCGTCCTGGGCTGCGCACCATCACGCCGCTTGTGGACACGATACGGAACCGCATTGACTTGCGGGAGCAGACAGTTCCATTCCCACTGCGCATTGTCTCGATGTACGACGGCACCGATCTGCCCATCGAGTTCACAATTCAGTACAGCGTCACCGATCCAGTCAAGGCAACTTACGGCACGGCTAGTTATATTCATGCGCTCGAGCGGCATGCCGCATACGAACTCACCTATGCCCTCGCGAACCTGGCCGCTGCCGACGCACGCCTGTCGCTTCAGCAGATAGCTGATTCAGTCCGTCGCGTCCTCGCACCTCGGGCCCAGCGATGGGGTCTCACTCTGCACGAATTCTTGTTGACCCTCGGCGAGGTTACGACCAGTGACGTTGAGGACGAAGCTCGCGTGGCCGCGCAGCACGGCGGGGCTTCCGCACAGTTCTACGCCCCGCACATGACCATGAACGTCCTTCCGGACGGCCAGATCACCCACCAGATCAGCGGGAGACTCAGCGAAATGAGTAACTGGAATATCGGCAAGCAGGAGATTTCCGGCGGAAATGTGCAACAAGGTGATCACAACAGCCAAGATAATCGAGGATTGGATCCGGAGGGCGCACGAGAAGCTCGGGCCGTGATCGGCGAACTCCTCGAGTCGCTGCGTGCGGAACTACGAGCAGGCCAGCTCTCGAATCAATCACTTATCCATGAAGCCGAGGTCATTGAAGGCGAACTTGTAGCTGCCGAGCAGGAAGACCGCACGCCTGACCTCGGCCTGATGCGTCGGGCATGGCGCCAGATGAAGGAAGCGGCTGTTCCAGCGACGATCGCCGTGGCAGGGAGTGAGACAGCGGACCTCGTGACCCAACTCGGTCAGCTGATCGGCGCGTGACAGGACATCCTGCACGACGGGATGAATACGGGATGGCTGAGGGCTGTCCCGTGAGCGATCTCCCTGCCGGCACGTGCCGCGCCGCCCTGTAGTGTGCGGGTCCGCACCTGTAAGACTTGTGTAGAAGCAGGGTCGCCGAGTAGACGGGTTGGGCGCATAGAGCGCATCGGTGGATTGTTGACGGGCTGCGGGCCCTCGGTGTTGGAAGCGCTCAGGACTGCCGGGTGGAGAGCGGGACGACGGATCGACACCGAGACCTGGACACAACGACTCGTGGCGGTGGGGTTCGAGTGCAACGACGTTGCGACAGCGGTTTGGGCAGAGTTCGGCGAACTGACGATCAAGAGTTCTCCGGCTCGTGCCCCTTCCTCGTCGCTGCACCTGGATCCCGTTGACGCCTGCATCGACGCGTCTGCGGAGGCTCAGAGGCTGAGGCGCCGATACGGGGAGAACTACAGTCCTCTGGGCATGTGGTCGATCCAGTACAGGTCATACGTGGCGGCGACCGGGCGTGTCATCGCCGTAGGACCGGGCTTCCTGTGGCAGTTGGGCGCCAGCTTCGCAGAGGCACTGACCTACGTGGTGGATGGCGCCGGCGGTCCCGATCGTACCGAGCGGGCAGCCTGGCTGTGACTCCTTCGCATACCGTCGCGGGACCGCTCCCACCAGGTGAGATGATCTTGCGATGTCTGGCGTGATCACGATGTCGGAGCCGGTCCTGGACAGCCCCGTGAACCGGGCTGAGCCCGCGTGTCTTCGGCCAGCTGGTGACGGCCCTGCGCCGCGAGGGCGTGGATCCGGTCCGCATTGGCCGCCCGTGGCCACTTCCGCTGGAGGACCGTGTGCTGCTGGTAGTGGCTTACTGGCGCACGAATGTGACGCAGCGCCGGCTCGTCCTTCTCGCGCCGCAGAGGCGAGCAACTGCCCACTGGAAACAGGTCCGCGCCCGTGTCGAGCACGTCTTCGTCCGTATGAGGACCTGGAGGATCCTCCCGCTTCACCGAACCCGCGGCGGTCGCGGTTCACTACTCGGGCGAGGCGGTGGCGGCCGGCTCGGACCCAGGTGGATTCCCGGTCGCGCCGTCGCGGGCGGCGCGACCGGGACGCGGCTCAGCTGATCGGGCCGAAGATCTCGGTACGGTCGAAGTCAGCGTCCATGCCGTCCAGGACCGCTCCCAGTTGCTTCTCCTCGTACTTGAAGTGCGTCTCCATGACTGCCTCGATCCCGTCCAGGTGGCGGTGCGCCACCTCCGGGTCGGTCGAGTCGGCCACCGCCTGCTGCAATCCACCGATGAGGTGCTCGATCATGTTGTGGTCCTGAGTCAGCTTCGCGAGCACCGGCGCCAGGTCGGGTCGCGCCCGTACCAGTTCCGGGAACAGCGAACCGTCCTCGGCGCGATGGTGGCCGGACAGGGCGGCGCAGAACCCGTGGCAGAACAACAGCAGGTCGGTGGCGGCGTCAGCGGGGTCGCCGCCGTCCAGTCCCGCCCGCGCCAGCGCCAACGCATTGCGCAGCTTGCCGTGCACCCGGTGCAGTTCGCCGCCCCAGGCGGTGACGCGGTCAGTCGGCAAGAACGCCCTCCCGTCGCAGCCAGGCCGCGCACGCGGTCGTCCAGGACGCGGTGTGCGGTTCGCGCGCGATGAACTTGTGCGGCTCGCCGCCGTATTCCACGCCGTCGGCCAGGCCGATGCCGTGGCTGCCGCCCGGGTAGACGTGCAACTCCACCGGTACTGCGGCCGCCGCCAGAACCCGGGTCCACTCCAGGGCGTTGGGCAGGCCCGGCGGGTCCTGAGCGGTGGCCCATACGAAGGTCGGACACACCGACGCGTCCACATGCTTGGCCGGGGACAGTTCGTCCTTGATGGGCAGCAGGTCGCCGAGCAGGTTCTCGACCACCGGCGGCGGCAGCAGGTCGAGGTCGGCCAGCGCATAGGCCAGGATCGCGAAGTCCGGTCGGGGCGGGGCGGCGACGCCCTCCTCGATGGACAGGACCCGACCGGTCATGAGCAGACCGGCGAGTTGGCCGCCCGCGCTTGATCCGATGACGCCGACCCGGCCGATGTCGAGGCCGTGGTCGCCGTTGCGGATGTGGTCCAATCCGGCCCGGGCGTCTTCGAGCGGAGCCGGGAACCGGTCCGGCAGCAGCCGGTAGGACAGGACGAAGGCGTGGATGCCGAGGCCGGACAGCCAGCGGGCGTAGCCTTCGCCCTCGTGCGGTGGAAGTTCCCGGAAGCCGCCGCCGGGCAGGACGAGGACGGCGGGTCGGGGGCCGAGAAACCGGTCCTCGGCGGGGTAGAGCGTGATCTTCTGTGAAATTGGGGTGGGAATGGCCGGAGCCACCTTTCGATACGACGCCTCCATGCCTGACGATTCATCCGCCACCGGCACGCGACGCTGCATGAAACTATAACTGCCGCTGCTAGAGGGGTGGTTGAGTCGCACTGCACTGCCGTCATTGACTCAGGGTGAGTCGCTCAGTCTCCGAGGACCGCGAGTCGGCGTCATCACCGCAGGTCGTGCAGGATTGACACGGCTATGACCGAGCTGGTGGCCCGGACCGGGCGGACCCCGCTCGCGCTCCGGCACCGGTGGCCGTCCCTGCCGGGACGGGGCTGCCGTGGGACGGCGGGTCTCCAGGACGACCGCCGTCGCGGACACGGACCGGTCCTCGTACATGGTGATCACCTGGCCGGGCCGGAGGTGCAGCCAACGGGAGGGATCGAGAGGGGCCAGCCGTACCGGGGCCCGCCCGCCCGGCGCGAGGCAGGGAAGGAACTCCACCCACAGGGCGGCGATGTCGAGGGCCGGTCCGCCGTCCGGAGCGGTGTTCCCGATATCCCACATGGGACGCAGGACGCCGGAACCTGTGACGGGTGTCCGACGCCACGTCTCGGAGGCCGGGCGGAGGGTGAGATCTGCCCGGATGACGCCGTAGCGGGTCTCGTAGGAGCGCCAGCGGCACCAGGCGGTGCTCCGCTCCATACCGAGCTGTTCGGCCACGGTGGCCATGTCCTCCCAGAAAGCGGGCGGTGGAGGCGGGACGTCGACGAGCTCCTCGAGCATCGCGAGCGCCACGTCCCACTCGTCGCGGGTGAGGTGGTCCCAGATGTCGCTCACCGTGAGGTCGTCCGCGGTCGCCCTCTCCTCGGGCGAGAGCAGGGAGGCCGCTTCGAGCAGCGCGATGACGTCCATGCTCCTGATTCTGTACCAGCCGCTCCGGGGCACCGGCCGTGTGCCGCGACCGGGAACGCGTCCGGGGGGTGGCACGCGTGCCACCCCCCGGTGAACCGGCTCGGCCCTCAGGTCTGAGGACGGCTGCCGTGGTTCGCGCCGTTCTTGCGGCGGGCCTTCTTCTTACGACGTCGCTTCGAGGACATCGAACCTCCTCATTCGGTAGCTCCTGCACACTATCCACCGGATTGTCGGATCCGGCGATCACAGAGCCCCTTACCCGCCGGTGCGTCGCCAAACACTCGGCACCGACGCCGGCGAGTGGCGTGCGTCACGGTCCGCGACAGGCATCTCACTCCACGCGCCGGGGTCCCCGCGCACCGTGCGGATCGGTTTCTTCCGCCTCCATGGACAGCCGCCGACCTGCTGTGATGTGATCCGTGCGGCGGAACGGCCCTGCCCGGCGCTGCTCACCCGGGTAAGCCCCGGGTGCGTCGCGGGCGACGGCCGGAGCCTCCTCGCCCGACCTCACCGCTCGCACACCCGTGGTCCCCGCATCACCACGACGAGCGCCCGGGTCCCGTCCCCCACGCCGGAAAGTCCGTACACATGCAGAAGACCAAAGCCGCACTCTGGGAATTCCTCCAGGGGCTCGGCAAAACGTTCATGCTCCCGGTGGCCCTCCTCGCCTTCTGCGGCATCATGCTGGGCATCGGCTCCTCGCTGTCCAGCGAGGCGGTCACCGACAACCTCCCCTTCCTGAAGGCCGAAGGTTTCCATCTCGTCTTCACGTGGATGGCCAACACCGGGCTGGTCGCCTTCACCTTCCTGCCCGTCCTCTTCGCGATGGCCATTCCGCTGGGCCTCGCCCGCGAGGACAAGGGCGTCGCCGCGTTCTCCGGTTTCGTGGGCTTCGCCGCCATGAATCTGGCGGTGAACTTCTTCCTCACCGCCAAGGGCGTCGACTTCGAGGACGAGGGGGCGATCAACCACTACGGGATCGCCGACGTCCTCGGAGTCCAGTCCATCGATACGGGACTCCTCGGAGCCGTGGCTGTTGGCATCGTTGTCAGCCTCCTCCACCAGCGCTTTCGCACACAGCGGATGCCCGACGCGCTGGCCTTCTTCGGCGGGCTGCGCTTCGTCCCGATCATCTCCGCCCTGGTCCTGAGCGTGCTCGGTCTGCTCATCCCGCTCGTGTGGCCGACGTTCAACGGCTGGATCACCGCCGTGGGGCGGGGCATCGGGCACACGGGCGTTTTCGGGCCGTTCTTCTTCGGCATGGGCGAGGTGCTGCTGCGACCGATCGGGCTGCACCACATCCTCGTCGCCATGTTCCGCTTCACGGACGTCGGCGGTTCCGGAGCCGTCTGCGGGGACCAGGTCTCCGGCGCCCTGAACATGTTCTACGCGCACCTGGACTGCGCGGGCACGCCGAACGGCGCCGTCACCGACGCCACCCACTTCCTCTCCCAGGGCAAGATGGCGGCCTACCTGGGCGGCCTCCCGGGCGCGGCACTCGCGATGTACCACTGCGCGAACAAGAAGATGCGCCCGGAGATCAAGGCCCTGCTCGTGTCCGGCGTGGTGGCCTGCGTGGTCGGCGGCATCACCGAGCCGCTGGAGTTCCTGTTCCTGTTCGTCGCACCGTGGCTGTACGCGATCCACGCGGTCCTGGTGGGGCTCGGCTTCCTCACGGCGGCCCTGCTCGGCGTCTTCATCGGGAACACCGACGGCAACGTCATCGACTGGCTGGTCTTCGGCGTGCTCCAGGGCTCGGCGACCAAGTGGTACCTGGTGCCCGTCATCGCGGCCGTGTGGTTCGCCGTGTACTACTTCCTGTTCCGATGGGCGATCACGCGCTTCGACCTCAGGACCCCCGGCCGGGAGGACGAGTCGGAGCAGGCGGAGGACGACGCCGAGCCGGTGGCCCAGGACGACGGGAAGCAGCCCGCACGTGAGCTGGTCGCGGGGAAGTACGACGCCGCGGCGATCCTCGACGCGATCGGCGGCGCGGGCAACATCCGGTCCCTGGACAACTGCATCACCCGCCTGCGCATGACGGTGGAGGACGCCGGACAGGTGGACGAGGCGCGGCTGAAGAAGCTCGGCGCCGTGGGCGTGATCAAGCTCGACGACCACAGCGTGCAGGTCGTCATCGGACCACAGGTCCAGTCCGTGAAGGACGCCATCGCCACCATGATCCCGGTGGGCTGACCATGGCCTCCCCTTCCCACCGGACACCGGCCTCCGCGGACCCTTACGGCTTCGGCACCCCGGTGGACCGGCACGGCACCTGGTGCACTCAGTGGGACTACGTCGAGGACCGCTTCGGCGTTCCGGATCTCCTGCCGTTCACGATCTCCGACATGGACTTCGAGACCGCTCCGGAGGTCATGGCCGCACTCCGCGGCCGTCTGGACCACGGCGTGCTCGGTTACTCACGCTGGCGCCAGGACGACTTCCTCTCCGCCGTCGTCCACTGGTACGCGACGCGGCACACGACGGCGATCGACCCGGAGGCGATCGTGTACGCACCGTCCGTCGTCTACCAGCTGTCGCAGCTGCTCAGGCTGTGGTCGCGCCCCGGTGACGGTGTGGTCGCCCATACCCCCATGTACGACGCGTTCCCCAAGACCGTGGCGGCCCACGGGCGGCGGCTCCGGGAGTGCCCGCTCGACGACTGGGTGGAGCTGGAACGGCTGCTGGCGCTGCCCGACACGGCCGTGCTGCTGCTCTGCTCGCCGCACAACCCGACGGGCAGGGTCTGGTCCGCCGACGAGCTGAACCGGATGGCGCGGCTGTGCGAGCGGCACGGTGTCGCCGTGGTCAGCGACGAGATCCACTCCGACCTGGCGCACGCCCCGCATGTCCACCACCCCTGGCCGCGGTTCGCCGGTGAGGGACGGTGGGCCATGATCACCTCGGCGTCCAAGTCGTTCAACATCCCCGCACTGACCGGCAGTTACGGCGTCATCGGTGACCCCGCGTCACGCGAGGCGTACCTCGGGCAGCTCAAGGAGGCCGACGGCCTCTCCTCCCCCGCCGTGCTGTCGCTGGTCGGCCACATCGCCGCGTACAGGGAGGGGGCACCCTGGCTGGACGCCCTGCGCACGTACGTCGCGGGCAACCTCTCGATGGTCTCGGACCGTCTCCGCGCGGAGTTCCCGCAGCTCGGCTGGGAGCCTCCGCAAGCGGGATACCTCGCCTGGATCGATCTGCGCCCGCTGGGCGTCGGCGACGGTGCGCTGCAGCGCGAGCTCGTCGAGGTGGAGAGGGTGGCCGTCATGCCGGGGGCCGCCTACGGCGCCCCGGGGTGGCTGCGGCTGAACGTCGGCTGCCCCCGCTCCAAGGCGGAGGCGGGTGTCGAGGCCCTGGTGCGCGCGCTGCACCGCCTCACGGAGAGCGGGCGGGAACCGGACCCGGCGCGCTGAGCCGGCGAAACGCCCTTGCGGCGACGGCCCGGACCCCTGGGTCCGAAGCCGTCGCCGCAAGGGCGTTTCGCTGTCCACGGACGGTCGCGGAAACCGGCACCCACCCGGGCGGACGGGCATTTTGCCCGCACATGGTTCCACCCCCACTCTTGACATCTATATAATTGCTATATGCATCAATCGTCGTCCCGGGCAGACCCTACCGACGAGCAGCGCATCGAAAGTGCCGCTCGGGGCCTCCTCAGAGGCATCGGGCGACTGTCGCAGACGCTCTTCCGCACCGGCGACTTCGGGCTGGGCCGCAGCCAGGTGGCCGTACTCGACGCCTTGGAGGAGGGACCCCGCCGGGTCACCGCTCTCGCCGCGTACACGGGTATGGCCCAGCCTCGCGTGACCGTGGTCCTGCAGGGGCTCGAGGAGCGGGGTCTCACCACGCGCGGGCGCCCCGCGGCCGACCGGCGCGTCAGGGAGGCGTCCCTGACGCCCGCCGGGCGAGAACTGCTCGACCGGGGCCGCCGACGGATGGCAGCGGCGCTCCTGCGGGGCCTCGACGCGGGTGTCGACGACTCCGAGCGCGCCGTGGCCGCCGCACGGGACGCCCTCACCACCTTGTTGAACGCGATCGATTCGGAGTCCTTTTGATCAGCCCGGACACCAGGCCGTCGGACACGGCACCGGAACCCGCGCCCCCCGCACCTCCCGCCCCGGCCCCCGCACCTGGGCCGGCCGCCGCGCGCGCCGTGGCACCGCACCGGGTGGGCGGACCCCGGCGGCGGTGGGACTGGGTGCTCGCGGCGGATCCCGGACTCGGCCAGCTCCAAGCGGGATGGCGCACCCTCGTCGCGATGGTGACCTCGCTCGCGGTCGGGTACGGGATGGCCACGGCCCTCGACGTCCCGGCCATGATCGGCATGATGGTCGGCGGGATGATGGGCCTGATGAGCGCCTTCGCCGTCGCCGAGAACACCTGGCAGCGGCTCAGCCGCGCCATCCTGTGGATGCCCTTCCCCTACGCCGCCGTCCTGTGGCTGGCCGCCGAGCTGCACGACGACCGCGGCCTGGAGATCACCCTGATGGTGGTCGCTCTGGCGCTCACCTTCTTCCTCGCCCGGTTCGGTCAGCTTTCCCTGCTCACGGGCATGATGCTCTTCAACGGCCTGATGGTCGGCATGATGGCGAACATCCCGCCGGCCATGACGGGCAAAGCCTTTTCCATCGCCCTGGTCTCCGCCGTGGCCGTACTCCTGACACGGTTGCTGCTGTGCTGTCCCATGCCGCGCGAGGACCTGCTGCGCACCCAGCGCGCCTTCGTCGTCGAGGCCCGGCGGGTGGCGGACGCGGCCGTCGAGGCGCTGGACCCCGACGCCGACCAGGAACGGGCCGTACGGCGGATGGCGCGTGCGCTGCACCACCTCAACGTCACCACCGTCACCATCGACGGCCGGCTCGCCCGGCCCGAGGTCGCCGCCGACCCCGACATGGCCGAGCTGCTGCACCGGCACCTCTTCGACGCGGAGCTCGCCCTGCGCGGCATCGGCCGCGCCGTGCAGGACCTGGCCCGCCTCGACGTGCCACCGCACCTGCGCGAGGCCATGACCGTCGGGCTCGTCATCGCGCGGGACACCCCCCTCGGCAGCGCCCAGGGTCTGCGTCCCGCCGCCGAGCGCATCCGCCTGCAGGCCGACCGCGTGCACGCGCTCCCGGTCGCCGGCGGGCGGACGGAGACCGTCGAGGCCGCGTACCGCGTGGCGCACCTCCTCGACTCACTGGCCGGCTCGCTCTCACGGTGGCTCGCACTGGGCTGGAGCACCCCGGACTCCCCCGCCCAGGTGCCCTTCCAGCCGACGGTGGCCCTGGAGCGCGACCGTCCCGCCGGGTCGGCGGCCGCGGCACAGCGCGTGCTCGCGGCACGGACCGGGAAGAGCTGGCGCCGGGCCGTCCCCTACGTGCGCGCACCCCTGCACGCCGGGATCGCCGCGGCCATCGTCTGTCCCCTCACCGACGCGATCGACCCGCAGCGCTTCTACTGGGGTCTCGTCGGTGTGATGATCACCCTCTTCGGCACGAACACGACGCACGAGCGTCTGCGCAAGTTCGGCCACCGCATGGCTGGCACCGTGATCGGCGCGGTGCTCGGGATCGCGCTGCTCCACCTGCTGGGCCCCGGCCACGTCTACGGCACGCTGGCCGTCATCGTGGCCGGCATCACCCTCGGCGCCTGGGGAATGCAGCGCGCGTACGCCCTGTGGGTCGTCGGACTCGTGGCCGCGCTCGTGCAGTTGTACGGGCTGACGACGCCCTACGACGGCATGGACCACCTGCTCGGCGAGCGCCTGCTGGACAACGCCCTGGGCATACTCGTCGCGACCGCCTGCGCCGCGCTGATCTTCCCGCTGTCCAGCCGGCGGATCACGCGGGAGGCCGAGCGCGGCTACGTGTCCGCCGTCGACGACCTCGTCTCGCAGCTCGCCCTGCGCTGGGAGGACCCCGACGCCCCCGTCCGGCTGCGCGGAGCCGCCCGCGCGGTCGACTCCGCGCTGTTCCAGGTGGTGAGCCTGGCACGTCCGCTGGTCCGGATGCCGCTCGGGCTGCGAGGACGCGAAGCGGACAACCGCACCGCCCTGCTCACCACCGCCACCGGTCACGCCCGCGCCCTGGCCGCGGCGGCGGACATCGACATCGACCTGGCGCCGCGGCCGGCCGAACGCTTCGCTCTCGTCACCTCGACGCTGAGCTCGTCGCTGCGCGCCCTGGACCGCTCGCTGACCACGGGCGAGCCCGGGGAGGGCTGGCAGCGGGTGAGCCCGCTGATCCGGGAGATGAGGGCGGACCTGGACGCGGCTCCGCCCGGACCGCGGGCGACACGCATGCGCACCGCGCTGCGGGAGCTGGCCGCACTCGACGAGACGCTCGCCGGATACGCGGAGCGGTGCGGACTCACCGTCCGCGACAAGTCGCCTGATCGTAAGGCCTGTTCACCGATGCAGCGCCGCACTCAGGCGCTGTTGGCGGAGTGGGCACCGCGGCCGGCCGCCGCGGGCACCGGGTGCGCCGGGGGCTCCCCTCGTCCACCGCGGGCCGGGGGCTCGCCTCGTCCACCGGCGGCCACTGCCGTGACCCGGGCGGAACGGATCCCGGCAGTGGCGCCGCCCGGGGCGGGCGCTTCACCCGAGTCCTGCGCCGGGGTCACCGTCGCCGGGACCGTCCGGTGCGACGCGCACCCCGCGGGGTGCGCCGGGTGGATCACGGTGATCGACGCCCGGGGCAAGCGGGTCGCGGCAGGCCCCGTCCGGTCGGGCCGGTACCGCGTCGACGGACTCCGGCCGGGAAGCCACACGCTCGTCGTGGCGGCTGGGGACCACGCCCCGCACGCGGAGTTCCTGCACGTGCCGGGGGCGCGGGAGGGCGTCCCCGTCGCTCATGACATGCGTCTCTAGGGCCCTGACCGGCTCGCCGGCGCCCCGTCAGGGAGCGATGCCGACTCCGTCGATCCGGCTCCAGGCCCTCTCCTGAGTGGCGGTCATCGCCGGCCATGTGAGGCCTCCCGGCCTGGGCCGGACCCTGGAGGCGTACGGTGCGGGCCCGAAGCCGTCGTCGTAGAAGCATCCGCCGCCGTAGCTCACGTCGGACGCGTCGCAGGAGGCCGCGATCGAGCGTGCGGTCGGTTCGTGTCCCGAGCGCACCCAGTTGTCGAGGGCCGCGAGGGAGCCGGCGTACTCGGAGTCGCTCAGTGCGCTGTGTTCGGTCTCCGTCGTGAACGTCTGGACGAGGTTCGCCGTCCGGCCGGCGCCCCGCAGCGTGTCGCGGTAGGCCGCTTCGTGCTCGACGAAGGCCGTCGGGTCCCCGATCGCGTGCAGGGTGAGGACCGGGAAGGGCACCCGGCCCGTCAGGTCGCTGTCGTAGGAGAGGTCACGGTGTGCGGTGGGGTCGGCCGTGAAGCGCTCCACACCGGCGTTGAGCGCCTTGTCGTCGTGTGAACCGGTGTACCGTACGCCGCGGTTGCCGAAGGGATTCCGCCCGCCGAGCCTGTTCGACACGATGTCCCGGAACGTGAAGGTCGCGAACCGCAGGTGCGATTCGAGCGTACGTTCCGGAATGCGGGTGACGGCGAGGATGTCGTCCAGGTTGCGCTGCTGCGGCGCGGTGCGCTCCGACGGCTCGGAGGCGAAGCCGGTGCACTCCTGCAGGCGGGCGCGCAGCCCCTCGGCCGTCATCGTCGAGCCGGCCCGCAGCCCCTGCCAGAGCGGGTACTGCGGCTCGGAGGGCCGGGGGTGGTTGTGGCAGTAGTACTGGTAGACCGCCCGCAGGTCCACGCGGTAGTCGTATCCACGCGAGCCGCCGCCCAGGACGCCGCTGGTCAGCAGCGCCCCGTCGTACGCCCCGGGCCGGGAGCCGTACGTCTCCGCGACCTTCGCTGCGACGTTCCCGCCCCAGGACTGGCCGTGCACATAGGTCCGTTCGGGCTTCCCGAACTCCGCGATGAAGAGGCGGCGCGCGTTCTCGGTGTCGGCGGCGGCCATGCGTGTCCCGTAGCCACCGCGGCGGTAGGAGGAACCGGCCCACGCGTAGCCCTCCTCGACCATCACCGCCCAGCGCGCGAGGTCGTCGCCGCTGCGTGAGGAGTCGGAGGAGTCGCCGAGATCGGGGCCGCCGTGCGCGTGCACGACGAGGGACCCGTTCCACCGGGTCGGCACCGCGATCGTGTAGTGGGCCCCGTCGGCGTCCTGTCCGGAGTAGCACGTCGCCTTGCCCGCCAGGCGCGGCGGGCAGGTGACGGCAGCGGGGTGACCGTTGCGCGCGACGGCGGTGGCGTTGCCGAGCGTGCCGAGGAGGACCGCCGCGAGCCCGGCCGCCAGCGCGGACGCCAGCCGGCGGCGGAACCGGGGCGGTCGGGAAGCGTCCGGGGGTGCGTCAGACGTGTTCAAGGCGCGGCTCCTGTGGGTGCGGGGCGCGAAGTTGCGCCGCAGCCCGGGATGCTAGGGAGCACCGGACGGAGCGGGCCAGCCCTGCGGCCGTTGCGTTCATAGTGTTCGCCCCGGCGCCGCGCGCCCGTGGTCCGGCCGTGTGGCGGGCCGGACCACAGGTGCCCGTGGATCTAGAGCGACGTCATGACGTGCTTGATACGGGTGTAGTCCTCGAAGCCGTAGGCGGAGAGGTCCTTGCCGTAGCCGGACTTCTTGAACCCGCCGTGCGGCATCTCCGCGACGAGCGCCATGTGGGTGTTGATCCACACGCAGCCGAAGTCGAGGTTCTTCGACATCCGCATCGCACGGGAGTGGTCCTTGGTCCACACCGAGGAGGCCAGGGCGAATTCGACGCCGTTGGCGAACTCCACGGCCTGGGCCTCGTCCGTGAAGGACTGGACCGTCATGACAGGGCCGAAGACCTCGTTCTGGACGATCTCGTCGTCCTGGCGGAGGCCGGAGACGACGGTCGGGGCGAAGAAGTAGCCCTCGTCGCCCACGCGGTGGCCGCCCGCCCGGATCTCGGCGTGCGCGGGAAGGCGCTCGATGAAGCCGCTGACCTGGGCGAGCTGGCCGGCGTTGTTGAGCGGCCCGTAGAGCACGTCCTCGTCGTCCGGCCGCCCGGTCTTCGTGTCGGCCGCCGCCTTGGCGAGCGCCGTGACGAACTCGTCGTGGACGGACTCGTGGACCAGGACGCGGGTGGCCGCCGTGCAGTCCTGGCCGGCGTTGAAGAAGCCGCCGACCACCAGGTCCTCGACCGCCTTCGCCAGGTCGGCGTCCTCGAAGACGACCGCGGGGGCCTTGCCGCCGAGCTCCAGGTGCACGCGCTTGACGTCCTTGGACGCGCTCTGGGCGACCTGGATGCCTGCGCGTACGGAGCCGGTGATGGAGGCCATCGCCGGGGTCGGGTGTTCCACCATCAGGCGGCCGGTGTCGCGGTCGCCGCAGACGACGTTGAAGACTCCGCGCGGCAGCTCCAGCTCCGCGAGGACTCCGCCGATGATCTCGGCGAGCAGCACCGTGGACGCCGGCGTGGTGTCCGAGGGCTTGAGGACGACCGCGTTGCCCGCGGCCAGTGCCGGCGCGAACTTCCACACGGCCATCAGCAGCGGGTAGTTCCAGGGCGCGACCTGCGCGCACACACCGACCGGCTCCCGGCGGATGATGGAGGTGAGCCCTTCCGTGTACTCGCCGGCCGAGCGGCCCTCGAGCATCCGCGCCGCGCCCGCGAAGAAGCGCACCTGGTCGATGGCGGGGGCGAGTTCATCGCTGCGAAGGAGGTGGAGCGGCTTGCCGGTGTCGCGGCTCTCGGCCGCGGCCAGCTCCTCCGCCCGCTCCTCCATCGCGTCGGCGATCTTCAGCAGCGCGCGCTGGCGCACGGACGGGGTGGTGTCACGCCAGACCGGGAAGGCGGCGGCAGCGGCCGCCATCGCCGCGTCGACGTCGGCCTCTCCCGAAAGCGGGGAGGTCGCGTAGACGGCGCCGGTGGTGGGGTCCACCACGTCGAGGGTGCGGCCGTCCGACGCGTCGGCGAAGCCACCGTCGATGTAGTTGCGGAACGTGGTGCTCATGGAACGTCTCCCGGTCAGGCGGTGGTGCGGGCGGAAAGGTGTTCGTGGACGGCGGTCCAGCGGCTGTCGGCGACGCGGGCGAAGACGATGGTCTCCCGCTCGTGAAGCGTCTCCTCCCCCGCGTGCGTGGCGACCCGCGTCTCCACGTCGTGGCTGAAGACGGCCGTGTCACCGAAGGGCTGGATCAGGGGGGCGGACGAGGTGCAGCCGAGGACGCGGAAGCCGTCCTGTTCCACCCACTCCTCCCAGAGGGCGCGGTACTCCGCCGTGGAGCCGAGCCGCTGGGGCGTGGTGTGGAAGACGAAGGCCGCGTCCGGGGCGAAGGCGCCGAAGTAGTCGTCGAGGCGCCCTTCGGCGAAGGCCGCGACGAGTGCGTCCGCGGCGGCCCTGACCTCCTGGACGGTGGTGGTGCTCATGATCTGCTCCTGGTCGCGGGCGTCGTCCGCCCGGGTGCGGATGGGTGGGCCGGCGGGGTCAGTGCGCCGTGGCCGGCTCGGGGACGTCTTCGCCCCTACGGCCGGTGATCGGCGGCACGGGGGTGTCGGACGCCCGGACGAGACGGGGCCCGTCCGGGCCGTACACGGCGCGCGGCTCGGGGAAGAGGGTGAGCAGGGCGAGGTAGAGGACGGCCGCGAGGACGAGCCCGACCGGCAGCGAGATGTCGGCGCCGTCGGCGAGGTCGCCGAGCGGACCCACGAACTGGCCCGGCAGGTTGGTGAAGAGGAGCGCCACGACGGCCGACACGAGCCACGTGGACATGCCGCGCCAGTTCCAGCCGTGCGTGAACCAGTAGCGACCGCCGCGGCGGCGGCGGTTGAAGACCTGGAGGGCCTCGGCGTCGTACCAGCCGCGCCGGGTGACGTAGCCCAGTGCCATCACGATCATCCACGGCGCGGTGCAGGTGATGATGAGCGTCGCGAAGGTGGAGATGGACTGCGCGAGGTTGAGCGCGAAGCGGCCGACGAAGATGAACGCGATGGACAGGACGCCGATGAAGAAGGTGGCCTGGACGCGGCTGAAGCGCGTGAAGACGCTGGAGAAGTCGAGTCCCGTGCCGTACAGGGCCGTCGTGCCGGTGGAGAGGCCGCCGATCAGGGCGATGAGGCAGAGCGGCAGGAAGTACCAGCCGGGCGAGATCGCGAGCAGGCCGCCGACGTAGTTCGGGGCGGCCGGATCGACGTACTCCGCGGCCTTCGACGCGATGATCGACGCCGTGGCCAGACCGAAGAGGAACGGCAGCAGGGTGGCGATCTGGGCGAGGAACGCGGCCCCCATCACACGGCGGCGCGGAGCCCCGGCGGGGATGTAGCGGGACCAGTCGCCGAGGAAGGCGCCGAAGGAGACCGGGTTGGAGAGCACGATCAGCGCGGCGCCGATGAAGGACGGCCAGAACAGCGGGTCGGCGGTCGAGGCGAAGGCGCCCGCGTAGCCGGGGTCGAAGTCTCCGGCGAAGGCGAAGGCGCCGAGCACGAAGAGGGCGGACGCGGCCAGCACGGCGATCTTGTTGACCAGCAGCATGAAGCGGAAGCCGTAGACGCAGACGACGAGCACGAGGCCGGCGAAGACCGCGTAGGCGATTCCGTAGCTCAGGTCGGACTCGGGTACGTCGACGAGCCGGTGCGCACCGCCGACGAGCGCGTCGCCCGAGGACCAGACCGAGATCGAGAAGAAGGCGATGGCGGTGAGCAGCGAGAGGAACGAGCCGACGACCCGGCCGTGCACGCCGAGGTGCGCGGAGGAGGACACGGCGTTGTTCGTGCCGTTGGCCGGGCCGAAGAGGGCCATCGGGGCCAGCAGCAGCGCTCCGGCGACGAGCCCGAGGACGGTCGCCGCGAGTCCCTGCCAGAAGGAGAGGCCGAAGAGGATCGGGAACGCTCCCAGCACACACGTCGCGAAGGTGTTGGCGCCGCCGAAGGCGAGGCGGAACAGATCGACCGGGCGGGCCGTGCGGTCCGCGTCCGGGATCCGCTCGACACCGTTGGTCTCGATTTCGGTGATCGAGGTCGTCACGGACGCTCCACCTTCCGTTCATGCGTAGGGGCGTCCCAGCAGTCTGTGGCCCTGAATGATCAGCGACAATTGTGTCCGGCACAGAGATGTACGCTTCTTTCTGTGGCCAGCAACAAACTCACGGTCGAAGATCTGCTCTCCTTCCCCGCGCTCCAGCTCTCGGTGAAGGCCGGCAGCAGTGGTCTGGGCCGTTCCGTGTCGTGGGCGCACGCCAGTGAGCTCGCCGATCCGACGCCGTGGCTGCTGGGCGCCGAGGTGATCATGACGGCGGGGCTGGCGGTGCCCCGTGACGCCGCCGGTCAGCGCGCCTATCTGGAGCGGCTGGACGACGCGGGCGTGTCGGGCCTCGCGCTCTCGGCGCAGTTGCACATGCCGCCGCTCCACGACGCGTTCTTCGAGGCGGCCGAGGAGCGGGGCTTCCCGGTCCTCGAGGTGCCGCTCGCCGTTCCCTTCATCGCCGTCTCGCAGGAGGTCGCGGCCTCGGTCCAGGAGGACGCCCGGCACCGGCTGGGGGCGCAGCTCCAGGTCTTCGGCTCCCTGCGTTGGCTGGTCGCCGAGGACCTCGACACCCCGGCGCTGCTGCGCCGGCTGGAAGGGCTGTCGGGCTACGACGTCTACCTCTGCACACCGCAGGGCCGCCCCCTCCTGCCGGGCGTCCCCACACCGGATCCCCGTGTACTGCCGGCGTCCGTCGACGCCCCGCCCACGGTGCCCGGCGGCTTCGTCCTCCCGGTGCCGGCTCCCGGAGGCCCGGCGGGCTTCCTCGTCGCGTACGAGCGCCAGGGCGCCCAGCCCGCGGGGCTCGCCGTCGTCCAGCACATCGCCACCGTGGCGGCGCTGCGGCTGGCGATGGTGCGCAACGAGCGCGAGGTGCTGCGCCGCGAGGGTGCGGAGACGCTGGCCGAGATGCTGCAGGAGGTGCTCGACCCGGAGGCGGCACGCCGTCGGCTCGCCCGGCACGCGATCAAGGGCGAGGCCGTGCTCCTGGTGGTCCGCCACGCCACGGACGAGGCGCTGCTGCGCTGTCTGGAGGACCACCCCCATCTGCTGCTCACCTGGGGTGAGGACCGCTATGTCCTGGGTGCGGCGGAACTGGCGGAGGCGGTCGGCGGACTGCCCTCCGTGGCGGCCGGGATGAGCCGCCCCTTCCTGCCGGGCGTCGCGCTGAAGGTCGCCGAACGCGAGGCGCTCTGGGCGGTCTCCAAGGCCGTGGAGTCCGGCCGCCCCGTCGTCCGGTACGGCGCCGACGCGACGGGGCGGTGGCTGCCCGACGACCCCGCGGTGCTGACCGCGCTCGTCGAGCACGTGCTCGGCGAGGTCCTGCGGTACGACGAGGCCCACGACTCGCACCTGCTGGTCTCGGCCCGCACCTGGATGGAACGCGACCGCCGTACCGAGACGGCCGCGGCGGCGCTGCACATCCACCCGAACACCCTCGCCTACCGGCTGCGCCGCTTCGGCACGCTCTCCCGGCGCGACCTGGCTTCGACGGGCGCCCTCGCCGAGGTCTGGCTGGCCATCCAGGCGGCGGGCGCCCTGGGCCTCACCGACTGAGGGGGCGGGCGGCAGCCCGCCCCGGCCCGGCGAGGTGCACACCCGCCCGGAGCCGCGCCTCCGCCCGTGTCGTCCCCGGGCCGCGCGCAGGGCCGGGGTCGCACCGAGGCGGCGTCCCCGGATCGGCGGCCGCCCGCGCCGCGCGGGGTGAGGCCGCCGCCCGCGCACGGACGGGCTGCCCGGGGCCCTGCGACGAGAGGACGGGAGTCTCGGGCCCGGTACGGTGCCGCCCGGTTCAGGAGCCCGGCTTCCTCAGCTCCGCGGCGAGCGAGCTGACGGCCGCGGGGTTGCGCGGACTCTCCACGAGGTCCACGTAGTCGAGGACGACGATCCGGTTGTTGCGGATCGCGGAGACGTTCGCGAGCGGCTCGTAGGACATGAGGAAGTTCCGCTTCTGACCGGCGGTGGTGTCCCCGTAGTCGTTGATCACGATCACCTCGGGGTCACGGTCGACCACCGTCTCCCATCCCACGGTCGTCCAGCTGTCCTTGAGATCCTTCATGATGTGGTCGCCGCCGGCCTTGGTGATGATGTCGTGCGGCCCGGCGTAGGCACCCGAGGTCAGCGGCTTGTCCTTCCCGTCGTCGTAGAGGAAGACGCGCGGGCGGTCGCCACCCTTCGGCGCCTTGGCCTGCGCTTCGGCGATCTGCTTCCGGAACGTCTTCGTCAGCGCCTCGGCCCGGTCCTCCACGTCGAACACCTTTCCCAGGTTGGCGAGGTCCGTGTAGAGCGCGTCGAGCGGGGACATCACTCCGCGGGCCTTCCCCCGCCCGTTGCGGCACGACTCGCTCAGGAGGTACGAGTCGACCCCCACACGGCGCAGCTCGGCGGGGGTGAACCCCTCCCCCTCGCTGAATCCGTAGTTCCAGCCCGCGAAGACGAGGTCGGCCCGCGCGTCGAGTACCAGCTCCTTGTTGATCCTGTCCTTCGAGAGCCACTCGGTCTTCCGATAGGCGTCCTTCCACGGAACGGCAGAGAGGTCGCCCTTGTCGTCGGGCATCACGTAGCCGGCCATGTGGTCCTCGAGTCCGAGGGCGAACATGATCTCGGTGATGCCCACGTCGTTGGTGACCACGCGCTGCGGAGCCTTGTCGTAGGTCTTCCTCTCACCGCAGTTCTCGACCGTCACGGGGTAGTGGGCGTCCGCCTTCCGGGACGCCTCCTTCCCGTCGGCCGTCCGGGTCACCTCCGCACCGCAGCCGGTGAGGGCCAGCGCGGTCGCGAGCGCGAACGCGGCAGGTCGTACGCAGGTCGGCATGGTGGTGGGGCTCCTCAGGAGGTGGGGCGGGCAGAGGGGAGATCGAAGATCATCTGAAGCGCTCCGGTCTCCGGGTGCGCCACGCGGTGGGCCCGGACGCCGAAGACCTCCGCCAGCAGTTCGGTGGTCAGTACGTCGTGCGGAGCACCCGAGGCGACGATCCGGCCACCGTCGATGACATGGACGACATCGCAGTGGAGGGCCGCGAGGTTGAGATCGTGGAGGGCGGTGAGCACGGTCAGGCCGCTGCTCCGCACGAGGGCGAGTACCTCCAGCTGATGGGCGATGTCCAGGTGGTTGGTGGGCTCGTCCAGGACCAGGATCCTGGGCTGCTGGGCCAGGGCGCGGGCGATCAGGACCCGCTGCCGTTCACCTCCGGAGAGGGTGAGGAAGCCCCGGTCGGCCAGGTGACCCGCGCCGACCCCCTGGAGCGCTTCGTCGCACAGGCGGCGGTCCTCCGCGTCGGCGCGGGCGACCGCTCCCTGGTGCGGCAGCCGCCCCATGGCCACGATCTCGGCGACGGTGAAGTCGAATTCGGCCACCGCTTCCTGTGGGAGGGCGGCCAGCCGACGGGCCCCTTCACGGGCGCTCATGGAGCGCAGGTCCTCGCCGCCGAGCCGTATCGCGCCGGCCGTGGGGCGCATGGCCCGGTAGACACAGCGCAGCAGCGTGGACTTCCCGCTGCCGTTGGGCCCGACCAGGCCGACGAGCTGCCCCGCAGCCGCCGCCAGCGTGACCTCGTCCACCAGGCGGGCGCCCGCGATCTCGACCGTCATCGCGTCGATGTCGATCCTCATCACATGCCTCCGAAGGAGTACGCGCGGCGCCGCATGAGCAGGACGAAGCACGGCACGCCGATGACCGCGGTCAGCACACCCACCGGCAGTTCGGCCGGGGCGAGGACCACGCGCGACAGGATGTCCACCCAGATCAGCAGGACGGCACCCATGAGAGGGGCGACGGCCAGGAGCCGGCGGTGATCGGCGCCGACCAGCATCCGTACGGCGTGCGGGACCATCAGACCGACGAATCCGATCGCGCCGCTCACCGCGACGACCGCGCCCGTGACGGCTGCGGAGACGAGGAAGAGCTCCTTGCGCAGCCGCCCCGCGTCCACGCCGAGGGCCGCGGCGGTCTCGTCACCCATCGCGAGCGCGTTCAGGCGACGCCCCGACCAGGCGAGGTGGGCGATGCCGCCGAGCACCGCTCCGGCGGCGATGGGCACCGAGGCCCAGTCGGCGCCGCTCAGACTGCCGAGCAGCCACATCATCGCGGAGCGGGCCGCCTCTCCGCGTTCGGCCGCGAACACCATGAACGTGGTGACGGCCGAGAAGCCGTAGTACATCGCGGTGCCCGTCAGCACGAGCCGCAGCGGGGTCAGCCCACGAGGAGTACGGGCGATCGTGTACACGAGGGTCATGGCGAGGAGGGCGGAGAGGAACGCCGCAGCGGACAGCGCCCACATGCCCAGCGCCGCGAACGCACCGAAGATCAGGACGGCGTTGGCACCGACGGCGGCACCCGAGGAGATCCCGAGTACGAACGGGTCGGCGAGCGCGTTGCGCACCATCGCCTGGACGGCGACGCCGATGGCCGACAGCCCTGCCCCGACGACCGCCGCCAGGACGGCCCGGGGAAGGCGCAGCTCCCAGACGATGGTGTACGCCGGCACCTGGTCCGGGGTGATGGGCCCGCCGCTGACACCTGCCCAGAGGTGTCGGAGCACCTCGCCCCAGGAGAGCCCGGACGCCCCCAGCCCCGCGCCGCAGACGAGCGAGAGAGGGAGCGCGGCGCACAGGACGACGAGGAGGAACGGCAGGGGCACCCTGCCGGACGGCGCAGGTCCGGTTCCCGTACGGGACGTGCGCGACGGTGCGTCAGGTATGCGTTCCAGGGATGTGGCCACAGGCCGGTCGCTTTCGCATCGGGCCGTGCACCCGCACCAGCAGGAGCAGCCGCGGACGCGGGCGCCCGGTGCAGCACCTCTCGCAGTCCACGGCGATTTCCAGGAGCCTTCAGTACCGCAGGTGATCGGGCTCGCAAAACCCCATGAGGGCTCCGCCTACCGTTGCGGGTCAGCGCCGGAATTCGACCGGACTTCCCCTGCGGGACGCCTGCAGCTTAACGGGTGCCAGGAGTGCTGGACGCGACGAGGCACGGCCACGCCCCCGGAGGGCGTGGCCGTGCCGTGTGGTCGGGCTGCTCAGTAGGCCGAGTCGACGTTGTCGATGGAGCCGTACTTGTCGGCGGCGTAGTTGGCCGCCGCGGTGATGTTGGCGATCGGGTCGGT
>NZ_JBIWKR010000005.1:0-37294 GCF_044765765.1 Streptomyces sp. NPDC102402
GCGGGACGCGTCGGCTCACCGAACGGGTCGTTGCCACGCCAGCCCACGGTCCACAGACCGAACGTGAACCTGTCCGCAGGGGTGGGAGTGAAGCGTTCCGTCATCGTCTGTCCGCCTTCGACTGCCTGGGGTCCGGGACCGTCGTCGCTCATCCGGGCCTATTTGTTCACTGACATGATTAATTATGCACGCGGCACCGGGAGCACGTAACCCCCCCGAACGACGAAACAGGGGCCGGCTCTGTTCCGGACGCCTCCGATCACGTAATTTGTTTGTCGCACTCCCAAAACCCGCACCACCGGAAACCGCACGAGAAGAGGTAGCCCATGCCGCCGCGTACCGTCGTCATCGGCGTGGACAGCTCCACCCAGTCCACCAAGGCTGCAGTCACCGACGCCGAGACGGGTGAGCTGCTCGCAGTCGGCCGCGCCCCGCATGTCGTCACGGGCGAGGGCGGGGCGCGCGAGACCGACCCCGAGGTCTGGTGGCGTGCGCTGTGCGACGCCGTCGCGGCCGGACTCAAGGAGTCCGGCCTCTCCCCGTCCTCGGTCAGGGGCATCGCCGTCGCCGGGCAGCAGCACGGGCTGGTGGTCCTCGACCGGTCCGGCCGGCCGCTGCGCCCCTCCCTCCTGTGGAACGACACGCGGTCCGCGCCGCAGGCCGCCGCGCTCGTCACCGAGCTGGGCGGGCCCGACGCGTGGACCGCGCGCACCGGCACCGTCCCCGTCGCCTCCATGACCGCGACGAAGTGGCGGTGGCTGCGCGAGAACGACCCGGCGAGCGCCGGGGCGACGGCCTCCGTGCGGCTGCCGCACGACTTCCTCACCGAGCGGCTCGCGGGCGTCGCGGCGACCGACCCGGGGGACGCGTCGGGCACCTGCTGGTACTCCACGGAGACCGGCGCCTACGATCCCGAGCTCCTGGACCGCCTCGGCCTGGACCTCTCGATGCTGCCGGAGGTCGCCCCCACCGGCGGGACCCGGATCGGCTCCCTGACCGAGGCCGCCGCCGAGGCGCTCGGCCTGCCGGCCGGGATCGCCGTGGCGGCCGGCACCGGCGACAACATGAGCGCCGCCGTGGGCCTCGGCCTGGGTGGCGCGGGGCTCCTGGACCACCCCGTCCTGAGCCTCGGCACCTCCGGTACGGTCTTCGCCGCCTCCCGGACGCGCCCGGCGTCCACCGCCCTCTCCGGCTTCGCCGCGGCCGACGGCACGTACCTCCCGCTGGCCTGCACGCTCAACTGCACCCTGGCCGTGGACAAGGTGGCCGCCCTGCTCGGCCTGCACCGCGACGACGCGGCGCCCGGAGGCGAGGCGGTCCTCCTCCCCTACCTGGACGGCGAGCGCACCCCGGACCTGCCGACCTCCTCGGGCCTGCTGACCGGGCTCCGGCACGACACCACACCGCAGCAGCTCCTGGGCGCGGCGTACGAGGGGGCGGCCTTCACCGTCCTGCGGGCGCTCGACGAGCTGCTGCGGGCCTGCGGCCTCGACCCGGCCGACCCCGAGGTCGCCGGACGGCCGCTGCGGCTGATCGGCGGCGGCGCCCAGGGCCGGACCTGGGTGGAGACCGTACGCCGCCTCTCCGGGCGGCCCCTGATCGTGCCGGGCAGCGGGGAGCTGGTCGCGCTCGGAGCGGCGGCACTGGCCGCCTCCGCGGCGGGCGACGGTGACCCGGTCGCCATCGCGACGCGGTGGAACGCGAAGTCCGACGACGCCGAACTCCCCCCGGTGGAGCGGGACACGGAGACCTGGGATCGGGTCGGTTCGGTGCTGGACAGGGCTGCGGGGCCACTGCTCGGCGGATGAGGGGGCACCCCGAAATCGCTTCCGTCGCACGCGTTTTGGGGATGCCCGCGGATCTTCAATAGGATCCGGCG
This sequence comes from Streptomyces sp. NPDC102402, assembly GCF_044765765.1. Lineage (NCBI taxonomy): Bacteria > Bacillati > Actinomycetota > Actinomycetes > Kitasatosporales > Streptomycetaceae > Streptomyces > Streptomyces sp. NPDC102402. The sequence goes on from NZ_JBIWKR010000005.1 coordinate 1,880, forward strand.
ATGATCATAAGAAAACGGCTGACGGCCGGGGTGTGCGTCCTTCTGGCCACCCTGGCCGCCGGGCTCGGGACCGCTCTCCCGGCCTCCGCCGACGAATCCCCCACGGCCCCATCACCCAAGGTCGAACTCGTCCTCGACGTCAGCGGCTCCATGCGGACCCGCGACATGGACGGCGAGTCCCGTATATCCGCGGCGAAGCAGGCGTTCAACGATGTCCTGGACGCGGTGCCCGAGGAGGTCGAACTCGGCATCCGCACACTCGGCGCGGACTATCCGGGCGACGACCGGAAGGTCGGCTGCAAGGACACCCGGCAGCTCTATCCGGTCGGCCCGCTCGACCGCACCGAGGCCAAGACCGCCGTCGCCACGCTGGCCCCGACCGGCTGGACCCCGATCGGCCCGGCCCTGCTCGGTGCCGCCGACGACCTCGAGGGCGGTGACGCCACCCGGCGGATCGTCCTGATCACCGACGGCGAGGACACCTGCGGCCCGCTGGACCCCTGCGAGGTCGCGCGCGACATCGCCGCCCGTGGCATCCACCTGGTCATCGACACACTGGGCCTGGTGCCGAACGCCAAGATCCGGCAACAGCTGACCTGCATCGCAGAGGCCACCGGAGGCACCTACACCGCGGTCCAGAACACCGACGAACTCTCCGGCCGCGTGAAGCAGTTGGTGGACCGTGCCGCCGAGCCCGTCGTCACCCCGGTGGCGACCGAGGGCGCGGGCAGCTGCTCCGCCGCTCCGGCGCTGGAGGCCGGGCTCTACACGGACCGCCAGGAGATCGGCAAGCACCGCTGGTACCGGGTGGACGTCCTGCCCGGCCAGGAACTGCGCGCCTCGGTGAGCGTGGGGGCGGACCGCGCCGTGAACAACGACTACGGGGTCCTGCTGCGCGCCGTGACCACGCACGGCCGTGAGATCGTCCGCGGATCGGAATCCGGCACGGGGCGCACGGACGCCGTCTCCGCCGGCCTGCGCTACCCGAAGGCCGAGCAGGACGGCGCCGACGTCTCCGACGACGATCCGAAGCCCGCCGCCGAGACCGTCTGCCTCGAACTCGGCAACTCCTTCTCGGCTCCCCCTTCGGTGAAGACCACTCCCGGCATGCCCGTCGAACTGACCATCGACCTGGTGCAGTCCCCCGACGAGGCCGCCGACACCGCCGCGTTCGGCCTCGGCCGCGGCTGGTGGCTGCTGGGCGTCATGGTGCTGGCCGGGCTCATCGCCGGTCTGCTCTTCGGCTGGATCTCGCGCTGGCGCGTCGCCGTATGGAGGACCAACTGATGCGTACCACCACCCACGGGAACACCCTGCGACGCGCCTGTGCGGGGGCGCTGCTGGCAGCCGTCACCCTGCTCACCTCGGCGGGCGCCGCCGTCGCCGACGACCCGTCGGCGAGCGCGAGCCCGGCGGACGGCGAGGCCGCGGGACCGACGGAGGCGGGCACCACCTTCCGTACCGCCACTCCGGTCCAGCAGGAGCAGACCGCCACCGCGGACGCGTCCACCGGTGACTACCTGTACTGGGCCTTCCCCGCCGACGCCGGACAGCGCCCGACCGTCCGCGCGAAGGTGAGCCTGCCGGAGAGCGCCACCCGGCACGGGGCGTCGACCTGGCAGGTCGACGTGTACGACGGACTCCGCCGCAGGCAGGCCTGCATGTACGGGCACCAGACGCGGAAGGCGGCACCCGACGCGGGGACCGTCGAACTGTCCTGTGTGCTGCGGACGGTGCGCGCCTGGTCCGAACCGTGGGCGTCGGATCCGCTGCCCGGCACGTACTACGTGCGTCTGACGGTGGTCGACCTGGCGGAGGAGGACCTGGGCCTGCCGGTCCGTGTCGAGACCGAGGTCACCTCGGCGGACCAGGGTGGCGCCCACGACGTGGACGGCACCCTCGCCGAACCCCTGGTGCCGGGCGTCTCCGCCGCGTCGGCCCAGGGGGCCGCCCCGTCCGGCAGCGAGCCGGAGGACGGCTGGTCCTCCGGATGGTGGACCAGCCGCTGGCTGTGGACCGCGGGCGGTGCCGTACTCGCCGCGCTGGCCGGCGTGTTCGGCTACTCCCTGACGCGCGGCGGCGGCCGCCCGTCCCGGGTCCCGCCGGGCGTCTGACCGGGTAGCGCATCCCGTTCCCGGGGGCCGCAGGCGACCGCCCGCGGCCCCCGGCCGCGCAGCGGCCTGAACCGGACCATCACGCGTCGAACTCATGGCCGACTGGCATTAGGCTCGGCAACTCACCTACTGCGTACGGCAGATGACGGGAGTTCCCATGTCCACGGAAACCGGTGCGGCACTCGACGCCGAGCCGCGCGGTCACCGGCCAGTCCAGGGACCCAGGGGGCTGCCCCTCCTGGGGAGCCTGCCCCAGTTCGGCAAGAACCCCCTCGCCTTCTTCGAGCGCCTGCGCGGGTACGGGGACATGGTGCGCTGGCGCTTCGGCCGCAACGACTGCGTCTTCATCGCCGATCCGGAGTGCATCGGCGAGCTGCTCACCGAGACGGAACGCACCTTCGACCAGCCGCTGCTGGGCATCGCCTTCCGCACGGTCATGGGCAACGGCGTCGTCGTCGCCCGCGGCCCCGACTGGCGGCGCAAGCGGTCGCTGGTCCAGCCCTCGGTGCGCCCGAAGCAGGTGAAGTCGTACGCCTCCACGATGACGGCGTGCGCGGTGGACCTGGCCGACACCTGGTCGGGCGGTGAACGCGTCGACGTCAAGCGGGAGATGGCGGCCCTGACGCAGAAGATCGCGGTCCGCACGATCTTCGGGGTGGACACACCGGCGGACGCGGAGTCGATGGGGCGGGCCATGGACATCGCCCAGCAGGAGATCGGCAAGGAGTTCAGCGGCCTGGGTGCCGTCCTGCCCGACTGGGTGCCGACTCCCGGACGGGCCAGGATCAAGAAGGCCGCCGCGGTGATCGACGCCGAGGTCGGCCGCGTGGTGGCCCGCCACCGCGACGGGGACGGCGAGCGCCCCGACCTGCTGAGCCGGCTGCTCACGGCGGTGGACGAGACCGGTGCCCACCTCACCGACAAGGAGATCCGGGACGAGACCGTCACGCTCTACATCGGCGGTCACGAGACGACCGCCTCCACGCTGGTGTGGGCCTGGTACCTCCTCTCCCGTACGCCGGGGGCGCTGGCCGCGCTCACCGAGGAGCTGGACCGGGTCCTGGGCGGCCGGGAGCCGGGGATCGACGACTACGCGCACCTGCCGTACGCCCAGGCGGTGGTGAAGGAGACCCTCCGGCTGTATCCGACGATCTGGCTGGTCACGGGGATCGCCAAGGAGGGGGCCAGGATCGGTGGTGTGCCGATGCCGGAGGGCACCCGGGTGTGGAGCAGCCAGTGGGCCACCCACCGGGACGAGCGGTGGTTCCCCGAGCCCGAGGTGTTCCGGCCCGAGCGCTGGGACCCGGAGGACGGGGACGACATCCCGGAGTACGCCTGGTACCCGTTCGGCGGCGGCCCCCGGGTCTGCCTGGGCACGCGCTTCGCGATGGTCGAGGCGGTGCTGATCCTGGCAGTCCTGGCGCGCCGGTTCGAGCTGGTGGTGGACCCCGGAACCGTCAACCCCGTACCGACACTGACCCTGCAGCCGGACCGGGAGGTCATGGCGACCGTACGGGCACGCTGAGCGCGCCGACGGGTGAAGCCGGCAGGGAACGCTTGACCTCGACTTTGCTTGAGGTCCTAGCGTTCCCTGCGTACCGACCGACCCCGGAGGATCCCCATGGACATGGAAGTCACGGCGTGGCACTCGCTGCACAGCACGATGAACGCGCAGAAGGACCGCAGACCCTTCTCCAGGGCCACGCTGCGCCGCATCGCGGCGTTCGCCCGGCCGCACCGGGGCAGGATCGTCCGCTTCCTGCTCCTCAGTGTGGTCACCGCCCTGCTGGCGGTGGCCACACCGGTGCTGGCCGGGCGGGTCGTCGACGCGATCGTGCAGGGCCGGGACGCCGGAACGGTCACCCGGTTCGCCCTGCTCATCGCCCTGATCGCCGTGGCCGAGGCGGGGCTCGGCCTCCTCGTGAGGTGGCTCTCCGCCACCCTCGGCGAGGGGCTGATCCTCGACCTGAGGACCGCCGTCTTCGACCACGTGCAGCGGATGCCCGTCGCCTTCTTCACCCGCACCAGAACGGGTGCCCTGGTCAGCCGGCTCAACAACGACGTGATCGGCGCGCAGCGGGCGTTCAGCAACACGCTCTCCGGCGTCGTCTCCAATCTCGTCACCCTGCTGCTGACCCTGGCCGTGATGCTGACGATCTCGTGGCAGATCACACTGCTCGCCCTGGTGCTGCTGCCGGTGTTCGTCGTCCCCGCCCGCCGGATGGGCGCACGGATGGCGGACCTCCAGCGGGAGGCCGCCGGCCACAACGCCACGATGGGCACGCAGATGACCGAGCGCTTCTCGGCGCCGGGCGCGACCCTGATCAAGCTGTTCGGGCGCCCGGCCGACGAGTCCTCCGCCTTCGCGGCCCGCGCGGGCCGGGTGCGTGACATCGGCATCCGCACGGCGATGCTGCAGTCCACGTTCATCACGGCACTCACCCTGGTGTCGGCGCTCGCCCTCGCCCTCGTCTACGGACTCGGCGGCCACTACGCGCTGCGTGGCAGCCTGGAGCCCGGGGCCGTCGTCGCGCTTGCGCTGCTCCTCACCCGGCTCTACGCACCGCTGACGGCTCTGGCCGGAGCCCGGGTCGAGGTGATGAGCGCCCTCGTCAGCTTCGAGCGGGTCTTCGAGATCCTCGACCTGAAGCCGCTGATCGCGGAGAAGCCCGACGCCCGCCGGGTACCGGACGGGCCGGTCTCCGTGGAGTTCGACGGGGTCTCCTTCGGCTACCCCTCCGCCGACAAGGTCTCCCTCGCCTCGCTCGAAGAGGTCGCCACGCTCGACACGGGGGGCGGCGCGCAGGTCCTGCACGACGTCTCCTTCACGGCGGAGCCCGGCCGGATGGTCGCCCTCGTGGGGTCGTCCGGGGCCGGGAAGTCCACGATCGCGCAACTGCTCCCCCGGCTGTACGACACCGACGCCGGAGCCGTGCGGCTGAACGGGGTCGACGTACGCGATCTGACGGCGGATTCGATCCGCGAGACGCTCGGCATGGTCACCCAGGACGGTCACCTCTTCCACGAGTCGGTGCGCGCCAACCTCCGGCTCGCCCGGCCCGAGGCCACCGAGGAGGAGATCTGGGACGCACTGCGCCGCTCCCGTCTGGACGGCCTGGTGGCCTCGCTGCCCGACGGACTGGACACGGTGGTCGGCGAGCGCGGCTACCGGCTCTCCGGGGGCGAACGCCAGCGGCTCACCATCGCGCGGCTGCTGCTGGCCCGTCAGCGGGTGGTGATCCTGGACGAGGCGACCGCGCACCTGGACTCCACCTCGGAGGCGGCCGTCCAGGAGGCGCTGGCCGAGGCTCTGGAGGGCCGCACGGCCGTGGTGATCGCCCACCGGCTGTCGACCGTGCGCTCCGCCGACCTGATCCTGGTCGTCGAGGAGGGACGTGTCGTCGAACGGGGCACGCACGAGGAGCTGCTGGCGGCCGGCGGACGGTACGAGGAGCTGCACCGCACCCAGTTCGACCGGCCGGAGTCCGTGACGGATCCCGCGGCACTCTGACCGGGGCCGCCGCCCCGCGCGCTCAGGAGGCGGCGGCCGGCGGCGGTGGCGGAACGCACCATCCCGTCTCCCGGCCCTCCGGGGAAGGCCGGCGGGGCGGGAGGGGGCCTGTCGGCGTTGCGCGCGGTCCGCCGCCGCTCGTAACGTGATCATCGTCCGTCGAGCCGGCCGACACGGCCGGTGGCCCGCACGACCGGTGCCGGCGGGCCCGGCCGCCCTCGGGACCGGCCGGGCTCCAACAGCCCCTCCACCGCTGAAACCGGGTACGCATGAGTCAGTCACAATCCGCCTTCGGCGCATGGCACCGGCCGATGGTCGCCCGTCTCGCCGGTGAGGAACACCGCACGGCGACCGCGCTCGAGCTCTTCTTCGACCTGTGCTTCGTCACCGCCGTCGCCCAGGCGTCCGGAGCCTTCGAGCACGAACTCGCCGAGGGACACATCGGGGACGGGGTCCTGGGCTACGCGATGGTGTTCTTCGCCATCTGGTGGGCCTGGATGAACTTCACCTGGTTCGCCTCCGCGTACGACACGGACGACGTGCCCTACCGCCTTCTGACGCTGGTCCAGATCACCGGTGCCCTCATTCTGGCCGCCGGCGCGGCCGACGCACTCCAGCACGACGACTTCACCGTCATCACCTGGGGATACGTGGTCATGCGGCTCGCCATGGTCACCCAATGGCTGCGCGCCGCCCGCTCCGACCCCGAGCGCAGGAGTTCCTGTCTGCGTTACGCGGTCGGCATCCTGGTCGTGCAGGTCGGCTGGGTGGCCCGGCTGGCCCTGCCCGAGGACTGGGGGCTGCCGCTGTTCGCGGTCCTGGTGCTGGCCGAGATCGCGGTCCCCGTCTGGGCGGAGAGCGCGGCCAACACCACCTGGCACCCTCACCACATCGCCGAACGGTACGGGCTGTTCACCCTCATCGTCCTCGGCGAGACCATCACCGCGGCCACCGCGGCCGTCCGCACCGCCCTGGACGGCGAGGCGTCGTTCGGCAACATCGCGACCCTCGCCGTCGGTGGCCTGCTGACCGTGTTCGCCCTCTGGTGGCTCTACTTCGCGCAGAACGCCCCCCAGCGGCTCACCGGCCTCAAGGCCGCCATCCTCTGGGGCTACGGCCACTACGCCGTCTTCGCCTCGGCCGCGGCGGTCGGTGCCGGACTGGCGGTCAACGTCGCCCACACCACCGGTCACGGCCACCTCTCCGACCGGGCCGCCGCGGCGGCGTTCACCATCCCCGTGGCCGTGTTCATCACCCTGGTCTGGCTGCTGCACCACCGCGCACAGGAGCTGCGGAGCCGGAACGACCTCGTCCACCCCGTGGCCGTACTCGCCGTCCTCGCCATGACGTTCACCCCGGTCCCGGTCCTCGCCACCGGCGTCCTGGCCGCCGCGCTGGTCGCGGCGACGCTCGTCGTGTCGGCGGGTGCGGGTGCGAGCGGCGGGGCGGGCGTCCCGGGGGACTGAGGCGCTCGTGCCCGACGGGCTGCGCCGACGGCGGCTGCCGGCGTGGCCCGTCAGATCGCCGAGGACAGACCGGTGACGCCCGGCCCGTCGAGATCGTCCAGGGCCACCCGCCGACGGCAGACGGCGAGGAGCAGCGACAGCGCCGGCCCTCTCACCTCCGGGCCTTCACCGACCGACACATCGGCGTCCGCGGCGGTCAAGCGGGCGCGTGCGACGAGTTCCCTGGCGCCGCCGAAGGAGGCCGGGGTGCGGGCCTGCAGGCGAAGCGCCCGGACGACGGCCTCCTGGGGATAGGAGCGGGCGAGCCCCAGCGGCCGGCGGATGTCCTCACCGTGCACGATCTCCTCCACGAGCCGGCTGTCGAGCGGCGCGGGCGGCGTCGACCTGCGCGAGGCCACCCGCCGCAGCCGATCCAGCGTCTCCCGCGGTGTGGCGCCTCGTTCGCGTTCGACGCCGCGGGCGTTCTGGCGGTCGAAGTCGAATCCCGCCCGGACGAGGCCGAGCAGGAATCCCGGACGCGTCGTCCGGGCCGTGTCGACCAGGTGGGCGACGACGTCGTGCACCGTCCATTCCGCGCAGAGCGACGGCTCCTCCCACTGCCCGGCGTCGAGCCGTTCGAGATCGTCGATGATCGCCGCACGCTCCGCGTGGACCACGGTCCAGACGTCTTCCACGGCTTCCTCCCTCGGCCGGACACAGGATCTGCCAGGGCAGACCCGCCACGTCCCGGAAACTCATCGGCCTGTTCGCCCGCCGCGACGCCCGTGGTGGGCAGGGGCATCGCGGCGCGGCGGGCGCTTCTAGAGGTTACCTAGGTGAAGCGCAGCTCCGACGGGTGCGCCACGCGCCGCAGGAGCGGCAAGGAGGTGGCGGCGGCCAGCAGGCAGGCGGCGTAGACCGCCAGGGGGACGAGCAGCGGCAGCAGGGGCACGAAGCCGTAGTTCACGATGCCTGCGTACGCCAGGTAGACAACCGCGCCTCCGGCGCCTGCCAGCAGCAGCGCGGGCGCCAGCGGGAGCGCGGTCTCCAACAGCGTGGCAGCGGCGAGGACCCGGTACGGTACCCCGGCCGCCACCTGGGCGGCGAGCCCCCTGCGGCGGGTGGCGAGCGACTCGGCCGTGCCGACGGCGAGGCCGCAGAGGCTGATGGCCAGGGCGATCAGCACGGCGGATCCGGTGAGGTCGAGGCCCGTGGTGTAGAAGCCGAGGTCCGACGCCTGGTACGCGGGGTCCCGCAGCGCCTCCAGGAGGAGTCCGCGAACTCCCATGAAGGCCACCCCGACGACGGTGACGAGCAGCAGTGCGGCATGGGTGCGCGCGGCGGCCCACGGATCGTGCGCGAGACGGCTCGCGGCGATGAGCACCTCCGGGCGCTTCGCCCGGCGGGTGAGCCTGCGGCCCATGTACGCCGCCGAGGCCTTCGCCGCCCAGATCGCACCGGCCCCGGTGAGGAGCACCACGGCCAGGAGCAACAGCACGAGCGTCGCCGCGCCGCCGCGGGCCGGGAACAGGAGGAGCAGTGCCGACGAGGCGATCAGCACGGCCGCGAGCGCGAAGCCGAGCGTCGCCCGGCGTTGTGAGTCCGGCCCCTTCCTGCGCACGTGGTCGAGCGGTGCCGCGAGCACGTTGCGCAGGGCGACGGCGCTCACCAGCCCGGCGGCCACCGGAACACCGAGGACGACCACCGCGAAGCCCGCCCAGGCACCGGGGCCGGGGATGTGCCCCACGACGGCGAGAAACACGGTGAGCGCGGCGAATCCGGCCGTCGAGCCGGCCAGGCAGGCGAACCCGGACTCCACCGCGGCGACTCTGCGCACCTGCGCGGGGGAGGCCCCGGCGAGCCGCATCCCGGCCATCCGCCGATGGCGGTGCACGGCGCCGATACGGGCGCACTGGCCGAGGAATCCCAGCACGGGGATCAGCAGGAGCACGAGCGCGAGCACGGCCCCCGCGCGCTCGGTCGGCTGGTTCAGCAGCCCGTCCACGTACGGGATGGACACCTGCCCGGAGACGGCGGCGATCGTCACCGCCGCGAGTGCGAAACCCGTGGCGAGCAGGGCTCCGAGGAGGGTGAGCGACAGCCTCCACCACTCGCGGCGCTCCGAGCCGCGCGCGAGGATCCAGGCGATGCGGATGTCAGTTCTCACGACGAGCCGCCTCGGGACCGACGGCCTCGGCCGGGCCGGAGCCGACGGCCCCGTCCCGCAGCGTGACCTCGCGGTCCGCGTACGCGGCGATCTGCGCGTCATGGGTGATGAGGAGCACCGCGGTGCTCGTCTCCCTCGCGGTGTGCACCAGGGCGGTCATCACCTGTTCCCCGGAGAGCGCGTCGAGAGCTCCGGTCGGCTCGTCCGCGAAGACGGCCCTGGGTCCGGTGACCAAGGCCCGTGCCAGTGCCACCCGCTGGCTCTGGCCTCCGCTCATCCCGCCTGGGCGCAGGGCCGCCTGGCCGCGTACGCCGAAGCGCTCCAGCCACTCCCCCGCCCGCTCGTTCGCCTCGCCGCGGCGGGTCCCCGCGAGCAGCAGCGGCAGCGCCACGTTGTCGAGCGCGGTGAGCTCGGGGATGAGCTGACCGAACTGGAAGACCACCCCGAAGTCGTCGCGTCGCAGGACGCTGAGCCGGTCCTCGGGCAGTCCGCCGAGCTCCTCCCCGTCGTACATGACGGTTCCGGCGTCAGGGCGGACGATTCCGGACAGGCAGTGCAGCAGGGTGGACTTCCCGCTGCCGCTCGCGCCGGTGACGGCCAGGATCTCGCCCGCGTGGAGGTCGAGCGAAGCACCCCGGAGTGCCTCGGTCACTCCGTACGACTTGTTCAGACCGCGCGCCGAGATCAGCGCGGCCGCCCCCGAGGAGGACCGTTGGTGCCGTGTGCTCATGATGCGTTGACCTCCGCGGTCAGGGCGTCGATGCGGGCCGTGGTGGTGGTCATCCACCGCACGTCCGCGTCGAGATGGGCGAGGGCGTAGTCGGCCGAGAGCACCGTGCTGAGATCGGCGCCCGGCGTGGTCTTGAGTGCGGTGAGCTCACGCATCCGCTCCATGTGGGCGGCGCGCTGGGCCCGGAGGTGCGCGGCGGCGTCCGGCGTCCGTCCGTCCACCGCCGTCCGTGTGCCGACGGCGGCGACGATGATCGAGACCACGACCTTGGAGAAGATCTCGTTCGTCACGAAGGGCGCGGGCGGGGTGATCTCCTCCGCCCAGCGGCCGAGTTCGCGTGATCCCTCGTCCGTGGACCGGTAGAGGGTGCGCTCAGGACCGCCGTCCGAATCGGTGCCGTCCACAGCGGCCAGACCGTCACGCACCAGGCGCTGCAAGGTTGTGTAGACCTGGCCGTAGGCGAGCGGGCGAGCCTGCGGGAAGCGTGCGTCGTACTGCCGCTTCAGGTCGTAGCCGTGGCAGGGACCCGCTGCGAGCAGGCCCAGAAGGACATGGCGGGTGCTCATGCGGCCGACTCTATCCCCGATACATGTACTGAGTGAATAGTGTTTTTCAGCCGGTCCCTGGCCGAAACTGGAGCGCTCCGAGCGGCCGCGAGCGGCCGCGAACGGCTGGAGCAGCCCGAGACGCCGTCAGCCGCCGCGGCAGGTGCCGCGGCGGCTGACGGTGGGACGGAAGGGAGGGACCCCGGATCAGATCACCGGTCCAGCCACTTCTTCCACGTGTCGGGGTGCTTCTCGATCCAGCGCCCCGCGGCGTCGTCGGGCGACAGCCGCTCGGAGGCGATCATCTCGGACACCTCGTTCTGGTCCTTCTCCGACCAGTGGAACTTCTTCAGGAACGCGGCCGCGTCACCGCCTCGCTTCGAGAAGTCCGCGTTGAGGTACTTCTGGAGCGGGGTCGTCGGGTACGCGCAGTCGATGTCCGCCGGAGCCTTCGCCGCGCACGCGTCGGAGTACTCGGGGAGCTTCACCTCGACCATCGGCACCTCGTTGAACAGCCACTGCGGCTGGTACCAGTAGCTGAGGAAGGGCTTCTTCTCCTTGGCGAACTGCTGCATCTGCGTGATCTGGGCGGCCTCGGAGCCGGCGAAGACGACCTTGTAGTCCAGGCCGAGGTTCTTCACCAGCGCCTTGTCGTTGGTGACGTAGGAGGGCGAACCGTCCATCAGCTGGCCCTTGTCGCCGCTCTCCGGGGTGCGCAGCTCGTCGGCGTACTCGTCGAGGTTCTTCCAGTCCGTGACGTCGGGGTGCTCGTCCGCCCAGTACTTGGGGACGTACCAGCCGATGTGGCCGGTGACGCCGAGGTCGCCGCCGGGCACGATGGTCTTCTTGTCCTTGACGTACAGCTGCTCCTGGTCGGGGTGGCCCCAGTCCTCCAGAATGGCGTCGACCCGGCCCTGGCTGAGGGCGTCCCAGGCGGGGACCTCGTCGGTCTGGACGAGGTCGACGCGATAGCCGAGTTCGTCCTGGAGGATCTTCTGGGCGACGGCGACGTTGGCCTGCGCCCCGACCCAGGACTGGACGGACAGGGTGACGGTCTTGATGTCCGCGGGTGCGGCGAACGGGGAGGCCTGCTTGGTCATGTCGGCCGCGCCGCAGCCGGTGACGGCCAGCAGGGCGCCGGCCGAGGCAACGATCGCGGACCTGCGGAGGCGGGTACGGGTACGGGTACGGGTACGAGCCATGTCAGCTCTCCTTCCGCTGGCGGCGGGCGGTGGGCTGGGTGACCCGGTCCAGCATCAGTCCCAGGCACACGATGGCGGCGCCCGCCACGAGACCGGTGGCCAGGTCGCCCTGTGCCAGGCCGAAGACGACGTCGTAGCCCAGTGCGCCGGAGCCGACGAGGCCGCCGATGATGACGACCGCGAGGACGAGGACGACGCCCTGGTTGACGGCCAGCAGCAGGGCGGGCCTGGCCAGCGGGATCTGGACCTGGCGCAGCTGCTGGCCGCTGGTGGCACCGAGGGAGCGGGCGCACTCCATCGCGGCGGGGTCGACGCCCCGCAGCCCCTGGGTCGTGATGCGGACGACGGCCGGGAGCGCGTAGACGACGGCCGCCGCGGCCGCGGGGGCGCGGCCGACGCCGAAGAGGGCGACGACCGGGATGAGGTAGACGAACTGCGGCATCGTCTGGAAGACGTCCAGGACGGGGCGCAGGATCCGTTCGAGGCGCCGGCTGCGCGCGGCTCCGACGGCGATGCCGAAGCCCAGGGCCAGCGTGACGGCCACGGCCGCGATCACCTGGCTGAGCGTGTCCATCGACAGGTCCCAGACGCCGAGGACCCCGATGGCCGCCATGGCCAGCACGGCGGTGAGCGCGGTGCGCCAGGTGCCGAGGGTCCAGGCCAGGGCGGCGACGACCAGCAGCACGGACCACCAGGGCAGGCCCTGGAGTCCGCTGCGCAGCGGGTTGAGGATCCAGCTGGTGAAGTGGGCGGCCCAGTCGGCGGTTCCGCCGATGACGGGGATGCCGGTGTAGAGGTGGTCGACCATCCAGTCCTTGGCGGTGTTGACCGGGCCCGCGATGGCGACGACCCCGCCCTCGGGCCAGATGCGTCCGCCGGTGAAGCGGCCCACGACGGCGATCGCGGCGGCGATCAGGGCGGCGAGGCCCCATCCGCGAGCGCCGCTCAGGACGGCGGGACCGGTGCGTTCGGTGCCGATCTTCCGGCCGGCCGCCTCGGTCGTACGGTCCAGGACGACGGCCAGCAGCACGATGGGGATGCCCGCGGCGAGGGCGGCGCCGACGTCGACGGAGGAGAGCGCCTGGTAGACGCGGTCGCCGAGGCCGCCGGCGCCGATGACGGAGGCGATGACGGCCATGGACAGCGCCATCATGATGGTCTGGTTGAGGCCGAGGAGCAGTTCCTTGCGGGCCAGCGGGAGCCGGGCGCTCAGGAGGCGCTGCCGGCCGGTGGCACCGAGCGACGTGACGGCCTCCATGACCCCGGCGTCGGCGCCGCGCAGTCCGAGTGCGGTGAGCCGGGCCATCGGCGGGGCCGCGTAGACGACGGTGGCGAGGACCGCACCGGGAACGCCGATCCCGAAGACCAGTACGACGGGCAGCAGGTAGGCGAAGGCGGGAAGCACCTGCATGGTGTCGAGGACGGGGCGCAGGACGCGGAAGGTGCGGTCCGAGAGTCCGGCGGCCAGTCCGAGGAGCAGGCCCAGCACCACGGAGGCCAGGACCGCGACGGTCATCAGGGCGAGGGTCTGCATGGTCGGCACCCACATGCCGAGGAGCCCGCAGACGAGGAAGGAGGCTCCGGCGGTCAGCGCGAGGCGCCATCCGGCCGTACGCCAGGCGACGAGCGCGGCGACTGCGGTGACACCGGCCCAGCCGAGGGCGAGCAGCGCCAGGTAGACCCCGCGTACCGAGAGGACGACGGCGTTGCTGATGTGGCCGAAGAAGTAGAGGAACAGCGGGTGGCTGTCGCGGTTGCCGATGATCCAGTCGTTGACCTCGCCGAGCGGCCCGCTCAGGTCGACGGTCAGCGCTCCGGGCCAGGCCCCGCCGCCCCAGCGGGCGTGCGCGAGGGGGACGGCGACGGCGGCGATCACCAGCAGCGAGAGGATCTTGGCCAGGGCGGGCCGGCCTCGCAGGGCGGCCAGGGGACCGCTGCCCGGGGGCCCTGGGACGGCGCGGGTGGCCGCCTGTGCGGTGGCCATCAGACGGTCACCTCACGGGTGTCCGGGCCCACGCCGGCTACGACGTCGAGCAGGCAGGCGTGGTCGACGACTCCGAGCAGTCTCCCGTTGTCCATCACCCGGGCGACGAGGTCGCCGGAGCGGGAGACGGCCTCGATGGCCTCGGAGACGGTGGCCCCGGGGCGGACGGCGGGTCCGGTCTCGCTCTCGCCCGCGGCCGGCGGCCGCATGGCGCCGGCGACCGTGAGGACCTGTTCGCGCGGAACGTCCCGGACGAACTCGCGCACGTAGTCGTCGGCGGGCGAGCCGACGATCTCCTCGGGGGTGCCGAGCTGGACGATGCCGCCGTCCCGCATCAGCGCGATGCGCGTGCCCAGGCGCAGGGCCTCGCTGAGGTCGTGCGTGATGAAGACCATCGTGCGGCCCTCCTCGCGGTGCAGCCGGACGACCTCGTCCTGCATCTCACGCCGGATCAGCGGGTCGAGCGCGCTGAACGGCTCGTCGAAGAGCAGGACGGACGGGTCGACGGCGAGAGCGCGGGCCAGGCCGACGCGCTGCTGCTGACCACCGGAGAGCTGGGCGGGGCGGCGGTCCTCCAGCCCCGCGAGGCCGACCTTCTGTACCAGTTCGGCCGCCTTGGCGCGCCGTTCGGTCCTGCCGAGGCCCTGGATCTCCAGGCCGTAGGCGACGTTGTCGAGGACCGTGCGGTGCGGGAGCAGGCCGAAGTGCTGGAAGACCATCGCGGCCCGGTGGCGGCGCAGTTCGCGCAGCCGGCCGGTGTCCATGGCGAGGACGTCCTCGCCGTCGATGGCGAGCGTGCCGCTGGTGGGCTCGATGAGCCGGGTCAGACAGCGCACCAGGGTGGACTTGCCGGAGCCCGACAGGCCCATGACGACGAAGACCTCGCCCTTCTCGACGTCGAAGGAGACGTCGCGGACGGCGGCGGTGCAGCCGGTGCGCTCGCGGAGTTCGGCGGCGGGCAGGGTGGCGTGTTCGCTGCCGGGGATGCGGTCGGCCTTGGGGCCGAAGACCTTCCAGAGGTTGTGGACGCTGAACACAGGGGTGCCGGCTTCGGTCATCGGACATCGCCTCCGGTGGTCGGGGTGGCTCGGAGCAGTTCGGCGCACTTCTCGCCCACCATCAGGACGCCGATCATGGGGTTCACGGCGGGCATGGTCGGGAAGACGGAGGCGTCGGCGATGCGGATGCCCTCCAGGCCCTGGATCCTCAGCTGGGGGTCGACGACGGCCGCCGGGTCCCCCGCGGCCCCTATCCGGCAGGTGCCGGCCGGGTGGTAGACGGTGTGCGCGACCTTGCGGGCGTACTCGCTGATGTCCTCGTCGGAGGTGACCTCGGGTCCGGGGCACACCTCGCGCTTGAGCCAGTGGGCCAGCGGTTCGGTCTTCGCTATCTCGCGGGCGAGCTTGATGCCGTCGACCAGGGTGCGGCCGTCGTGGTCGTCCTCGTCGGTGAAGTAGCGGAAGTCGAGGGCCGGTTTGACCTCGGGGTCGGCGCTCGTGAGGTGGAGCCGGCCGCGGCTGCGCGGCTTGGGGATGTTCGGGGTCATCGACACACCGTGCTCGGGCTTCTCGTAGCCGAGGCGCTCGGGGTTGTCGGTGAAGGGGATCTGGTAGAAGTGGAACATCAGGTCGGGGCCCCGGGATCCGGGGTCACGGCGTACGAAGAGGCCCGCGTCGGAGTCCATCGCGGAGTTCTCCGGGATGGGTCCTTCGGTCTCCCAGACGATGACCGACTCGGGGTGGTCGAGCAGGTTCTCGCCGACGCCGGGCGCGTCGTGGACGACGGGGATGCCGAGCGCGGTGAGGTCCTTCGCCGGTCCGACCCCGGAGTGCATCAGCAGGCGCGGGGTGTCCACCGCACCGGCGCAGACGATGACCTCACGGGTGGCGCGCAGCAGCCGCTCCTCGCCGTCCTGGGTGCGGACGTGCACCCCGGTGGCACGCTTGCCGTCGAACTCCAGGCGGTACGCCCATGTCTCCAGCAGGATCGAGAGGTTGGGCCGGTCACCGGCGTCGATGTGCGGGTGGAGGTAGGCGACGGACGCGGAGGAGCGCTTGTTGTTCTCCGGGTGGTAGGCCAGGTCGAAGAAGCCGACGCCGTCGTGGAACGGCTTCCTGTTGAAGCTGTCGACGCGCGGGACGCCGGCGGCTGTCTGCGCGGCGTCGACGAAGTCGCGGGCGATGGCGTTCCGGTCCTTCTCGTCGACGGGCACGATGTTGTTGCGCAGCCGGGCGAAGTACGGGTCCATGGCGGCGGCGTGCCAGCCCTCGGCACCCGCCTCGGCCCATTCGTCCCAGTCGCCGGGCAGCGGCTTGAAGCTGATCAGCGTGTTGTGCGAGGAGCAGCCGCCGAGGACGCGGGCGCGGCTGTGCCGGATGTGGGAGTTGCCGCGGGGCTGTTCGGTGGTGGGGTAGTCGTAGTCGAGGTCGCCTCCGAGCAGGCCGAGCCACCGGCGCAGGGTGAGGACGTCCTCGCGGTCGATGTCCGTGGGGCCGCCCTCGATGAGGGTGACGGTGACGTCGGGGTCCTCGGTGAGCCGGGAGGCGATGACCGAGCCGGCGGTGCCGCCTCCGACGATCACGTAGTCAGCCGGTTCGGGGCGTGCGGTGCTGGGGGACGGTGGCATCGGTTGCTCCTTCTGCAAGGTTCTGACGTGTACGTGGTACTGCGAACAGCCGGGCGGGAGGGTGCCGGTCGTCCTCAGCCGGCGAACCAGCGCTGGGGGCGCGGGTTGAGGTTCTGGTAGATGTGCTTGGACTCGCGGTACTCGGCGAGCCCGGTCGGCCCGAGCTCTCGGCCCGTGCCGGACTTGCCGAAGCCTCCCCACTCGGCCTGCGGGAGGTAGGGGTGGTAGTCGTTGATCCACACGGTGCCGTGCCGGAGCCGGCCTGCGACGCGCCGGGCCCGGCCCGCGTCGGTGGTCCACACGGCGCCCGCGAGGCCGTAGTCCGTGTCGTTGGCCAGGGTGACGGCCTCTTCCTCGGTGCGGAAGGTCTCGACGGTGAGGATCGGCCCGAAGGTCTCCTCGCGGACCACCCTCATCTCCCGGTGACAGCCGTCCAGGACGGTCGGCCGGTAGAAGTAGCCGCTCGCGGGGCGGATGTCCGAGGGCTCGGGGCGGGCGCCGCCGGAGCGGACTACCGCACCCTCCTCGCGGGCGGACGCCACGTACGCCTCGACCTTGGCGAGCTGCTGCGCGGAGACGAGCGGACCGCACTCGACGCCGTCGACGGTGCCGCGGCCGAGCCGGATCGCGTCGGCGCGACGGGCGAGTTCGGTGACGAAGCGCTCGCTGACGGACTCCTCGACGATGAGGCGGGCCCCTGCGGAGCAGACCTGGCCGCTGTGGAAGAACGCGGCGTTCAGGGCCTGGTCGACGGCGGTGTCGAAGCCGTCGTCGGTGGCGCAGGCGTCGGCGAACACGACGTTGGGGTTCTTGCCGCCGAGCTCCAGGGCGACCTTCTTGACGGTGGGTGCCGCGGCCTGGGCGACCTTCGTGCCGCTGGCGAGGCCGCCGGTGAAGGAGACCAGGTCGACGTCCGGGTGCTCGGAGAGCCGGGCGCCGACGGGGTCGCCCGCGCCCGTGACGAGGTTGGCGGCGCCGTCGGGGAGTCCGGCCTCCGCGAGCAGCCGGACGAGGTGGACGGTGGAGAGCGGGGTGACCTCGCTGGGCTTGAGCACGAAGGTGTTGCCGGCGGCGAGGGCCGGGGCGATCTTCCAGCTGGCCTGGAGCAGCGGGTAGTTCCACGGGGCGATCAGGGCGCAGACGCCGACCGGCTCGTGCACGACGACGCTGTGCACGTCGGGGTCGCCCGCGTCGACGACCCGCCCGCCGCTCTCGTTCATGACGAGGTCGGCGAAGTAGCGGAAGGCGTTGGTGACGTCGTCGACGTCGACGCGGCCCTCTTCCAAGGTCTTGCCGGTGTCACGGCTCTCGGTGATCGCGATCTCCTCGCGGTCCCGCTGGAGGAGCGCGGCGACCCGTCGCAGCAGCTCGGCACGCTCACCGACGGGCCGGTGGGGCCAGGGGCCGTCGTCGAAGGCCCGGCGCGCGGCGGCCACGGCCGCGTCGGTGTCCTCGGCGCCGCCCTCGGAGACGAGGGCGAGGACGGTGGCGTCGGCGGGGTCCAGGATGTCCCGCGTGGCTCCGGAGGCCGCCGGGAGCCACTTCCCGTCGATGTGGAGGGTTTCGAGCGCCACCGGGGCCGCTGCCTCGGCGTGAGGAGCCGACGTAGGGGTAGCCGACATGTAGAGGTCTGCCTTCCGTGCCTGGGCTGCTCCGCGCCGGTCGGGGCATGGAGCGATCTTCCGGACCGGTGGCCACGGGTTCGGCACACCGGCAGCCTGGACATCTCTCCGAGCGAGCGGAATGTATGCCGAACGGTTCACGGTCAGTGATATGTCTCACTGCCCGGCAGACACGGGCGAGCGGCCCACCGCGGCGACCGCCCGGGAGTGCGCACGGCGTCCTGGGAAGGACCGTGGCGCGCGGCAGGGGCGGCGGGGCCGGGGGCGATCGCGCCACTACAGCGGGTTGCTGCCGTCCCGGTTGAGTGCGCTCCCGAGCCGGAAGAACCGCTTGGCGACGAAGTGTCCGCGCTCGGCTGCCATCCGGAACCACGGCTCGGAGGCCTCCAGGCCGTCGCGGTGCTCGACCAGACGCCCCATCTCCCACATGGACTCGACGTCACCGCCGGCGACACCGAGGCGCAACAGGCGCTCGGCCTCGTCGTAGTCGTTCCCGATCTTCGCGATCATCGCCAGGCTCCGCAGGGCGCGCGGGTCGCCGGCCGCCACCGAGGCCATCAGGCGCTCGGGGGTCCCGTACTTCCTGTGCTGCGCGAACCACTTCAGGAGCAGGAGGATGCCGAGCGCCCAGACGATCCAGCTCACGTCGGTGAACACGTCGCGCCCCGACACCACCCCGACGATGCTGAGTACCGCGGCGACGAACAGCAGGAAGCCGGCCATGGTGATCCCCCTCCGTGTAGAAGCAGGGTAGAGGGCCACTCCCCCTCACAGCGGAGAAATCGCACAAGTGAGCACATGCGACAACAACGGGCGTGCCCCACGGCCACGGCGGACGGGCCCCGGGGGAAGGAGAGGCCCGCCGTGCGCCCCGGGCGGGGCGGACGGCGGGCCGCCGGTCGGTGCGGGGAGCTCAGGTGACGGTGACCGCTCCCGTCCCCTCACCCGCCGAGCCGGACTCCTCGGCCGTCACCCGGTACGGCCTGTCCGTGCCCTCCGCCGTGACGTGCACCCCGTCCGCGTCCCGGACGACGCGGAACACCGCGGCCGGATCGCCGGTCAGGTCCGGCACGGTGACCGTGCGCTCGTCGGTGCCGGAACCGAAGACCCGCAGGGTCAGCCCGTCGAGCCAGTCGCCGTCGGGGCGCTGGTCGTCGGCCCCCCACGGAAGCACGGCGCCGTCCCTGACCAGCAGGGGCAGGCTGTCGAAGCCGTGTGTCTCGTGCCGCCATGCGGGCCCGGTGACGCGCTCACCGGTGAGCAGCGAGGTCCAGGTGCCCTCGGGGACGTAGAACTCGACCTCGCCGTCCTCGGTGAAGACCGGGGCGACCAGCAGGTCCGGGCCCAGCATGTACTGCCGGTCCAGGGTGCGGGAGGCCGGGTCGCCGGGGAACTCCGCCAGCATGGGCCGCATCATCGGGATGCCCGTCCGGTGCGCCTCGGCGGCCACTCCGTAGAGGTAGGGCATGAGCCGGTGCTTGAGCAGGGTGAACTTCCGTGCCACGTCGACGGCTTCCTCGCCGAACTCCCACGGCACCCGGTAGGAGACGTTGCCGTGGAGCCGGCTGTGTGAGGAGAGCAGCCCGAAGGCGAGCCAGCGCTTGAAGACCGCCGGGTCGGGCGTGCCCTCGAAGCCGCCGATGTCGTGGCTCCAGAACCCGAAGCCGGACAGGGACAGGGACAGCCCGCCGCGCAGCGACTCGGCCATCGCGGTGAACGAGGCGAAGCAGTCGCCGCCCCAGTGCACCGGGAACTGCTGGCCGCCCGCCGTCGCGGACCGGGCGAAGAGCACCGCTTCCCCGGTGCCGCGCTCCTTCTCCAGGAGTTCGAAGACGGTGCGGTTGTAGATCTGCGCGTAGTAGTTGTGCATCCGCTCCGGGTCGGAGCCGTCGTGCCAGACGACGTCCGTGGGGATGCGCTCGCCGAAGTCCGTCTTGAAGCAGTCGACGCCCTGGTCGAGCAGGGCGCGGAGCTTGTCGTCGTACCAGGCACGGGCGGCCGGGTTGGTGAAGTCGACCAGCGCCATCCCCGGCTGCCACAGGTCCCACTGCCAGATGTCCCCGTCGGGCCGCCGCACCAGGTAGCCGTGTTCGGCGCCCTCCGCGAACAGGGACGACTTCTGGGCGATGTAGGGGTTGATCCACATGCTGATGCGGAGTCCGCGCTCCTTGAGGCGGGCCAGCATGCCCTCCGGGTCGGGGAAGACCTCGGGGTCCCAGAGGAAGTCCGACCACTGGTACTCGCGCATCCAGAAGCAGTCGAAGTGGAAGACGCTCAGCGGGATCCCGCGCTCGGCCATCCCGTCGACGAAGGAGGTGACGGTCCCCTCGTCGTAGGAGGTGCAGAACGAGGTGGTCAGCCAGAGGCCGAACGACCAGGCCGGCGGCAGCGCCGGTCTGCCGGTCAGGGCCGTGTAGCGGGACAGGACGTCCTTCGGCGTGGGGCCGTCGACGACGTAGTACTCCAGCGACTGGTCCTCGACGCTGAACTGGACCTGACCGACGGACTCCGAGCCGACCTCGAAGGAGACCCGGCCGGGGTGGTTGACGAAGACGCCGTATCCGCGCGAGGAGAGGTAGAAGGGGATGTTCTTGTAGGCCAGCTCACTGCTCGTGCCGCCGTCGGCCTGCCAGATGTCTACGGTCTGGCCGTTCTTCACGTACGGCGTGAAGCGCTCACCGAGGCCGTAGACGTTCTCGCCCACCTCCAGGGCGAGTTGGGCGATCATGTGGTGGGCCCCGTCCGGCGTGGACGCGAAGGCCGTCCCCTTCGGATCCACCCCGGTGAGCCGCCGGCCGTCGCCGTCGAGGAAGGTGATCCCCCAGGGGCCGTCCCCGTCCATGCGCAACGTCAGTGGTCCGCTGGTGAGTTCGGTGATCGCGCCGTCCCGGCGGGTGCGGGCGGCGGCGGCCGCGGTGTCGTCCGCGAGGATCGCGAAGTCCGGCCCGCGCCGGACCTTCCCCGCGTGATGGGTGGTGCGTACGCCGATGACTCCCTCGGCCGGGGAGAAGCATTCGACCGTGATCAGCGGGGTGTTGAGTGTGTCACCGCGCGCGGTGACACGCTTGACCGCCGCGTACGCGGTGAACCGGTCGGCTTCGACACGCAGGTCACGGACCTCGGTCGCGTAGGAGGCGCGGACGCCCTCACGCATGAGCCAGAAGCCGTCGGTGAACTTCATGCGGACTCCTTGCCGGGAACGACGTCGATACGGGCGAGGCGCACGGACCCCTTGAGGCCGATGCGCAGGTCGTGCACACCGCTGAGACCGAGAGCCGCCTCGAAGGTGCGGTGGTCGTACGGACCGCCGGTGCCGGGAAGCGGGAGTTCCAGGACGCGCCCGTCCACGCTCACCGTGATACTGCCCTCCCCCGAGGCGAGGAAGGCCAGTCCGTCCACTCCGTCGCCGAAGTCACAATCTCTGTAGGTCAGTTCACCCTCACTGACCGCGGAGGCGGGCGCGACGGCGTCTCCCGCCGTCTTCGCGCGGTCGACGATCTCCGTGTTCCGCTGCCGGTCGTAGTCCGCGGCCTCCAGGCCCTTCGACACGACTGGGCGCGGGCCCTGTGCGTCCCCGTCGACCACGGCCGCGGCGGTGAGCCGGATGTCGGCGCTCGACGCCCCCGCGAGGATCTCGTACGCCCCCGGTTCGACGGTCCACCGGCCGTGCGCCACGCTCCAGTGGCCCAGCTCCTCCACCGGCACGAGGAGTTCGACACGCTCCGCCGCGCCGGCCGCGAGGTGCAGCCTGCGGTGTCCCACGAGCTTGCGCAGCGGCAGGTCCGAGGACTCGTCCGGGGCGACGGCGCGGACGTAGAGCTGGGCCACCTCGTCGGCTGCCGTCCCGCCGTCGTTGGTGACGGTCAGCGACACCCGAAGGTGCTCGCCTTCCACCTCGGCCCGAAGCGCGGAGTAGGTGAAGTCGGCGTAGGCGAGGCCGTGTCCGAACGGGAAGAGCGGGGTGCCGTCGAAGTAGAGGTACGTCTGCCGGGAGCCGATGATGTCGTAGTCGAGGAGGCCGGGAAGGTCACCGTCGCTCGCGTACCAGGTCTGCGGGAGCCGGCCGGCCGGGGACACGTCGCCGGCGAGGACGCGCGCGAGCGCGGTACCGGCTGCCTGCCCTCCGTGCGCCGTCCAGAGCAGGGCCGGCAGCGTCTCCGCCGCGTCGGCGACGGCGTACGGGTAGGCGGATGCCAGGACGAGGACGGTACGCGGGTTGGCGGCCTTGGCCGCGCGCCACAGCCGGTCCTGCTGTGCGGGGAGGGCGAGGGTCGTGCGGTCCTCGGTCTCGCGGCCGTTGATGTGGGGGTCGTTGCCTGCGACGACGATCACGGTGTCGGCGGCCGCGGCGGCCCTGGCCACGGCATCCACGCCGAGCTCGACGGTCTCCAGCTCGAAGACGGTGGCCCCGGCCCCGGAAATCCGTTCGCCTGATTCGGCAACCTTCGCGCCGCCGGTGGCGACAGACACGTACCCACCGGTCCCGATGTGCAGAAGGCGGTGCCCTCCGTCGTGTCCCTCCACCGCTTCCAGGCGGAACGTCTCCTGGACGACCCAGCCGCCCGGCTCGTCGGCGGAGGCCCTGACGTATCCGTCGTCGGCGACCGAGAGGTACAGCCCCTCGTCGGTCCGCAGAGTGAGGACGCCGTCGCCCCAGTCGACAAGGGCCAGTTCGGTGGCCTCCTCGCCGCAGGTCAGCGGGGGGAGGTCGGTGCGGCCGGCCAGGAGCGCGGGGTCGAGGGCGCCCTCGGCACCGCGGGCCTCGCCGTCCGCCGCACCCTCGGCCTCGGGCACCCGGAGCCAGCCGTCGGAGCTCTTCAGCCGGACCCGGTCCACTCCTTCCGCGTACAGGACGTCGTCGGCTCCGTAGCGTTCACGGATTCCGTCGAGCGGCGTCGAGCGGTGCATGAGTGTGCCGCTGTACCAGTCGAGCTTGCAGGCGTCGCCGAGAAGTCCGACCACCGCGACGGTGCGGCCCGGCTTCGGCTCCAGGGGCAGCAGGCCGTCGTTCTTCAGCAGGACCACGGCCTGCTCCGCCGCCTCCAGGGCGAGTGCCCGGTGCTCCTCGGTGTCCAGGGCGTCCACCTGCGCGTACGGATCGAGCTCCGGGTCGAACTCGCCGAGCGCGAAGCGCATGGAGAGCAGCCGGTGGACCGCGGTGTCGATGTCGCTCGCGTCCATCAGGCCCTTGGAGAGCGCGTCGCGGATGCGGCCGGTCATGACGGTGGAGTCCGTGCCGTGGTCGGTGAAGCTGTCGACGCCCGCCTTCAGCGAGGCGGCGGTGGCCTCCTCGTGGGTGTCGAAGTAGTGCTCGGAGTCGACCAGGTTGGACGGCGCGCCCGCGTCCGAGCAGACGACGAGCGGCTGGTCGGTCCAGCTCCTCAGGTGCTCCCGCAGCAGCGGGGAGACGTGGTTGGGGCGGCCGTTGACGAGGTTGTAGGCGGGCATGACCCCGGCCACCGCCCCGGCGCGCACGGCGTCGCGGAAGGCCCGCAGGTCGTACTCGTGCAGGACGCGGGGCCGGACCGAGGAGGACGCGGTGTCACGGTCGGTCTCGTTGTTGTGCGCGAGCCAGTGCTTGAGCACGGGGGCGGTGCGCCAGTAGTGCGGGTGGTCCCCGCGCAGCCCCCGGGTGTAGGCCACGGCGATGGCGGAGGTCAGCGCGGGGTCCTCGGAGTACCCCTCCTCGCCCCGGCCCCACAGGGGGTGGCGCAGCAGGTTGACCGTCGGGGCCCAGACGTTGAGGCCGACGCGGTCGTCCTGGGCGCGCTTGGCCCGGACTTCGTCGCCGACGGCCTCGCCGACCCTGCGGACCAGGTCGTCGTTCCAGGTGGCGCCGAGCCCGACGGCCTGCGGAAAGACGGTGGCCGGCCCCATCCAGGCGACCCCGTGGAGGGCTTCCTGCCCGGTACGGAACGGGCCGACGCCCAGCCGCTCCACCGCGGGGGCGAACTGGTGCAGCATCGCGATCCGCTCGTCGAGCGTGAGCCGCCCGAGCAGATCGTCGGCACGCAGGGAGAAGGACAGCTGCGGGTCGCGAAAGGGAAGCGGATGGTCCGTCACGTGCGGGGCCCCTTGGAGAGGTGGGAGGTCTTCCGGGTCTGCGGGTGCCGAAGAGCCTCCGATGTGAGGCGAAGATCCTTCGAAGCGCTTCGATGCTCTGCGGCCAACCCTGCACGTGTCAAGGGTGCTACCGCCTCAAAGAGGCTCTTACGGACGCATCAAAGCCGTGTCATACCAGGAAACGGTTCGGAAACAGGTCGGAGGAATATCGAAACGAACTCTTGTGTGACCGGAACCCTTCACTTAATCTCGCTGCAACATCGAAGCGCTTCGACGAGGCAGCCCGTTGACCGCTTCAGCTCAGCCGGCGCAGTGCCGCCGGCTCGGCCGGTAACGCCCCTACCTCAGACACAGGGCCGAGCGGCAGTCGCCGCCGCGGGCCGTCCTGTTGCACCACGAAGGGTTGACGCAATGACGCCGAACTCCCCCTCCGCTCCCAGCCGGAGACGATTCCTCGCCTCCTCCGTGGTTGTCGCGGCAGCCGTGGGCGGCGGGATGCCGCTCCTCTCCGCCTGTGGCGGCGGTTCCGGTGGCTCGAAGAACGAGGGCACGACCACGGGGCAGAAGCTGAAGGACATCCTTCCCGCCTACGTGCCCTCGAAGTCCGTCACCCCTGACATCCCCAGCAAGAACGGCTCCGCCGACGGTTTCACCACCGCGCTCCCGGCCGACGAGCTGGCCGTGTCGGTGCCGAAGAAGCTGGGCAAGGGCAGCGAGATCAGCATCATGGCCCCGCTCTGGGGCACCTCGCCCGGCGAGGGCAACGCTTACTGGACCGCCATGGACGAGGCAGCCGGCGTCAAGGTCAAGTGGCAGAACCAGGACGGCAACATCTACGGGCAGAAGCTCGGCGCGGTGCTCGCCTCCAGCGGCATTCCGGACGCCGTCGTCGTCCCCGGCTGGGAGCTCGCCGGCAAGATCCCGAGCGCCATCGCCAACAAGTTCGCGGACCTCGGCCCCTACCTGTCGGGCGACAAGGTCAAGGCGTACCCCAACCTGGCGGCCATTCCCACCGGCGCGTGGCAGCGCGGCATCTTCGCGGGGCAACTGCGCGGGATCCCGATGCCCGCCGAGGCCACACCCAACATCACCCCCTTCTACCGCGCCGACATATTCGAGGAGAAGGGGTACGAGGTCCCGACCACCACGCAGGAGTTCTACGACCTCTGCAAGGAGATCAACGCACCCAAGAGCAAGGTGTGGGCGTGCAGTGACATGACCTGGTCGGCGTTCGTCTTCTTCGGGGTGCTGCCGGAGAAGCCCTACTACTGGAAGCTGGTCGACGGCAAGCTGGTGAACCGCTACGAGACCCCGGAGTACCTGGAGGCGCTGGAGTGGTCGCGCTCTCTGTACTCGGCCGGCTTCGTGCACCCGGACGCCAAGGCGGAGACGGGCGACATGCGCACCACGTTCTCCTCCGGCAACGTCATGATGTACAACGCGGACATCTCCGACTGGTACGCGGCGACCGCCGTCCAGCGCCTGGACAAGCCGGGGTTCCGGATGGGGGCGATGGACTTCTTCGCCCACGACGGCGGTGACCCCGTCATCTACGAGGCCTCCCCCTCCAACATCTGGTGCTTCGTCAGCAAGAAGGCCGACAAGAAGGTCGTCGAGGACCTCCTCGCGCTGGCCAACTTCACCGCCGCTCCGTACGGAAGCAAGGAGCAGCGGCTGCGGGCGTACGGCCTGGAGGGTACCCACCACACCCTGAAGGACGGGGTGCTCGTCAAGAACGAGAAGGGCAACAACGAGGTCTTCGCCACCTACGAGTACATCGCGACCTCCAAGCCGTACCGCGCCTACCCGGACTACCCGGACGTCGCCAAGGGTGTCATCGAGTGGCAGCAGCGCCAGGGCGCGCACCTGAGGAAGCCGCTGTTCCACGGCATGCAGATCCAGGAGCCCACCCGGTACACCGAGCTCAACGCGCAGTTCGAGGCCCTGGAGAAGGACATCGTGCGCGGCCGCAAGAAGGTCGGCGACATGCAGCAGGCGGTCTCCGACTGGAAGACCAAGGGCGGCGACAAGCTTCGCGACTGGTACAAGAAGCTGCTCGACGAGACCGGTGAGTCGGCCTCCTGACATGTCACTGAGCACAGATGACCGGCGCGCGCAGGGATCCCCCGCGTCGCCGCCGGTCGAGAGGGACGGGGCAGACCCCGCGGACGTACGGCTGACCGCGAAGGTGCCCCTGCGGCACCGGCTGCGGCGCGACCGGACGATGCTGCTGATGACCCTGCCGGCGATGCTGCTGCTGCTGGTCTTCGCCTACATCCCCCTGGCGGGCAACGTCGTCGCCTTCCAGGACTACGACCCGTACATCGCGGACAACGCCTTCCAGGCGATTCTGCAGAGCCCCTGGGTCGGCTTCGAGTGGTTCCAGCAGATGGTGAACGACCGGCTGTTCTGGTCGGCGCTCGGCAACACGCTGACGATCTTCCTGTTGCAGCTGACGCTGTTCTTCCCGGTGCCGATCCTGCTCGCGCTGTTCATCAACAGTTTCGTGCGGCCCCGCGTCAAGGCGGTGGCGCAGGCGATCCTCTACCTGCCGCACTTCTTCTCCTGGGTCCTGGTCATCACGGTGTTCCAGCAGATGTTCGGCGGCGCGGGACTCATCGCGCAGACGCTGCGGGAGAACGGCTATGAGGGCTTCGACCTCATGACGAACCCCGGTCTGTTCAAGTTCCTGATCACCTTCGAGATGATCTGGAAGGACGCCGGCTGGGGTGTCATCGTCTTCCTCGCCGCGCTGGCCTCGGTCAGCCAGGAGCTCTACGAGGCGAGCGCGATGGACGGTGCGAACCGCTGGCGCCGGATGTGGCACGTCACACTGCCCGCCCTGCGCCCGGTCGTTGCCCTCCTGCTGGTCCTCCAGGTGGGCAACGCGCTCACCGTGGGCTTCGAGCAGATCCTGCTCCAGCGCACGGCCGTCGGGCCGGGCGCCTCCGAGGTGCTCGATACCTACGTGTGGAACGTGGGCATCCAGTACGGCGGCTTCAGCTATGCGGCGGCCGTCGGGATCGTCAAGGGAATCTTCGGTCTGCTGCTGGTCCTCGGGGCCAACAAGGTCGCCCATCTCATGGGTGAGCAGGGGGTGTACAAGAAGTGAGCGGCCTGCTCTACCGAATGACCGGTGTGGCCGGGGTCAAGCCAGGTACGCGTGGCCGGCTGCGGCCGGTGTGGGAGGAGGAGCCCACGAAGGCGGGCCTCGCCTCCAAGGGCGTGGTCCTGGTCATGGCCTGTCTGGCCGTGCTCTTCCCGCTCTGGGTCGTGGTCGTCACCAGCCTCTCCTCGGTGCGGACCATCACCGACGCCGGCGGGCTGGTGGTGATCCCGCGCGGCATCACGTTCGTCGCCTACCAGGAGCTCCTCGGCGGCGGCCAGGTCACCCGGGCCGCGGTGGTCAGCATCTGCGTGACCGTGGTCGGCACGTTGTTCAGCATGGCCGTGTCGATCATGTGCGCCTACGGCCTGTCCCGGCCGGGGTCCGTGCTCCACCGTCCGCTGCTGCTGTTCATGCTGGCCACGATGTTCTTCGGGGCGGGTCTGATCCCCACCTACCTGGTGGTCCAGGGGCTCGGTCTCACCGACTCCTATCTGGCGCTGATCCTCCCCAGCGCGCTGAACGTCTTCAACATCCTGGTCCTGCGCGCCTTCTTCATGAGTACGGCGCAGGAGCTCGTCGAGAGCGCCCGCATCGACGGGGCGGGTGACTTCCGCATCCTGTGGCAGATCATCATGCCGCTGTCGCGCGCGGTCATCGCGGTGATCACGCTCTTCTACGCGGTCGGCTACTGGAGCGCCTGGTTCAACGCGTCGATCTACATCAGCGACCCGGAGATGATGCCGCTGCAGAACGTGATGAACCAGCTGGTACTCAAGCAGGAGCGTCCCACCGGTCTGACGCAGGTCATCAACACCGGTCATCTGTCGCTGCTCGCCATCCAGATGGCGGTCATGGTGCTGGCGCTGATACCGGTCGCGTTCCTCTCACCGTTCGTGCAGAAGCACTTCAAGGAAGGCATGCTCACCGGCGCCGTCAAGGGCTGAGCCGAGCCCGCCCCCTGTCCAGCATCCACCCGCACTCCCCCTCCGGAGGGTCTTCGTCATGCGCGCTTCGTCCGTCCCGCAGCCGGATCCCGCCCCGCACCCCCGGCGCCGCACCGTCCTCGCCGGAGCGGCGGTGGTCGCGGCCTCGGCCTCCGTGCTGCCGGCGGCGGGTACGGCCGCGGCCGCCCGGCGGCCCGCGAAGACCCAGCCGCACCGCTGGCGCACCGCGGCCATCGGCGGGACGGGATTCGTGACGGGCATCCTCTTCCATCCGGCCGTACGCGGACTCGCCTACGCCCGCACGGACATCGGCGGCGCCTACCGGTGGGACGACCGAGGAGCCCGCTGGACGGCGCTCACCGACCACATCGGCTGGGACGACTGGAATCTGCTGGGCGTCGAGGCGATGGCCGTGGACCGCTCGCACCCGGACCGGCTGTACCTGGCCCTCGGGACGTACACACAGGCGTACGCGTCCCCGGGTGCGGTGCTCAGGTCCGAGGACCGCGGGGCGACCTGGAAGCGTGCGGACCTCACCGTCCGCCTCGGGGCCAACGAGGACGGCCGGGGCTGCGGTGAGCGGCTCCTGGTCGATCCGCGCGACAGCGAGACGCTCTGGCTCGGGACCCGCCACGACGGCCTGCTGCGCTCCACGGACCGCGGTGCCACCTGGGCGGCCGACGTCTCCTTCCCGGCCGCCGCTTCGGCCACCGGCCAGGGTGTCACGGTGCTGGTGGCGGCCGGCCGGACGGTGTACGCGGGCTGGGGCGACGGCGGTACGGCCCTCTACCGTACGAACTCCTCCGGGGGCTGGGAGGCGGTCCCCGGCCAGCCGTCGGCCGGGGCGGCGACGCGGGTGCCGGTCCGCGCGGCGTACGACGCGGGCAGCCGCGCGCTGTACGTGACCTACGCCGACGGCCCGGGCCCCAACAACCAGGCCGACGGCTCGGTCCACCGTCTCGACACGGTGAAGGGGACCTGGACGGAAGTCACCCCTGTGGCACCCGGCGACGGCGACGCGTTCGGGTACGGCGGGGTGGCCACCGGGGCCCGCCCCGGCACGGTCGTCGTCTCCACGAACAACCGGTGGGGCGCGGTGGACACGCTGTTCCGCTCCACGGACGGCGGGTCGAGCTGGACCTCGCTCAAGGACACCGCGGTCCTGGACGTGTCGGAGACCCCGTACCTGAAGTGGGGCGGGGAGCCCAAGTTCGGCTGGTGGATCCAGGCCGTGGCCCTCGACCCGTACGACTCGCGGCACGTCGTGTACGGGACCGGCGCCACGATCTTCGGCACGCGCGACCTGGTGCACTGGGCCCCGGAGATCCGAGGGCTGGAGGAATCGTCGGTGCGCCAGCTGATCGCGCCTCCCTCGGGGGCCCGGCTGCTGAGCGGTCTGGGGGACATCGGGGTCATGTACCACGACTCCCTGACCGCCTCGCCGTCGCGCGGCATGGCGTCGAACCCCGTGTTCGGCACGGCGACGGGGCTCGCCCTGGCGGCCTCGAAGCCGTCGTACGTCGTACGGACCGGCTGGCCGTCGGGCTCGGACTCGGCCGGCGCCTGGTCCCGGGACGGCGGGGCCAGCTGGCAGCCGTTCGCCTCGCAGCCGGCGATCGCCCCCTCGGCCCCGGGCCCGGTGGCGGTCTCCGCCGACGGGGCGACGCTCCTCTGGTCCTTCGTCCACTGGGACGGCACCAAGTACGCGGCGCACCGCTCCACCGACGGCGGCGCGACGTGGGCCGAGGTCGCCACGTACCCCAAGGGCGGCACGCCGGTCGCCGACCCGCTCGATCCGCGGCGCTTCTACGTGTACGACACGGACACGGGGACGGTCTTCCTGTCCACGGACAAGGGCGCGTCCTTCGCCGCGGGAGCGACCGGACTCCCGTCGGGCGACGTCCAGTTCCGCCTCGCGGCGGCGCCGGGGCGCTCCGGCGACCTGTGGCTGTCCGCCAAGGACGACGGGCTCCTGCGCTCCACCGACGGCGGCCGCACCTTCGCCGCGGTGGACGGCTGCCAGGCCTCGTACGCCCTCGGTTTCGGGAAGGCGGCTCCGGCGAAGGGGAGGGCCGGCTACCCGGCCGTGTTCCAGACCGGCCGCGTCTCCTCGACGTACGACGGGGTGGCCGTCCTCCGCTCGGACGACGCGGGCGCGACCTGGGTCCGCATCAACGACGACGACCACCGGTGGGGGTGGACCGGCGAGGTCGTCACCGGTGACCCACGTGTCCACGGCCGTGTCTATCTGGGCACCAACGGCCGCGGTATCCAGTACGCAGACCCGAAGTAGAGGAACGAGACGTCCATGCCGTCCCTGCACGACGCCACCCGTGGCCGCATCCTCTTCGGAGGCGACTACAACCCCGAGCAGTGGCCCGAGGAGGTGTGGGCCGATGACGTCCGGCTGATGAAGGACGCCGGGGTCAACTCCGTGACCGTCGGCGTCTTCTCCTGGGCGATGATCGAACCGCGCCCGGGTGCCAGGGAGTTCGGGTGGCTCGACCGGCTGCTGGACCTCGTGCACGCCCACGGCATCGGTGTCGTCCTCGCCACCCCGACGTCCTCACCGCCGCCGTGGATGGGTGCCCTGCATCCGGAGACCCTGCCGCGCACGGAGGACGGCTCGGTGGTCAACTACGGCTCCCGTCAGCACTTCTGTCCGAGCTCACCGGTCTACCGGCGTTACGCCGCGGCCCTCACCGAGGATCTCGCGGCGCGGTACTCGGACCATCCGGCGCTCACCGTGTGGCACATCAACAACGAGTACTGCACCCACTGCTGGTGCGACGAGACCGCCGCCCACTTCCGCCGCTGGCTGGCCTCCCGGTACACCACCCTGGAGGCGCTCGACGACGCCTGGGGGACGGCCTTCTGGAGTCAGCGCTACGACACCTGGGCCGAGGTCCTTCCGCCCAGGAGTGCGCAGTACATGCGCAACCCCGCACAGGAACTGGACTTCAAGCGGTTCACCTCCGACGCCCTGATGGAGTGCTACACCGCCGAGCGGGACATCGTCGCCCGGCACACCCCGCACATCCCGGTGACGACCAACTTCATGCCGCTGTGGTCGGGCCAGGACGCCTGGGCGTGGTCCCAGGAGGAGGACATCGTCTCCGTCGACGTCTATCCGGACCCGAAGGACCCGGGGGCCGGACAGTACAACGCGATGCTCGCCGACATGACCCGCTCGCAGGCGGGCGGGCCGTGGATGGTGATGGAGCAGGCGGCCGGCACGGTCAACTGGCGTCCCGTCAACCACCCCAAGCCGGAGGGGCTCAACCGTCTCTGGTCGCTGCAGTCGGTGGCCAGGGGCGCTGACGCCCTCTGCTACTTCCAGTGGCGGCAGTCCCGCCAGGGGGCGGAGAAGTTCCACTCCGCGATGCTGGGCCACGCGGGTGAGCACGGCAGGACCTTCCGGGAGGTCAAGCGCATCGGCGCCGAACTCGCCCTGATCGGGGCCGAGGTGAGCGGCACCGCCGTCTCCGCCCAGGTCGCCGTCCTGCACGACTGGGACGCCTGGTGGTCGAGCACCCAGGGGGGCCGGCCTTCCTCCCTCGTCTCGTACACGGATCTGATCCAGGCATGGCACCGCGGCCTGTGGGAGAGCGGCGTCAGCACGGAGTTCGCCCGGCCCGGATCGGACCTGAGCGCGTACCGCATGGTCCTGGTGCCTCAGCTCCAGCTCCTCACCGACGCGGCGGTCGACAACCTCGTCGCCTACGTACGGGGCGGCGGCACCCTCGTGTGCGGGTTCTTCACCGGTGTCACCGATGTGGACGACCGGATCAGGCCGGGCGGTATGGACAGCAGGCTGCGTGAGCTGTTCGGGATCCGCACGGTGCACGAGTGGTGGCCGCTGGACGCCGGAGCGACCGTGGAGTGCGACGGCTTCCTCGGCACCCTGTGGTCGGAGGAGCTCGAGCCCGACGGCAGCGCGGAGACGGTGGCGGCGTACCGCGGAGGGGAGCTGGACGGGCTCCCGGCGGTGCTCCGCAAGGGCACGGCGTGGTACGTGTCGACGCTGCCGGAGCCGGAGTCGCTGCGCGCCCTGCTCGGTCTCGCCGCGGCGGGTGCGGGCGTGCGCCCCGTGCTGGAGGGACTGCCCGACGGGGTGGAGGCCGTGCGGCGCGGCGGGCTGCTCTTCCTGCTGAACCACGGCCGGTCCCCGGCCTCGGTGAAGCTGCCGGGCCGCCGGTTCGACCTCCTCACGGGCACCGAGTCCGACGGCGGCGTGGAGCTGGGCCGCTACGGCGTGGCCGTGCTCAGGGACGTCCCGGCATGATCGACGGCACGTGGGAGCCCTGCCCCGCCACCCGCTGGGAGGACGCGTTCCTCAGTGGCAACGGCCGTCACGGGGCCATGGTGTTCGGTGACCCCGCGGTCGACCAGGTCGTCGTCAACCACCACAGCCTGGTGCGGCCCAACGGCAGCGAGGACCTGCGGCCCCCGGAGCTCGCCGGCCGGCTGGGCCGCCTCAAGGACGCGCTGCTGTCCGGGGACACGAAGGCCGCGGAGGACTTCGACGCGGGTCGGCCCCTGGTGTGGGTGCAGCCCTTCCACCCGGCGTTCCGCACGCTCGTACGCCGCGGCCGGGGGCTGCACGAGGCGGTCTCCGGCTACCGGCGCGAGGTCGACTTCACGACGGGCGAGGTGACCGCGTCGTACGAGGCGTGGCACAGCGGTGTCTTCGTGTCGCGGGCCGACGACGTGGTCGTCCAGCACATCACCGACCCCGGGCTCACCGCCGATGTGGTCCTGGACCACGCGCTGCCGGGCGCTCCGGCGCACCTGGCGGTCGGCCGGTCCAACGTGCTGACCCCGCGGGGAGCACGTCTCGCGCTTCGGGTGGGCTATCCGGGCAGCGGCCTCGGGTACACGGGCGTCACCGTGGCGCTCGTGGACGGCGGCCGGGTGTCCGTGGCGGGCGAGGGCATCCGGATCGAGGGGGCGCGGAGCCTCACCCTGACGACCAGGGTCGTCCGCGCGGCCGGCCGTCCGGACCTCGGGGAGCTGTGGGCGGACCTGCCCCACGACGACTACGCCACGCTGCTGGACCGCCACAGGCCGCTGCACCGGAACGCCTACGGGCGGGCCTCCCTCACGGTGCGGGACGCCGCGGCGGAGCGGGAGCTGTCCGGCGGCGAGCTGCTGCGCGGTCCTCAGAGCCCCGCGCTGCTGGAGCGGCTCTTCGCGGCGGGCCGCTACCACCTGTTGTCCTCCTCCGGGATGCTGCCGCCCCGGCTGACCGGCCTGTGGACCGGGGACTGGGACACCGCCTGGTCCGGTGCGTTCACCACGAACGCCAATCTCAACCTCCAGATCGCCTCTGCCCCCGCGGCCTCCCTTCCGGAGGTCACGGACGCCCATATGGCTCTGGTCCAGGCGCAGTTGCCCGACTGGCGGGACAACGCGGCGGCTCTCTTCGGGACCAGGGGCATCGTCGCTCCGTCCCATACCGACGGCGCCTCGGGGCACACCCGGCACTTCCAGCGGGCCTATCCGCTGCACCTGTGGACGGCGGGAGCGGACTGGCTGCTGCAGCCGCTCCTCGAACACGCCGAGGCCACGACCGGTGCCCCGGACCCCGCGCTGACCGCCGCGCTCGTCGAGACGGCCCTGTTCTACGAGGACTTCCTCGACCGCGAGGACCCGGACGGGAACCCGGTGGTCGTTCCCTCGTACTCCCCGGAGAACCGGCCGGCCAACGCGAGCTGGGTCACCGTGAACGCCACGATGGACATCGCCGCCGCCCGCCACGCGCTGACGACGGCCGCCGAGCACGCCCCCGGGCACCCGTCGGCCGCCCTCTGGCAATCCCTGGCGGCCCGGCTCCCGGCATACCTGGTGAACGAGGACGGGGCGCTCACCGAGTGGGCGTGGCCCGGACTGCGGGAGACGTACGACCACCGCCACCTCAGCCACCTCTACCCGGTGTGGCCGCTGGACGAGATCAATCCGTACGACACCCCGGAGCTGGCCGCGGCCGCGCACCGCGCGCTGGAGCTGCGGGGGTCGGAGAACGACTCGGCCCACGGGCATCTGCACCACGCGCTGATCGCCGCCCGGCTGCGGGACCCGTCGCGGGTGTCGGCGGCGCTCGACGCGGTGCTGGGCGGGGACTTCTTCCACGACTCGCTGATGAGCGCCCACTACCCGTCCCGCGACGTCTACAACGCCGACGCCGCCCACGCTCTGCCCGCCGTCGTGATCGAGTCGCTCGTCCAGTCGACGCCGGACCGTCTGGTGCTGCTGCCCGCCGTCCCCGCCGCGTACCCGGCCGGTGAACTCCGCGGCGTCCGCACCCGGTTCGGTGCGCTCCTGGACCTGAGGTGGGCGGAGGACGGCGCCACCGCTGTGCTGCGTCCCACCCGCGACGCCCGCGTCGACCTGCGTACGGGCGACGGGTTCGCCCCCACCGATACCTCCGCCGGAATCCCCCCGGCTCCGCTGGAGCTGACGGCCGGCGTGGACCGCGTCCTCACCCTGGGGCCGCGGTAGCACTCCTCCATCCCCACATGGAAGGAACAACCTCATGGCACGATCCACCCTGACCCGGCTGCTGGCCCCGACGGCCGCCGTGGCCGCACTGATCGGCTTCGCGGCGGCGCCCGCCCACGCCGCGGTATGGACCTCGTCGGAGCAGTGGGGCAACTACACCACGTCCGACGGCTACATCCTCTACAACAACATCTGGGGCTCCGGAGCGGGTACCCAGAGCATCTGGGCCGACTCGTCGAGCAAGTGGGGCGTGACGGCCGACCACCCGAACACCGGCGGCATCAAGTCGTACCCGAACGCCAAGAAGATCGTCGACAAGCCGATCTCCTCCTTGTCGTCGCTGACCAGCGGCTACAACGTGACCGTCCCGTCCTCCGGCGCGTACAACACGTCGTACGACATCTGGGACACGGACTACGACTACGAGGTCATGCTCTGGGTGAACTACAACGGCGCCGTGGGCCCCCTCGGCACCTCCCAGGGGAACGTCACCCTCGGCGGCCACACCTGGACGGTCTACAAGGGGGACAACGGGGCCAACGAGGTCTTCTCCTTCCTGCGGACCTCCGACTCGTCGTCCGGCACCGTGGACATCCTGCCGATCCTCAAGTGGATCAAGGACACCAAGGGCTGGTGGGGCGACGAGACCATCGGCGACGTCCAGTTCGGCTACGAGATCACGTCGTCGTCGGGCGGGCTGGACTTCACGACCAACGGGTTCGACGTCTCGTCGAACTGATCCCTGCGTGGGGGGGGGGGGGGGGGGGGGGCCCCCCCCCCCCCCCCCCCCCCCCCCCCCCCCCCCCCCCCCCCAACCCCCCCCCCCCCCCCCCCCCCCCCCCCCCCCCCCAC
>NZ_JBIWKR010000005.1:37301-268898 GCF_044765765.1 Streptomyces sp. NPDC102402
GGGGGCCGGGGGGCGGGCGCGGGGCGGGCGCGCCGGCGCGGGGGGGGGCGCGGGGCCGCGGCGGCCCCCCGCGGCGCCGCCGCCGCCCCCCCCCCCCCCCCCCCCCCCCCCCCCCCCCCCCCCCCACGCCGCCGTCCCACGACGGCCGGAACCCACTCCCCCCGCACGAGCCGGACCGCGCGGCTCACACCGGAGCCGGCCCCGTGCTCGCACGCACCGTCAGAACCGGCCTCAGAAGCTCCACCTCGTCCGTGCCACGCCCGGCGAGTTTCGCGACCACCTGCTCCACCGCACGCCGCCCCATCTCCTGCGCCGGAATGGCCACGAAGGTGAGCCGCACCGAGGCCTGCGTGGCCACCTGTTCGGGGCAGACGGCCACGACGGACACGTCCTCCGGCACGGCGCGCCCCTGTTGCTGGAGCAGATTGAGCAGCGGCTCGACGGCGGCCTCGTTCTGGACGATGAACCCGGTCGTGCCCGGCCGTTCGTCGAAGATACGGCCCAGGGTTCCGGCCATCGCGGCGTACCCGCCCTCGCAGGGCCGGTGCAGGATCCGCATCTCCGACTCCTGCGCCGCCGCGCGTATACCGTCCACGGTCCGTTCGGCGAATCCGGTGTGCCGTTCGTAGACGGCGGGGGCTTCGCCGATCACCGCCACCTCGCGGTGCCCGAGGCCGGCGAGGTGATCCACGCAGAGTGCCCCGGTGGCCTCGAAGTCGAGGTCCACACACGTCACCCCGGAGGTGTCGGCGGGCAGGCCGATGAGGACGGCGGTCCGGCCGGAGTCGCGGAGCAACGGGAGCCGTTCGTCATGGAGTTCGACGTCCATGAGGATCATCGCGTCCGCCAGTGAGCTCCCCGCGATCCGGCGGACGGCCGCCGGGCCCTCCTCGCCGGTGAGCAGCAGGACGTCGTAGCCGTGCGTGCGGGCGCTCGTGGCGACGGCGATCGCGATCTCCATCATCACCGGCACGTACATGTCCGTGCGCAACGGCACCATGAGCGCGATGATGTTGGACCTGCTGCTGGCCAGGGCGCGCGCACCGGCGTTGGGGTGGTAGCCGAGTTGCTGGATACTGTGCTCCACGCGTTCCCGGGTGGAGGCCGAGATCGACCGCTTGCCGCTGAGGACGTAGCTCACCGTGCTCGCGGAGACTCCGGCGTGCTGGGCGACCTCGGCAAGCGTGACCATTCGGCTTCTCCCCTACAGATGGTGACCGCAAGGGAGAGCGGGTGAAGCGCTTCGACGGCGCCCTGCTGTGCTCCCCATCGCACTCTGACATGCACAGACACCGAGGAGCCTAGACTCGCTCACAGGTAGTGTCCAGGAGTTGAGTCGAAGCGCTTCGATCCGCTGTTCCCGAACAGGGCCCCTGCCTCTGCGGACACGCGTCGCCAGGGACCCTGCCGCTCACCGTGACTCAGGACGCCGACGGTGTCCAGCCTGCCAGCCAGTCGGCGGTCTCCTGACCCGCGGCCTGGGAGTCGGTGAGCTGCGGGCGGTTGCTCCCGGCCGTCCCCGACCCCGGTCCGGTGTTCTTGTACTCCGCGAAGCGGTCGTCCTTCCAGGAGAAGCCGCTCATGTCCGTCCAGGGGGCGGATTTGACCGCGGAGCTGAGCGTGGTGCCGCGGAAGGTGGCCATCGGGTCGAGCGAGGCGTCACCGCCCGCGTGCCAGGGCCGGCCGAGGTAGAAGGACGACGCCGAGACATCTCCGGCGACGGTCGACCGGGTGATCAGGAATCCCTTGCGGTCGGCCGCGGTGCTGGGCGCGGCGATGTAGCCGGCGCTGCTGCCGTCCCACCGCTTCTTCAGTGTGATCACCGACCTGTCGATCACCGCGGTGGCGCGACCGAAGATGAAGTCGACGTTGCCGACGACGTACGAGTCGGTCATGTAGACACGGCCGAGGGTCGCCTTGGAGGCGGTGTCGAGCAGCAGGGTGTCCTGGTCGCCGGTGACGATCACCGAGTCCAGGAAGACCTTGTCAGCGGCGGTGCGCAGGGCCACCGCCTGGAGGCCGCTCATGTTCTGGTTCGCGCCCTCGTCGAAGTCGTTGGAGATCGTGAGGTTGCGCGCCTGGAAGCCGTTGGCCTCGGCCGCGACCGTCGCGCTGCCACCGGTCCCGTAGGTTCCCGATCCGTCGGGCTTCTGGGTGCCGGAGGCGTTGTCGTACACGATGACGGTGTCGTTGCGGCTGGAGCCGCTGCCCTGGAGGGTGACGTTCTGCTTGGTGGAGGGGATCTTCACCAGCTCGCGGTAGGTCCCCGGCTTGATGGAGACCACGACCCGTGCGGTGTTGCCCGCGGGAACGGCGTCGACCGCCGCCTGGACGGTGGAGTACTGCCCGCTGCCGTCCTTGGCGACGGTGAGGGTGGTCGCCGCCTCCGCTCCGGACGCCGCCCCGGACGTCCAGACGGTGGTGACGGCCAGGAGCGCCGCCGCTCCTGCGGCGGCGGCCGTGCGCGGTCCGGGGTGGGGGGCGGTGCGTCGTCGGCTGACTGCCATGACCTGAATCCGTTCGTCGGGAATTCGTCGCGAATC
Source organism: Streptomyces sp. NPDC102402 (assembly GCF_044765765.1). Taxonomy (NCBI): domain Bacteria; kingdom Bacillati; phylum Actinomycetota; class Actinomycetes; order Kitasatosporales; family Streptomycetaceae; genus Streptomyces; species Streptomyces sp. NPDC102402. Next base: position 39,845 of record NZ_JBIWKR010000005.1, read on the forward strand.
CGTCGGGAAGAGGTGGGGTTCCGGGCAGTAGTCGCCGCGGCCGCCCCGAAGGTTGCCGGGCTCCGGTGCCATGACCGGAGATGCCGTGCACACCTCGCCCGGACATCGCACCGGGCCCGCTCGACGGAGCGCCGCGCCGGGGGCTGAAGACGGTTCCTGATCACTTCCGTCCGGCGCCGGTCTCCTCACCGTCCGGGTGCTCAGCGCGGGGCACGCCCATCGCCAGAAGCGCGGTGTCGTCGTCGAGCCCCTCGCCGAACGAGTCCAGCAACTCGGTGACTGACGCGACGACACCGGACGCGGAGGCGGGGGCCAGGCACCGCGCGAAGTCCAGGAGCGCCGCGTCGCCATAGCGCCCGCCGGCGTCCGGGGTGCGCGCTTCGGTCAGACCGTCGGTGTAGAGCAGCAGCGTGTCACGGGGACCGAGTTCCGCGGTGGCTGTGCTGAACTGCGCGTCGGGCACCACCCCGGCCAGCTGCCCTCCGGGCGTGGGCAGGTAGTCGGCGCTGCCGTCGGCGCGCAGCAGCAAGGCAGGGGGGTGGCCGCCGCCTGCCAGGACGACGTGGAATCCGGTGCCCTCCCCCTCGGATGTGAGCAGGCCGAAGATCACGGTGCAGAAGCGGGGTTCGTCTTCCTGGAACTCACGGTTGAGGGCCGTGTTGAGGTTGGCCAGCACCCTGGCCGGCACGGGATCGGACACCGCGGCGGCCCGCAGGGTGTACCGCGCCAGCGACGTCACCACGGCCGCGCTCGCGCCCTTGCCCCGCACGTCTCCCATGAAGAACCCCCAGCGCCCGGGGGCCAGCGGGAACAGGTCGTAGAAGTCCCCGCCCACCTCGTCGGGGGACGCGAAGTGGTAGCGCGCGGCGACGTCCAGGCCCGGAACGGGTTGGAGGGTCGGCGGGATCAGGGTGCGCTGCAAGGTCGCGGCAAGGCGCCGCAGGCGTTCGCGCTCGTGCTCGGCCTCCTGCCGCGCCCGCAGGAGTTCACGCTCGTAGGCACGCCTGTCCCGGGCGTCCAGGACGGTGGTGCGAATCAGCAGTGGGTTGCCGTCGCTGTCCTGTTTGACGGTGGAGGTGACCAGGACGGGCAGCCGGCCGCCGTCCGCCGCCTTGAGCTCGAGTGCGATGCCGCTGACCTCGCCCTGCATGTGCAAGAGCGGCGAGAGGTGTGTCTCGTGGTACAGCTTGCCGCCGATGGTCAGCAGGTCGGAGAACCGCTTGTGGCCGACCAGTTCCTCGCGCCGGTGCCCGAGCCACTTCAGCAGGGTCTCGTTGACCCTGGCGATCCGGCCGTCCATCAGAGTGGAGAGGTATCCGCACGGCGCGTTCTCGTACAGGTCCTCCGCGCTGTCCTCCAGCAGGGCGGAGAACGGCAGCTGCTCCTGGTCGCGGTCCCCCACGGCCCACGATTCGTCGGGCTCGTCGCCGCCCGGGGGCACCGTCACGGTCCCTGCACGAAGGCGGCGATCGCCTCGGCCGTCTGCTCCGGGGCGCTCAGCTGGGGGCAGTGGCCCGTCGAGTCCAGGGTGACCAGCTGACTGCCGGGGATCTGCGCGTGGACGAACGCGCCGACCCCGCGCGGTGCGAGCGTGTCCCTCGCGCTCTCGGCGACGAGGGTCGGGACGCTCACCTCGGCGAGATCCGCCCGGTTGTCGGACAGGAAGGTCACCCGGGCGAACACCCGGGCGATCTCCGGGTCCGTTCGGCAGAAGCTGTTCGTCAGCTCCTCGGCCAGCTCGGGACGGTCCGGATTGCCCATGATCACCGGGGCCATTGCCGCGGACCAGCCCAGGTAGTTGCTGTCCAGCGACTCGAGCAGTTCGTCGATGTCCTGCTCGCTGAATCCGCCCTTGTAGTCGCCGTCGTCGATGTAGGACGGCGACGGGGTGAGAAGGATCAGCCCGTCGAAGAGCTGGGGCTCCCGCACGGCGGCGAGGACGCCGATCATGGCGCTGACGGAATGCCCGACGAAGGTCACGGGTCCGAGGCCGAGCTCATGGCAGATCTCGATCACGTCCTGCGTGTAGCCGTCCAGGGTGGAGTACCGCTCGGGGCTCCAGGCGGACGCATCGGACCGTCCGGCCCCCACATGGTCGAAGAGGACCACCCGGAAGTGCTTCTCCAGCTCGGGCCGGACGAGGCGCCACAGATTCTGATCACATCCGAAGCCATGGGCGAGCATCACCACCGGGCCGCCCTCCCGGCCTGTCACGGATATCCGGTTCCTCTTCCGCACGTCCATGGTTACATCCTGACACCTCCGGCACGCGACGGCTCGGTCTGCCGTGACACCCCGCTCACCTGCGGCCATCACACTCGGCGACCGTCGATGTGCGGAACGCCGGTCCGCCGGGGGCCGTCCGCTCGCCGCCCTGCTCCCACGCGTCCAGGCGGTGATCAGGAGCACCGGCCGCCGCTCCTGTCCGGGCCGCGCCGCGCACCTGGCGCAGGACGCGGCCGGGCCGACCGGCTCTTTCCCGTGCGGCCCGTGGGCTGCGCCGGGACGTCCGGGGCCGGAAGGGTCTCGGACGTCCCGGGCACTCTCAGCCGACCGGGTTGAGCTTGAACTGCTGGCAGGTGTTGTTCAGCCAGGTCCACTGCCGTACGTCCGCACCGTCGGCCGTCGAGCAGTCCGCCACGTCGGCGACCTTTCCGGTGGCCTGGTTGACGATGCGCACCCAGCCTCCGGCGTCGGTGGTGACGAAGCGGAAGCGCTGGCAGGTGTTGTCGAGCCACGACCACTGGCGCAGGTTCGCGCCGTCGGCCGTCGAGCAGTCCGCGGTGTCGAGCACCTTGCCCGTCGCGGCGTTCACCAGTCGGCTCGTGTCGTCCCCCCGGTCCTCGACGCGCCACCGCTGCTTGGCACTGCCGTCGCACGTCCACTGCCGGACGTCCGCTCCGTCGGCGGTGGACGCGGCACTCACGTCGAGGCATTTCCCGGTGGCCCGGTTGACCACGGTGTAGGCGGTCGGGGTCGCCGCCGTCTCGCCGGAGGGCCCGGCCGACGTCGTACCGAGGGCGACGGGCGTCCCGAGGTTCGGGGTGCCGTCGGAGTTCCAGCCGAACTTCTGCGCCCGCGCCGTACGCCCGTTGTCGCAGCCGTCGGACGCGGAGTCGTTGGCATGGTAGACGATCCAGCTCTCCGTGCCGTCGGGCGAGGTGAAGAAGCCGTTGTGTCCCGGCCCGTAGACCCCGGCGGCGTCGTTCCGCTGGAAGACGGGGGTGGACTTCTTCGTCCACGAGGAGGCGGAGAGCGGGTCGGAACCGGTCAGCGTGAGCTGACCGAGCTTGTAGTCGGGGGTCCAGCAGCCGCTGGCGGAGTAGACGATGAACGTCTTCCCGCCCCGCTGGAGCACCTCGGCCCCCTCGTTGACCGTGCCTCCCGATCTCTCCCAGTCGTAGGTGGGCGTCGAGATCGTCGAGAACGATCCGCTGAGCGTGTACGGGTTGGACATCGGGGCGATGACGAGGTTCTGCGTGCCCCCGCCGCTCGCGCTGCCCAGCAGGTACATGGACCCGTTGACCGTGAGCACGCTCGGGTCCAGCATCCAGCCGCTGCCCAGCTGGTTCTTGTACGTGTAGGGCCCCATCGGGTCCGCCCCCGTGCTCTGCAGCACGTGCACGCGCTGGGTGGGGTTGTAGTCGGTGATGTTCTGGCCGGCCACGAAGTACAGGTACCAGCGGCCGCCCGAGTAGTGCAGTTCGGGCGCCCAGATGTTGCAGCAGCGCGAGGCGGCGTCGCCCTGCCAGACCTGGACGCTCGGCGCGGTGGCCAGCCCGGCCAGGGTGGGCGACTTCCGCATGGTGATGACGTCGGTCCAGCTCGTCGACACCAGGTAGTAGCTGCCGTCGTGGTACGAGATCCAGGGGTCGGCGCCCTTCTGCGCCTTCACGGGGTTGGTGTACGGGCGGCCTTCGGCGGCAGACGCCGATGTCGGCTGCCCCAGGGCGAGCGCCAGCAGGAGGGCGCTCAGGAGGGTCAGTAGGCGACGGGCCATCCGCTGCTCCAGTTCAGGAGGTTGACGCCGAGCTTCGGGGTGCCGTTGTCCTGGCCGTCGTAGTAGTGGTAGACGAGCAGGTCGCCGTCGGAGTCCGCCAGGATCGACTGGCCGCCGGGGCCGATGTAGCGGCCGTGCGACTCCATGACGGGCGTCCCGCCGTTGCTGCGCATGTCGACGCCATTCTTGTCCTTGTAGGGACCGGTGACACCGGTCGCCCTGCCGACCTTGATCTTGTACGTGGAGCTGGTGCCGGCGCAGCAGGTGTCGTACGAGGCGAACAGGTAGTAGTAGCCGTTGCGCTTCACGACGGAGGGAGCCTCGATGGCCTTGGTCCCGGTCGGCCGGGAGGCCAGGGAGCGGCGGGTGGTGTCACCGGCGTACTGCTTGCCGGTCGACGGGTCGATCCGGATCATCTTGATCCCGGTCCACCAGGAGCCGAAGGACAGCCACCACTTCCCGTCGTCGTCGACGAACAGGTTGGGGTCGATGGCGTTGTAGTCGCTCGACGAGCTGGAGGTGTAGACGATCCCGTAGTCGCTCCAACTGCCCGCCTGGCCGGTGGTGGAGGCCGCCAGGCCGATGGCCGACGTGTTGGAGCCGAACGATGAGACGGCGTAGTACATCAGGTACTTGCCGCCCCGGTAGGAGATGTCCGGGGCCCAGGGGTCGGACGCCGAGGAGTAGTTCTTCCACCAGCTCGGCTTGGTGGTGAAGGCGTTCCCGGAGCGGCCGAAGGCGGTGCGGTCGGTGGAGGTGCGGAGCTGGAGGCCTTCACCGGTCGAGTAGAGCAGGTACTGACCGGACGAGCTGCGGACCATGCTGGGGTCGTGGACGACGACGTCACCGTTGACGACGCCCGGGTTGGGGTAGGCGGACGCGCTGCCCGGCACGAGTGCCATCAGGAACGCGGCGGGGAGGACGGCGAGGGTTCTCCTCAGAGTGCGGCTCACGAGGGACCTCCTTGTGGGTCGGGGGTGGGGAGTTCACCCCGCTGTCGCCGCCGGAACCCGTATGGGTTGCCGTGCCCACCTCAAATTCTCCGAAGAACCGGACGGCGTTCGAAACCCCGGACAGCCGCCCGTGATGCGGAGCCGGCGCGGACCGGAGACCGCACTCCGGTCCGCGCCTCGCCCCTCCCTGCGGCGCGCGGCCCTCAGCCGTTGAGCAGAACGGGGAAGGCCTCCATGTCGTTCTGCGTCATCACGGGGAGCTTGCGTATCTCGTCGTCGCCGATCGCGAGCCTCAGGTCAGGGAAGCGCCCGAACAGCGCGGGCAGCGCGATGCCCGCCTCCACCCGGGACAGTGCGGCGCCGGGGCAGATGTGGGGCCCGTGGCCGAAGGTCATGTGCCGGATCGGCGTCGGGCGGGTGATGTCGAAGGCCTCGGCTCCGTCGCCGTGCTGGACGGCGTCGCGGCCGATGGCCCGGTAGGAGATCACCACGCCCTCCCCCTTGGCTATCACCTGGTCGCCGACCTGGATGTCCTCGGTGGCGAACCGCATCAGCAGGTGCGTGGTGGGCGTGTCCCAGCGCAGCGTCTCCTCGACCACCGTGTCCCACGGGATCTCCCCGTCCAGCACCTTCCGGAGCTGGTCGGGGTGGGCGAGAAGGGCGCGTACGGCGTTGAGGATGAGCCCGATGGTGGTCTCGTGCCCGGCGGCGACCATGGCCTTGAGATTGCCGACGACCTCCTCCTCGGTGAGCGGCTTCCCGCCCTCCTCGGCGAGGATCAGCGCGCTGGTGAGGTCGTCGGTGGGGCGGGCGGTCTTCTCCCTCACCAGTTCGGCGTAGAAGACGTCGAGCTCGGCCAGCAGGGCCAGCCGGTCCTCCTGCGGGGTGAGCATCGAGAAGAAGGCCTTGTACTGCCGGGTCAGCATGGGGTGCAACGCCTCGTCCACCCCCATCAGGAGGCCGACCACCTTCATCGGGAGCGGCTGGGCGAACACGGCCTTGAGGTCGACCACCCCGTCTTCGCCCCGGGCGGCGAGCGCGTCCAGCAGCTCCTCGGTGAACTTCTCGATGGCCGGGCGGATCGCCTCCAGCCGACGGGGGGTGAGGGCCTGGGAGGTCTTCGCCCGCAGCCGGCGGTGCTCCTCACCGTCCACGGTGAACATGGAGCGCCCGGCGTCGATCATGCCGATCAGCGGCCAGGCATGGGTGACCTCGCCGCTCTGCCAGAGACCCCAGGCGTGCAGGTCCTTCACCAGGCGCGTGTCGACCAGGAGCCGGCGGGCCTCGGCATGGCTGGTGACGGTCCAGGCGGGGACCCCGAGCAGCTCGATGCGGGCGAGCGGGGTGGAGGCCCGCAGCCTTTCGGTCTCACCGTCGAGGTCCTGGACCATGGGGTCGATGACGACGGTCGCGTACGGGCAGTTCACAGCGGGTCTCCTGTCGTGTGTGCGGGAGCGAACCGGACGGGAAGCGCGTTCATCCCGCGCAGGAAGGCGGACGGCCGCCGGACCAGCTCCTCGGCGGGGACCGCGAGTTCGAGGTCGGGCAGCCGGTCGAGGATGACCTCGATGGCGGTCCGGGCGATGGTCTCCGCGATCTCCTGTGCCGGGAAGGGGCAGCGGTACTCCCCGTGACTGAACGCCAGATGCGATCCGTTGCCCGCGCGGTGCCCCGCGCCGGCCGATCCCAACTCCTGGCGTATCAGCGGGTCGGTGTTGGCCGCCCCCAGACCGAGCAGGAGCATGTCACCAGCGCGGATGGTCCGGCCGCCGAGCTGCGTGTCGCGGACCGCCCACCGCCCGGCGAGGATCTGGGTCGGGCTCTCCTCCCAGAGGACCTCGTTCATCGCGTCGCCGACGCTGCGGTGCCCTCCCGCGAGGGAGTCGGCGAACTGGTCCTCGGTGAGCATCAGCCGCAGGGAGTTGCTGATCCAGTCGGCGGTCGTGAGGTGCCCGGCGGCCGTGACGGCCATGAGATCGAGGGCGTACTCCTCGTCCGTGAAGGGCTCCGGGTCGGCGAGCATCCGGGAGGTGACGTCGTCGCCGGGTACGGCCCGTTTGGCCGCCACCAGCCGCTGCATGTGCTCACCGAAGCGGCCGTACGCCTCCTGGGCGCCGGGCCCGCCGTCGGCGAGGTCCTTCAGGACCCGGGCGATGTCCGCTCCCTCCTCGTCCGGGAAGCCGACGAGGCGGGCGAGGACGAGCACGGGCAGCGGTTCGGCGAACTCCACGACGAGGTCGGCGGTCCCCCGGGCACAGATGGCGTCGATGAGGCGGTCGGCCAGCTGTTCGCAGTGCTCCCGGATCTCGAAGGGGTCCGCGGCTTCGAGCGCGGGCACGACCATCTCGGAGTGCCGCCGGTGCTCGGCGCCCGCGGTGAAGTAGATGGAGGGCATGGGCCGTCCGACCATGGGGAGCAGCGGCCAGTCCTCCGGTATGTGCTCCCACTGGTTCCACAGGCCGACATCGCGGGGGAACAACTCCCCGTCGCTGGTGACCTGGTGGAGCTCGCGGTATCCGACGACCAGCCAGGCCGGGAAGCCGCCGGGGAGCTCCACGGGCACGACGGGCCCGTAGGAGTGACGCATGGACCGGTACACGGCCTGCGGCTCGGTGTGGAATTCGGGCCCGCTCAGCGGCACGGCGGCGGTCAGGACGTGCGCGGGACAGCCTCCTCCGGGTGCGGACGCTGCGGATAAGGAGGGGGTCGTCATCGTACGGACTCCTGGGAGACGGCTTCGCGCGTTGCGGCCATACGATCAACGCGCCCCCACTATAGGGAGGTTGCGTGAAGCTTTGGGCACCGATCGCCATGAGTTCCGGCGGCAGCGGTCACCGCCTCGCGGCCCGGGTCCAGGACACGCGGCGGCAGGCGTGCGGTGAGAGCCTCCGGACGCGGGGCTTCACCCCCACCGGTTCACCCTTCGAGAAACACGCGGGCCGCCTCCGCCCCTTCCCGCGCATCCCAGCCGGCCGGCACGACGGCTGCCACCAGGGCGGGGTCGACCGCGGCGTCAGCGGCGATCAGCGCGTCGATGCCGTCTTCGGACGTTTCGCGCGGCCCCGTGGCAGCCGGGTGCCGAGCGGCGGCCCGGACCGCTTCACGCGTCCGCCCGTCACTGAGCGCAGGGAGCCCCACGCTCGTGAACCCGTCATCGAGCCCGTACTCCGCGCGCTGCCAGGTGCTGCCGTCGAAGCCGTACACGAAGCCGAGGAAGAGCTCCGCGTCCCTGACCCGGCGGACGGGCGGCTCCCACCAGCCGGGCGCACCGGCCAGCAGGTCGGTCTCCTTCTCCTCGAAGAAGTCGGCGGCCTCGGCGTAGTACGTCTCCGAGTCGTTCCGGTCCTGCCCGAGCAGTACCGCCCTCCCCTCGTCGAGGCGGTGCAGGTCTGCCCAGCTGCCGTGTCCGTCGTCGTAGTGCCAGACCGGCCCGAGCGCCCGGCACCGCTCTCCGTGTCCTGAGGCAGCCCGCACGGCGGCCAGTGCCGCCCAGCGCCCTCGCAACGCTGTCGGGTCAGGAAGGTCCATCGGTACGAGGCCCACGGTCGGCTCCTCACGACGGTTGCCCGGTGGTCACCCCGTCTGGTGCCCGGAATCCGGCTTCCGCCACGCACAACGGTCCTCCCGGACGATGGAGTCGTCCGGCGAGCCGACGCCTCATCGCCCTCAAAGCGGGTACGGAGGTGAGCATGGCTCTCGTGAAACGTGTTGCTCTTGCTCCTCGCGCGGTGCGGCAGCTACGGCGCGTCCGCTCGGTGTACATGGTGGGGATACTGCTGTCCGCCCTCGGCCTGCTCTCCCTCGACGACTCGGCGGAGGGCGGAGTCCGGCGGATGGTGATCGCGGGCGTCCTCCTTCTGGTGTTCGCCGCGCTTCTCGCCCTGACCGCTGTGCAGCTGTGGCGGCACGGGCGGACCGAGCACTGCAGCACGGCGAAGAAGCTCTCACCGCTCGTCTGACATCCGCCCGCGGGACCGGCTACGTGGCGGGCCGGGTCCACCCCTCGTCGGGCCGCGCCTCGCCGTGCGATCAGGCGCGGCAGGCCGTGGCGTCCGCCGGCAGGGGCCTCGCCAACGGCCACGGCCTCCGCCGGCCATCGGTATACGCTGCCTGATCATGCGCGTATCAGCACGTAGAACGGCCGTAGGCGCCACCGCTCTCGCCACGGTCCTTCTGGCCGCGGTCACCGGTTGCTCCTCCGGCTCCGACGACGGCGGTTCACCCCTGCTCGCGGGGCTCGGAACACTGGCCGGCGACAGCAGCACGAAGCAGGTGACCTTCCTGGACGCCGCCGCCCTGCGGAAGGCCGGCAAGGGCGACTCGAAGCGGTTCACGTCCGTCGCGCAGCCGGGCAGCGCTCTGCTCAGTCCGTACGGGTCCCGCCTGTTGGGACGGGGCTTCAGGGTGACCCAGATCGACACCGCGGTCGACACGAGCGAGGCGGGCCGCTGGGAGGGCTCGTTCGACGCGTCGTCGATCACCAGGTCACTGAAGTCCGAGGGCTACACACGGACCGAGAGGGACGGCGCAGAGGTCTGGACCCACCCCGGGAAGACGGGCCCCTCGCTCCAGGTCTCCGAGGACGAGATCGCGTACTCCACCCGGGGCTCCGACCCGATGTCCGCCGTCGACCCGAAGGACGGCTCCTCCCTGGCCGACGACAAGGTGTTCCGGCGCGCGGCCGAGTGCCTGGGAGACGTGTACCGCGCGGACTTCAACCCGACGAGCTCCGGCAAACCCGTATCCATGGCCGCCTTGGGACAGCGGGCGTCCTCCGCCTCCGAGAACACGGAGGTGCTCTGCTTCGTGGTCAGGGACGACGCGACGGCCCAGGAGCTGAAGACGGAGCTGCGGGCAACGGTCAGCGACGAGGCACCGAAGTTCGACGGCACGAAGGTCACGGTAGAGAAGGGTGACCAGCCCGTGGTGCGCGCCGTGGTCCCGGACACGGCTGACCAGCGACCGGGCCGGCTGATCATCTCGGACATGGAGCTGTGGATGACCGCGGCCCGGTGACCACCGGACGGCCCGGTCTCATCGGTAGAGGTACGACAGGCTGCCCCCGCCCTCGCGCACCTGAGGGACTGGCGCACGACGGCCGAGCTCCGTTCCACAAGTCGCCCGTGTGCACTGTCCGTTGACACCTGTCCTCCCCTCAAAATCGGTTGACGTCCAGGGGTGGGATGCCGGACGTTCAGCCGTGACCCACCGAGGCGCCACAGGAACGGAGCGATGAGACGCAGATGGCTTTCAGGGTAGGGAACCCGAAATCAGGGCGCGGGAGGCGCCCGGCGGCGCCCAACGCAGCAGACGCGGCATCGTCGTACGAGCTGAGGCAACTGGGCCCCGTGCAGGGCGTATCGGAGCAGGCGCACATCGCAGGACGGGTCAAGGACCTGGGGAAGACGGTGCAGTTCAGCTGGCCCGGGGTGTACTTCGAGGGCCGCTTCCGCGGGACCGGCCTCGGAGTGGTGCTCGACTGCGCGGCCGCCGACTACGACGTCCAGGTCGACGGGGCCACAGTGGCCACCCTGGTCACACCCGGCGACACCACGCACTGGGTCAACGGCCTGCGGGACGGCGAGCACACGGTCCGGGTCGTCAAACGCAACGACACCCCGGGGGACACCAGCACGTTCGGAGGCTTCGTCGCCGCGCCCGGGGGCGCCGTACTGAGCAAGCCGGCGCCCCGGGACCGCCAGATCGAGTTCATCGGGGACTCCCTCACAGTGGGCTACGGCAATGTCTCGGGCTCCCGCGACTGCGATCCGGAGCAGCTCAAGCGGAACACCAACACCGACCTGAGCCACAGCGCCCTCACCGCCCGGCAGCTGGACGCCGATTACCAGATCAACGGCCTCTCCGGCCTCGGCATGGTGCGCAACGTCGCCGGCATCGTCCCGGACGTCACGTACCGGACCTACTACGACCGCGCCCTGTTGAACGTGGACGGCGACGTCTGGCAGAACCCGGGGACGTGGCGCCCCCAGATCGTGGTGGTCAACCTCGGCTCCAACGACTTCTCCGACCTCACCGCCGGTGAGCCGTGGACGCCCGACAGCCTCTCGGCCTCCTACCGCACCGCCTACGGCGAGTTCCTCCGGGAACTGCGGACGCGCTACGGTGCCGGCACCACCCTCGTGGCCATCGGCTTCGACAGGAACGCCGAGCATGTGCGGCAGGTGGTGGAGGCGCGTAACGACGCCGGAGACAGCGGGGTCCGCTACTGGTTCCTCGATCAGTCGGGCCTGGACTTCCTCGGATGCGACGGGCACACCTCGGCTCACGACGACCGGGTGATCGCCGACCGGCTCGCCCCGTTCCTCAGCAGCCTGCCGACGGGATGGTAGGGGGCATGGAGGAACATGACGACCCGTGAACCGGCGGGTCAGGGACCGCTGCCACCCGCCGTCCCCTCCGCCACCCCTGCACGTCACGACCGGGCCGCCATCGATGGGCAGTCGGGCGAACCGTCTCTCGGCCGGCCGGCTGCCGCCCACCCCACCGTCGCTACGAGCGCCGGGCCGAGCACTTCCCCGCCTTCGCCGGCCGAGCGGCACTCCTCATCCGGCACCGCCGACCGGCCACTGCGTTCAGGGCCTGAGCCGCTTCTGCCGCACGTCGCCGGCGGTAGCGGTGGTGTCGGTCGGCGGTGGCCTGTCAGCAGGGAAGCACGACAGCGCCGGCTCCCCGGGATGCGGGAGCCGGCGCTGCCTCTGCCGGCGGCTACGGGGTGACGCAGCCGATCGAGCCGACCGGGAGGTTGTTGCCGGTCGATGTCGCCGTGAATCCGAAGGTGACGCTGCCGTCCGGTGGGATGGACCGGTTGTAGTCGAGATTCCTGACCACGACCGTGCCGTCGGACCCAGCGGTCAGCGCGCCGTTCCACACGCTGCTGACCTTGGCTCCGACGCCGGGTGTCCACTTCACCGCCCAGCCGTCACGGGCCGTCGTGCCGTGGTTCATGACCTCGACGGACCCCTGGAATCCACCGCTCCAGTAGTTGGTCACGCGGTAGACGGCCATGCACCCGCTGTGCGGGTCGGTCGGCGTGGGGGTCGGGTCCGGGGTCGGCGTGGGGTCCGGCGTGGGCGTCGGGTCCGGGGTGGGCGTCGGGTCCGGGGTGCTGCCCGAGCCCCGGATGCCGGTGACCTCGCCGTTGCCGCCGTCGAAGACGACGTCGGAGCAGGAGAAGAAGTTCTCCTGGCTGTCCGAGCGCACCCACTGGATGAACATCACCGCGTCACCCGAGCGGCCCGAGGGCAGGTCCAGATCCCAGTAGTAGTGACCGCCGTCCGTGCCCGGGGAGCCCGTCTGGGGCGGGTTGGTGACGGTCTCGATCAGGTCCAGGTCGTCCCAGCCCAGCTCGGTGCTGGGCGAGTAACCGGGCTTGGACAGGTACACCCGGAAGGAGCCCGGGTGCGCGGCCCAGTTGCTGTGCTTGACCTGGATCGTCCGGCCGGCCGTCAGGTGCGTCCGGGGCCAGTCGGAGCGGGCGGCGTTGTATCCGGTGAAGTTGTACGGCGACCGGTCGCCGGCGCTGCACAGCTTTCCGTCCGGGACGTAACCGGCCCCCCGTCCACCCGCGTTGGAGTCGAGCACGGCGAACCAGTTGTACAGCGCCGTCGCGCCGCTCTCGCTGAGCGCGGCCTTGCATGCCGGGTTGGTCGGGTCCAGGGCGCCGGTGCTGGTCTTGGCGTCCAGCCAGCAGAGGTAGGTACGCGAGCCCGGAGTCATCGTCACGCCGTGAGCCTGCGCGTTGCCCTGGCCCAGCAGGGTCAGGGCGATTCCGCCGAGCAGGGTCGCGAACACCGCCGCCAGGGAAACAAGTTGTCTCTTGCGTCGAGCCATGGTGTCTCCTGTACCTGTGTGGGGACTTCTTCCGATTGCGCCTGTCTCCTGCTGTCACCGTCCGGTGAGGGGACCCTCGCCCCGCGGGGAAGGCGCCCGCCTTGATGGGCGAGGGATCTGGGGGTGCCGTGCGCGGACCGGGGGGTGGGCCCGGGGCGGCTCGGCGGCGAGGCGGGCGGGGAGAGCGTGGGCCGCCCCGCACTTGGGGGAAGGCGAGAGGGCGGGCCCTGGTCGTCCCGCCGGACTCAGGCGCAGCGGGCGCCGTTGAGGCTGAATCCGGACGGCTGCGAGAACGTACCGCTGTAGGTCCCCTGGAAACCGAACGTCTGGCCGGCCCCGGCCGCTATCCGGGCGCTGTGCGCGAGGCCGGTCGCCGTCACCGCTCCGGACGCCCCGCTGACGGTGGCGTTCCACGCGTTGGTGACGCGCTGCCCGGAAGGCAGGGTGAAGGACAGCTTCCAGGAGTCGACGGAAGCCGAACCGGTGTTGGCGACCGTGACGTCGGCGGTGAAGCCGCCGGTCCAGACGTTCGTCGCGTAGGTCACCTTGCAGGCCGTCACCGGGTCCCCGGGCCCACCCGGATCGCCGGTGCCCGGAGTCCCGAGGTTCACGGTCGAGGAGAAGGAGTTCACCGCGAGCCCGGCACCGTTCTGCCATGGCTCGAAGCCCGCCTGGACACTGGTGAGATACCAGTCGTTCTGCGCCATGCCGCGGGAGACGGTGTTCCGGACGAAGTCCATGACGTCGAAGCTCCAGCTGGCGACGGCCGACGGGGCGACGAAGGAGATGACGTCGTTGGCCCCGTTGCTGCCCGTCCACACCTGCCAGGTTCGCCCGCCCACGGAGGCGGTGCCGACCTGCGAGCCGATCGGCTGGATCGGACCGACCTTGTTGAACCAGATCATGATCTCGGTGCGGTTCACCCCGTCCTTCTTGGGCGTGGGGTCCAGCCAGATGTCGTACGACGCGTTGTACACGGCGTCGCCGACATAGCCGTAGGAGATGCTGCTGGGGGCACCGGCGATACCGCTGATCTGCGCCGGGAGGTTCGTCCCGGGCGAACAGTTGGTGTAGTGACAACCGTTGAAGACCGAGGGATAGGACTTCGGGGCGCCGTTCGTGGGGACGGAGCCGTCGGCCTGAGTCACCCTGAAGCCGCTGTCGGTAGCGGTGACGCACTGGGGGGCGCTGGTGCCCCAGCGGTTGTTCTGGACCACGTAGCGGCCCTGGATCGGCGTCGAACCGTACTGTTCGCAGATCAGGGTGTCCGCGTGGGCCGCCGGAGCAGCGGCCAGGACGGCCGCCACCGTGGCGAGAGCGAGGAGCAGCGCGCCGAGCAGGCTGCGCGAGGTTCTGGTTCCGTGCGGTGACGCTCGCATGGGGGGCCTCTCCAGGAGGGATGACCGGTGGGGCGATCAGGGAATCGGGAGCGCCCAGCCGTCCTGAGTTGGGAGCGCTCCCACCCGCTGGTTCTAGGGGACTGTAGGAGCGTCTACGTGTCCCTGACAACCCATCGGGACGGAATGCGGCAAACGGATTCCGAAGGGGCAGGTCAGGGGAAGGGGTTCAGCCGCGCGACTTTGGGAGCGCTCCCGAAGCGAGGCGCCCGGAGAGTTCCGGCGCCTCCGTGCCGGGCCGGTCCCGCCGGTCACCGGCCGGGTCCGCAGGATCACATGGCACCAAGGCGACCTCCGCCTGGTCCGCCTCCTCCAGCAGCAGCCGCACACGCAACCGCCCGCCGGAGAAACCGACGGGCCGTCACGAAAGATCCGGAGTCAGCCCGTGTTCGGAGAGTGCGTCGTCGCGGTCAGTGGTTCGGGGTACGGCCGTACTCGCCGACAGGCAGGTACGGTCCGATGAACTAACAGCCCGCATCGGATAGTTGTGCTCGCATCACGGAACACGGCCTCCCGGATCAGACCGTGCCGCGCGAGCAACTCCCATAATGATCACTGCGCACCCCAGGTGCGCGGTCCTACTCCAGGCAGTCCTACTGCATGTCCCACTCTTCCAGCAGGTCGAAGAGGTGCCGGTCGCCTTCGAGCTTCAGCGAGTCCAGCGGGATGCGACCGTAGAAGGCCAGGACCAGGTCGCTCGCCGTGCCCTGGACGGAGGCGTCGACCGACTCCGAGTCCCCGCCGGCGGCGGGGCCGGATCCGGACAGCCGGAAGGCCCGCGAACCACCGGCGGAGAGCGATTGGCGCCAGGAGCCGCCCTCGGTGACGTGATAGTCGACGACGGCGGGCTTGTGCGGCCACGCGACCGTCGTGGTGCAGCAGGTGAACACGAAGTCCTCGACACCATCAAGCGCCACCTCCTCCGGGAGCGGCTCCGGGGCGCCCACGGTGAGCTGGGCGTCATAGGTGTGCATCGCGATCTCCTGGAGCTGGTGCCGGGCGACGGCACCGCAGGTCCGCGGCGACTGCGACGAGCCCCACCACGTCCAGCAACCGCGCTCCGGGCCGGCCTCCCGCAACGCGTCCAGCATCTGCTGCGTCGACTCCGCCAGCCAGGCGAGCAGGGCCTCCCGCTCCGGCGGTACGGCCAGGCCCTCTCCCGCCGACTTGCCCGAGGCGTCGGGCCCAGCCGCGACCGTGGCGGCCCAGGCGCGACGCCCCCCGCCCAGGTGGTGCACCAGGTCGAGCAGCGTCCACTCGGGGCAGGTCGGCACCTGCACGTCGAGGCTGGGCGCGGAGGCGATCGCGGCCCGGAAGGCGGCCGACCGCTCGTCGATCAGGCGCAGCAGTTCAGGGAAGTCCAAGGTCTCGGTCACCCGGGCTTTCTATCACTGTGCGGCGGCGACGTAACAGCGATTTTCGCAGGTCGGCCTCCATCTTCGCGGCGCGATGATCTGGATCAAGGGCCTCACCGGAGCTGCCGCTTGATCACGACCCAATATCCGCCCTAGGGGCGCCGGGCCATCAGGTGGGCGTCGAGGAAGCCTCGCTCGGAGGCCGGGTCGTGGAGCAGCCGGGCGAACGGGACGAGCCCCGCTCCGGCCAGCAGCGCGGCCAACCGGTCCACCGGCCAGCTGTAGGCCGGCGTCACCTTGTGGTCGAAGCGGACCGGCTCCGGAGTGTCGGTCGCGAAGAACGAGACGAGGAGCAGGCCACCCGGTGCCAGGGCACGCACCTGCTCGGTGATCAGTGCCGGCAGTTCCTCGGGCGGGGTGTGGATCATCGAATAGTGGGCCAGCACGCCGCCGAGAGCACCGTCCTCGACCGGCAGGGACTCCATCCGCGCCTCGTCGAACCGAAGCGCGGGGTGGGCCTGCCGGGCATGGTCGACCATGCCCGGGGAGAGGTCCAGCCCGAAGGCGTCCAGCCCCAGTTCGTGCAGCATGGCCGTCAGATGTCCGGGCCCGCATCCGACGTCGGCCGTCAGCACGTTCCCCGTCCCGCGCACCAGTTCCGCGAAGGTGCCGATCATGGCCCGTGCGAACGGCTGTGTCTCCAGCCGGTCGGCGAACAGCGAGGCATACAGCTCGACGACCCCGTCGTAGGCCGCCCTGGTCTCGTCCTGGTGCTCCGCCCCGGGAGAGACGTCACGGCGCCTCGCATTGCTCCCACTCCGTGCCGGACTCACATGCCACCCGCTTCGGCCGCGGGATCCGCGTCGCGCACGCCGGGAAGGGCGTAACCGTGGGTCCCATGGGTCCCGTCCCGCGGAACGTCGAGGTCGTCCACGTCCACACGCCACTCCGCTCCTGACAAGGCACGGCGCGACTCGCCCACGGAGCCCGGTTCGTGGTCCAGCACCGGCAGGAGACGGCCTGGGGCGGACGGCGTCTTCGTGGAACCTGCCAGCACCTCGGCGGGCTCGCCGTCGTGGCTCTCGCAGAGGTACGGGCTCCCCTCATCCTGATTCGGGAAGGCCGGGCTGTGCGTGGCGACGACTCGCTCGACAGCGGCCGTCTCGGCAGCCGTCGGTGGCATCGTCCGGCGCACGCCGCTGTCGAGGGAGACACTCATGCCGCGAGTCTACGAAGGGGGTGTGACAGTGCCGCCGCACCGGCCCGGCCCGCCTGGCGGTGGACGCTGTGGTGGGATGGCCGGTGTGAGCCGCACCGTGGAAGAGAGCAACCGCCGCATGCTCCGGGCGCGGGACGCGATGGACCGTGCGTACGCGCAGCCACTGGACGTCCCGGCACTGGCCCGGATCGCCCACGTGTCCCCGGCCCACTTCGCCCGCACCTTCCGCTCCACCTTCGGCGAGACGCCGCACCGCTATCTGCAGCGCCGCCGCGTCGAGCGGGCGATGTTCCTCCTCCGGGAGAGCGACCGCAGCGTCACGGACATCTGTTACGAGGTCGGCTTCGGCAGCACCGGCACGTTCAGCCGCACGTTCCGCGACATCGTCGGCCTGTCGCCCAGGGCGTACCGCAAGGAATCGACGGCCGTGGACGTCCCCACCTGCTTCACGAAGGCGTGGACGCGGCCCAGCGCGTGATCCACCGGTACGCATCACCGTCCGCTCCCACTGAGCAGTTCTGGATAAGTCTTCGCCGGTCCGGCCGACTAGCGTGAAGTACATGTTCACAGCAATCACGCACTCGCAGATGTACGTCCTCGACCAGGACGAGGCCCTCGACTTCTACGTCGGCAAGCTCGGCCTGGAGGTCAACGCCGACGTCGACATGGGCTTCATGCGCTGGCTCACCGTCAACGTCCCCGGTCACCCCGACCGCCAGGTCCTGCTGGAGAAGCCAGGCCCTCCCTCGCTGTCCGAGGAGACGGCCGAGCAGGTCCGCGACCTGGTGACCAAGGGCGCGATGGGCGCCGCACTGATCCTCACCACGGACGACTGCCGCAAGACGTACGAAGCACTGAAGGCCCTGGGCGTGGAGTTCACGGATGAACCGACGGAGCGCCCGTACGGCATCGACTGCGGCCTGCGCGACCCGTTCGGCAACCACATCCGCTTCACCCAGCTGAAGGGCTGAGGCGCCGAGGGGGCAGTCCGCCAGCACGGTGCGTTCGTCCGGGAAGCCCCCCGGCGGCGGGTGAACTCGCCCAAGGCCAGGGGCGCTTCGAGGCACCCGCGGCCGTCATTCCAGCCACGTCCCGTCGCGCATGACGACCCTCCCGCGCAGTTCCGGTTCGCCCCGCCACGCACGTACCGTCCTCGGGACCACGCGTACGTAGAGAAAGGGGCCGTCCTCCACGCGTGGATCCCACCCGAACTTGTCGGTGAACGCCTCCGCCGCGTCCTGGGGCACCTCCTGGTCCGAGAAGCACTCCGCATCGCCCTGGAGGAGCACCACGTCATGAGTGTCCGGCAGTGACAGGCGCACACGCGGCTCCGCGCGGACGTTTCGCGCGGTCACGGACGTGGCGCCGGTGCACATCCACACCGCTCGCCCGTCCCACCGGAACCACAACGGCACCTGGTGCGGTCCGTGATCGGGGTGAGCCGTCGACACCCATACGTCCCGCTCGGCGACGAGCCGCTCCAGAGCGTCGTGTACGCGCTCCGCCGTCCGGCGACGGCCGGTTCCTGTGGTCTCCATGAGGACCGACCCTAGCCAGGCGGGCGCGGGAGGCGCCTGAGGCGCAGGACCTACTCCCACCGACCGATGAACCCTCAGCCGACGGCCGGGCCCCCGGGCAGCCCGGTCCTCCGGAGAGCCCGGTCCTGCGGGAAGCCCGGCGTGAGGCGTTCCGCTTGTGCGAGGCCGTTGAGCGTCCCGGCACGGCCGCCGTGCGTGCCGCACCCGGGCGGCGTCCTCGCACCCAGGCGCCCTCCGCCCGAGCATCCGACAGGTGCCGCAGGCCCCTCACACCGTCGCGAACCGGGTCAGCACCGCTTCCGGACGAATCCCCGGCAAGGCGGACCGGAAGGTGCGGTAGTAGCCGAGCTCCTCCTTGCTGCGCAGCTCAGGTGCACCGGCACCGGACGCGGCTGCCGCGAACTCCTCGTCCGTGATGCGGCCGTCCCACAGCGGGCTGAGGAGGCTCTCGGCGCCGCTGCCCGTGCCGAACTGCTCCTTGCGGCGCCACAGCAGATGATCCGGCAGCCTGCCGGTGAAGGCGCGGCGCAGGTGGCCCTTCTCCATGCCGTCGTCCTCCAGGCCCTTCATGTGCGCGGGCAGGGACATGGCGTGGGCCATGACCCCGTGGTCGAGGAAGGGCACGCGCGCCTCCAGGCCGTGGGCCATGGTCACCCGGTCGCAGCGCTGGAGGTTGAGGCCGTGCAGCGCGCCGACCGTACGCCGGAGTTCCGCGTCCAGGGCCTCGGGGGCGGCGTGTTGCTCGTGGTAGTAGCCGTAGCCGGCGAACAGCTCGTCCGCGCCTTCGCCGGTCAGCACGACCTTGACGTGCCGCGAGGCCAGTTCGGACAGGAACCAGTTGGGTACGGCGCTGCGGATGAGGCTGGCGTCGAAGGACTCCACACACGCGACCACCTCGTCCAGCACCCTGCGCGACGCCTCGGACTCCAGAACCGCCTCATGGTGCTCGGTGCCGAGGAAGGCCGCGGTCTCGCGGGCGGCGAGCAGGTCGGGTGAGTCCGCGGTGCCGACGGAGAAGGTCTTGAGCCTTCGTCCCTGACGGGCGTAGGCCTCGGCCGCGACGGCGGCGACGATGCCGGAGTCGAGACCGCCCGAGAGGAACACCCCGACCTCGACGTCCGCCATCAGGTGCCTGCGCACGGAGTCCGAGACGGACTCGAAGGTGGCCTTCTCGATCACCTGCTCCGGAACCGCGCTCCAGTCGGCCTCCGCGGCGTGGGAGGGCACCGGGTCGGCGAAGCGGTGGAGGCCGTCCTCGGGGGACCACCAGTGGCCGGGCGGGAAGATCTCGGCACGGGCCTGCGCCTCGGGCGTGAAGGCGCGCAGTTCCGAGGCGAAGTGCACAGCGGTGTCCGTACGTGCCCAGTAGAGGGGCTTGATGCCGACGGCGTCACGGGCGGCGACGAAACCGCCGCCGGGCGTGGCCGCACACAGGGCCCACATCCCCCGGAGCCTGTGCAGGCCCCGGGGGCCGTCGGTGCGCAGGACCGCCAGGGCGGCAGCGGAGTCGGAGGAGGAGCCGAAGGCGCTGGCGGGCATCTCGTCCCGCAGCTCCTGGTGGTTGTAGATCTCGCCGTTGCAGACGATCGACCAGTCGGCGTCACCGTGCGTACCACCCAGCGGTTGGTGTCCGCCGTCGAGGTCGACGATGGACAGGCGGCGGTGCCCGAGCCAGGTGTGGCCGCCGACCATGCGCGTCCCTCTGTCGTCGGGGCCACGGTGGGCCAGCCGGTCGAGCATCTCGTCGACCCCGGCAAAAGCCCCGGCGAACCCCCCGGCAGACCGTCCTGCCGACGCGCCTGCGCACTGGGTGTCGATGACGGTGTCCGCGTCGTGGCTGTGTACTGCTGCTATTCCGCACATGCCGACGACGGTAAGGGCGTTCCGTGCAAGGAACACAATCAGAGTTGCTGTATACGCACGCTCATGCATCATGGTGAGCATGACGAGCGAGAACCTGAGCAGCGTGCACCGGGCACTGGACGTGTTGCGCGCCCTCGGACAGGGCCCGATGGGCGTCCAGGAGGTGGCCACGGCGGTGGGCCGGGAGAAGTCGCAGGTGTCCCGGACCCTGAAGGTCCTGGCACAGGAGGGGTTCCTGGAACGGGATCCGCGCAGCCTGCGGTACCGCATCGGCTGGCAGCTGCTGGCACTGGCAGCCTCGGCGGGCGAGGACCGGCTGCACCGCGAGGCCCCGCCGGTGCTGCGCGAGCTGGTCCACCAGGTCGGGGAGCCCGCGTACCTCACGGTGCTCTCCGGGCACGGCGTGGTGACGGTGCTGACCGAGCGCACCTCCCGGACGCTCCAGGCCCACGAGTGGGTCGGCCGCACCTCTCCCCTGAACTGCACCTCCGCCGGACGCGCTCTGCTTTTCGGGCTCCCCGACGCGCAGGTCGAGGCGCTGCTGGTCACCCCTGAGGGCGAACTCCTGCCAGGCACGGACGCCGCACCGCGCGACGTGCCGGCACTTCTGGAGGTACTGCGCACGGAGCAGGCGCGCGGCTACGCGGTGGCCGACGAGGAGATGGAGCCCGGGCTGATCGCGGTCGCCGCCCCGGTCCACGACCACCGGGGCGATGTCGTCGCGGCGCTCAACGTCTCGGCGCCCGTGTTCCGGCTGCCGCCTGAGGCGGTACCGCAGGTGGCGCAGGCGGTCGTCACGGCTGCGCACGGACTGTCGGCCCGCCTCAACGGGGCGGGGTGACGTAGCTGCCTCCCGGGTGAAGGGGCGTCGGCCGGACCGCACCGGCACTCCGGCCGGGATGCCGCCCCCGGCGTCGCCCCCGGTCCGGCGGTCCGCCTGACCTGCCACCGCCAAGGACGGTCCTGAATGCCGGGGGCAATGGGCGACCACGGACGGAACAGCCCCCTGAAAGGGCTCTGATGACGGGCCCTCACCGTCAGGCATCGAGGCGTTCGGTGACACATCCCGAACATTGTCGAGGTCACGTCACCGACTGATCCAGCTTCCGCACGACACTGGGACCGGGGCGCAATCTTTGCCATTGTGATGACTCGACAGGGAGCCGCGAGCGGCACCTGACGAAGGATCGGCACATCAGGCAACTACGGTCGGACCAGTCGGTTCGACGTGTCACACCAAGGGAAACAACGGGGGAATCATGTCTGTTCGCAGTGGGCTCACACGCCGCACCCGGATCGCCATCATCGGCGTCGCCGCCGGGGGTGTCGCAGCTGCAATCATCGTCGTACCGTCGCTCGCCGACACCGACTCCTCGGGTCCGAAGACGGTCGCGTCCCAGAAGGAGGCCGCCTACGGGCCGGAGCCCGAGGCCGACAGCAAGCTCGTCACCCAGGCCGGCGAGTTCTCGACCATGGCCACGGCCGCGCTCTCGCCCGACACGATGATCAACCGGGCCCGCACGTGGCTCACGGCCAACAACGGCGGCCCGGTTCCTTACAGCATGGAGCGCACCTGGAAGGACGGCTACCGCCAGGACTGCTCCGGCTTCGTCTCCATGGCGCTCGGGCTGGGGAAGCCCGGCCTGAACACCGTCGGGCTCGCCGATTCCGGCAGCGGCGTCACCAAGCGGCTCAGCAGCGTGAGCCAGTTGAAGAAGGGTGACCTGCTGATCGACTACAGCACCAGCGACGGCGACTTCCGGCACGTGGTGATCTTCGAGAAGTGGGCGAACTCGGCGCACAGCGCCTACTGGGCCTACGAGCAGCGCGGTACCTACGGCACAACCCACCGGCAGCTCAAGTACGGGATCGGCAGCGACAACTACGACCCCTTCCGCCCGGTCAAGTTGGGCGGCGGATCCGGCGGGGGCGGGGGCGGGCAGACCCCTTCCCCGAGTGCCTCCTGGCCGGTCCTCAAGAGCGGTTCCAAGGGCGCGGACGTGCGGTCCGCCCAGCAGCTCCTGACCGCACAGGGCTACGCCCTCGACGCCGACAGCAGCTTCGGCCCGAAGACCCGCGCCGCGGTGATCCGTTTCCAGAAGGCCCGGTCACTGGCCGCTGACGGCGTCATCGGCCCGAACACCTGGTCCAAGCTGATCAAGACGGTGAAGTCCGGCTCCTCCGGTCAGGCGGTGAAGGCGGCACAGACCCAACTGAACGTCTACGGCTACGGCCTGGCGGTCGACGGCGGGTTCGGCACGAAGACGAAGTCGGCGACGGTCGCCTTCCAGAGGAACCACCACCTGGCGGTCGACGGCGTCATCGGCCCGAACACCTGGCGCGCCCTGCTCGGCAGCCGCTGAGGCGAAGCATCCACCGCGAGGAGAACGTGGCCGTGTAGGGCCTGGGTGCACAGGAGGGCCCCGCCGCGCGCCGAATCGGCACTGCGGCGGGGCCCGCCGCGACGGCGGGTGCCCCGGAGGTCCGTGCACAGCAGGTCGGTGTGTGCGGCGGACGCGGGCCACCGGCCCCACTCCCCACCACCACCGTCGGTACGTCACCCTGTGAAGGTCTGATCATGAATGTTCGGGTTCCTTGATCAGGCCTTGCAGACACGACTTACCTCAGAGTAACTAAGTTTCATGAACCTCTTCAGCCGCAGCTCCCTGCTCCGCCGCCCGGAGACCCGTCCGGAGGAGTCGGCCTCCGCCCCGGTGGCCGCAGGTACCGCGGTGCTGCCCGACGCCCGCCTGGCGGCCCTCACCGGGGAGTGGATGATCGACCCCGCACACAGCAGGATCGGCTTCTCCGTGCGGCATGCCATGGTGACGACCGTGCGCGGCGCGTTCCTGGAGTACGAGAGCCGCCTGTACTTCGACGGGCGCGACCCGGCACGCTCCCGCGCCGAGATCTCGCTGGCCACGGGGAGTGTCGACACCGGCGTGGAGCAGCGTGACGCGCACCTGGTCGGCCGCGACTTCCTGAACGCCGCGAAGCATCCGAGCATCACCTTCGTGAGCACCGCCGTGCAGCTCATCGGCAAGGACGTCTACCGCATGACCGGCAACCTCACGATCAGGGGCATCACCAACCCCGTGGTCCTGGACCTCACCTACATCGGTCACGTCACCGACCCGTTCGGCTACGAGCGTGTCGGGTTCGACGGGACTACCACCATCAACCGTTCCGACTGGGGCCTGACCTACAACGCCCGGCTGGCCGAGGGCGGCGCCATGGTGAGCGAGAGGCTCCGTCTGCAGTTCGACATCGCCGCCATCCGCACCCCCGGCTCAGTCTGACCCCACGTCAGCGGGGCCGCCGGCCGCACCCCGGAACGTGCGCCGGTAGGCGCGCGGCGACACCCCCAGCGCCGCGTGGAAGTGCTGGCGCAAAGCGGTACCGGTCCCGAAGCCGGAGTCGGCCGCGATCCGGTCCACCGGAAGATCGGTACCTTCCAGCAACTGCCTTGCCCTGTTGACCCGTTGCTGGGTGATCCACTGCATGGGCGTCAGTCCGGCCTCCTGCCGGAACCGCCGGTTGAACGTGCGCACGCTCATCGAGGCGTGGACCGCCAACTCGCCGAGCTTCAGGGGCCGGTGCAGGTTCGCCAGGGCGAACTCCCAGGCCGGCCCGGTCGAACACTGCTCGGGCGGGGTGACCGGGCGCTCGACGTACTGGGCCTGGCCGCCTTCCCTGTGCGGGGGCACGACGGTTCCGCGGGCGACCGTGTTGGCGACCTCCGCACCGTGGTCCGCGCGGATCATGTGGAGGCAGAGGTCGATGCCGGAGGCCACCCCCGCCGAGGTGAGGACTCCTCGGTCGTCGGTGTACAGCACGTCGGGGTCCACCTCGATCTCCGGGTAGAGCCTCCGGAACTCCTCGCACGACCTCCAGTGCGTCGTGGCCCTTCGTCCGGCCAGCAGTCCCGCCGCGGCGAGGACGAACGAGCCGGTGCAGATCGACGCCACCCGCGCACCCTCGGGGACCCGGGCCAGCGCCTCGGCCACGTCGGCGCCGATGCGCCCACGCTCCTGAGGCTCGTAGTCCTCCTGCGCCGCCGGCACGACGACGGTGTCCGCGCACTCCAGCGCCTCGGGCCCGACGGCCACGTTGAGGGTGAAGTCGGTGTCGGTCGGCACGACGCCCGGCTTCGGGGTGCAGGTGACGACCTCGTACAGGGGTTGCCCCGACGCCGAGACCGCCTGGCCGAAGAGCCGGTGCACGATGCCGAGCTCCATGGGCAGCAGCCCCGGCCGGACGAGGACGACCACCCGGTGCCCGGCCCCGCCATCCCTCGCCATGGCCAGATTCTTGCAGAAGCAGGCCATCTCGCCAGTGGCCGGGGTACCGGGGGCCCACAGACGATCGATGGCATGGACGTACATCTCGCACGGGCACGCGCCGGCCGACGGATCCACCGCGCCTGGTGGGTCGCGGGCGCCGCGCTCCTCGCCGTTGTCGTGGCAGGAGCCTTCTCGACCCTGCCCGGCCTGCTCACGGGGCCGCTGCACGAGGAGTTCGGCTGGTCCCGCGGATCGATCGGCCTCGCGGCCTCCGTGAACATGGTCCTCTACGGTCTCAGCGCGCCGTTCGCCGCCGCGCTCATGGACCGCTTCGGCCTGCGCCGTGTCGTGGTCGCCGCCCTCCTGGTCGTCGCTTCGGGAGCGGGACTCACCACCGTCATGGCCACGGCCTGGCAGTTCACTCTGTACTGGGGCCTGCTCGTCGGACTCGGCACCGGCGCCATGGCGACGGCCTTCGGCGCCACCGTGGCCCAGCGATGGTTCGTACACCGGCGCGGCCTGGTCACCGGCATCATCGCCTCCGGCAGCGTCTTCGGGCAGATGGTGTTCCTTCCGGTCCTCTCCTGGGTCGTGGACCACCACGGCTGGCGCCCGTCCCTCGTCAGCATGGTCCTCGCGGCCTGCGCCACGGCGCCGTTGATCTGGCTCGTGCTGCGGGACCACCCGGCCGACGTCGGCCGGGCGCCCTACGGTGCCGACCGGTACGTGGCGAAGCCGGTACCCGCCGACGGCACGGGGCGCAGGGCGGTGTCGGTCCTGCTCGCCACGGCGCGCACCGGCCCCTTGTGGCTGACCGCCGGTGCGTTCGCCATCTGCGGGGCCTCCACCAACGGCATCATGTGGACGCACTTCACCCCGGCCGCCCACGATCACGGCATGCCCGCCACCACCGCCTCGTCCCTGCTCGCGGCGGTCGGGGTCTTCAACGTGATCGGCACCGTCGTGTCCGGGTGGGCGACGGACCGCGGGGACCCCCGGCGCCTGCTCGCCGTGTTCTTCACTCTGCGAGGTCTGCTGCTGATGTGCCTGCCCCTGCTGATGAGCGCCACGGTGCGGCCGTCGATGGTCGTCTTCGTCGCGCTTTTCGGCCTGCTCGACCTCGCCACCGTCCCGCCGGTCGTCGCGCTGTGCCGAGAGTTCTACGGCGGCGACGGCGCGATCGTCTTCGGCTGGGTCGGCGCCGCCCACCAGGTCGGCGCCGCCCTGGCGGCGTACGGAGGGGGCGCCGCCCGGGACGCCTTCGGTACGTACGCTCCCGTCTGGCCGGCGCTGGGCGCCCTGTGCGCGGTGGCGGCGCTGTTGTCCCTCATGGCGCGGCGGCCCTCCCCTGCCGACGGGCCGGCGGGCCCACGGCCTGTCCAGCAGCGCCCGGGCGGCTCCCGGCTACCGGATGGGGCCTGAACTCCAGCCTGAACGCCTGGAAGCGTCGCACGACAATGCCCCCGGTGCCCGGGTGAGTTGACAGAATGCATGCATGATCGATGACCTTCCCTCCGGCCTGCGGGCCCGACACCTCGTCGAGGACGACCATCCCCGCGTGCTCTCCGTACTGGACGCTTGGTGGGGCGGACTGAAAGGGGAAGCGGGAGCGACGGAACGTGCGCTGCTGCTGCCCCGGCTGTACTTCCAGCACTTCACCACCACCAGCTTCCTGGTCGAGCGCGACGGTGGCGAGATCGCCGCCTTCCTGGTCGGCTTCCTGTCGCAGACAGAGCCTGACACCGCCTACGTGCACTTCGTCGGCGTCGACCCGGTGCTGCACGGGCAGGGAACGGGGCAAGCCCTCTACCGGTCCTTCTTCGCGCTCGCCCGGTCGCACGGCCGCCGCCACGTCCGCTGCATCACCAGCCCCGAGAACAGCGCCTCGCGGGCGTTCCACACGCGGCTCGGCTTCACGGCCTCCGCTGTGGTGCCGGACTACGACGGCCCCCGGCTCGACCGGGTGGTGTTCGCCATCGACCTGTCCGCGGACCCGGCGGCCACCCCCTAGCGGGCCGGCTCCCACCCTTGCCCGTCACGGTCTACCCGCCGTAGACCGCCTGTGACTCCGCGAGGACGTCCGCGAAGTCCTGTGCCAGACGCACGGCTTCGGCAGGAGTGAGGGTGGCCGTGGTGATGCGCACCGCGGGCGGGGAGGTGATGCGGAAGCGGGTACCCGCCGCGGTCCACCAGCCCCGGGTGCGCAGTCCGTTGACGACGGCCGACTCATCGCGGACCGGCACCCACACATTGAGTCCGCTGACCCCGTGGGACGGGATGCCGTGCCCTTCCAGCGCGGCGCCGAGGGCTTCGCGGCGAGTGGTGTAGGTGCGGGCCGCTTCGGCCACCAGGCCGGACACGGCGGGGTCGGTCAGCAGATCCGCGACCGTCGCCTGGAGGATGTGGCTGACCCATCCGGAAGTCAGCAGCATCCGTCCGTCGTGGCGCGCGAGGGTGGCGGGGTCGCAGGCGAGAGCCGCCCAGCGCAGATCGATCCCGAGGTGCTTGGACACCGTACGCACATGTGCCCAGCGGGGCAGGCCGCCGGACGCGAGGTTCACCGCTTCCGCGTCGGCGATCTCCGCGTTGTGGTCGTCCTCCACGACCAGCACATCAGGGAAGTCGCGTAGAACGGAGAGGAGTTGCTCCCGGCGACCGGGGGTGAACCGGGCGCCGCGCGGGCTCTGACCGCGCGGGCTGCACACCAGGGCGCGGGCTCCCGCGCGCAGTGCGGTGCGCAGCGGCTCCGGGCGGATTCCCTCGTCGTCGACCGCGACCGGCAGCATGCGAAGGCCCAACGCCGGTACCAGGTCGAGGAGATGGTGGAAGCCCGGATCCTCCACGGCCACGGCGTCCCCCGGCCTGAGCTCGGTGGACAGCAGCCTGGCGACGCAGTCCAGAGCACCGTGGGCGAACGTCACCGAGCCGGTCGCCACACCGTCGCGGGCGAACCAGGCGCGGGCGGCGTCCTCCAGCGGGGCGAGCCTCGGCGAGGCGCGGTGGGACCCCGGGACGGGCTCCACGTGGGCGGGCGGGGACAGGGCCGGGAGGCAGGCGGGATCGGGATGCCCTCCCGCCAGGTCACGCAGCCCGTCGGGCACCCGGGGGGGGCGTCGCGAGGTGACGGCCGGCGCGGACGCCACCACCGTGCCGCCACGCCCCAGGGTCACGACCACTCCACGGCCTCGGAGTTCCTTGTACGCCGCCGCGACGGTCCCGGCGCTCACGCCCAGCCCCTCGGCAAGCCGCCGCACAGGAGGCAGCGAGGTGCCCGGCTGCAACGCGCCGTCCGCCACGCGGCTTTCGACGGACGCCGAGATCTCTCTGGCCGTTCCACCCTTGATCCCATATTGTTCTGCCACAGAGATAAGTTTGTGCCAATACAAAATGTCTGTCAAGGGGGATCCAGATGGAACCGGCCCCGAGCCGCGTGCCGACCACCCGGCGCTTCACCGTCCCGGGAGGCCGCGACGGACGGCGGATGCTGGTCATCGCCGTCATCGACAAGGTGGGCACCGGCCTGTGGGCCGGAGCGGCGACGCTCTACTTCATCTACGCCGCCCATCTGTCGGTTACTCAGATCGGCGTGCTCATGGGCCTGTCCGGCGTCCTCGGCATCGCCGGGCCACCCCTGGCGGGACGGCTCGCCGACCGCTTCCCCGTGACCCGCATCCTCGTCGTGGCCCAACTCGCCCGGGGGGCCGCCCTTCTGGCCCTGCTGACGACCGACGACTACGCACTCCTGGTGTTGTTCTCGGCGCTGGGAGCGCTGCCGGACCGCGCGTCGAGCGTCCTGACCAAGCTGTTCGCCGCACGTGTCGCGGGGCCTGACCGCATCCGCTACCAGGCGATCCAGCGCACCGCCGTCAACACCGGCTGGGCCGTCGGCGCGGCCGGGGCGGCCGCCGCCCTCACCGTGGGCACCGTCACCTCCTACCAGGCGCTCCTGCTCGCCAACGTGGCTTCCTACGTCGTGATCGGGGTGCTGACCCTGCGGTGCGCGGAGCCTCCGGCTCCCAGCCGCGTCGTCGCCACGGCAGGCCCGTCCGCCGCCCGGACCGGGAAGGCGACTCCGTGGAGGGACCGCCACTACCTCGCGTTCACCGGCTCGGAGACGTTGCTGTTCCTGGACGACAGCATCCTCCAGGTCGGATTCCCCCTGTGGATCGCCCACGCGACCGACGCGCCGGTCGGGCTCGCGCCGCTGGTACTCGTCCTCAACAGCGTGCTGGTCATCGCACTCCAGGTGCCGCTCTCCCGCTTCGCGGAGACGAGCGCCGCCGCACGCCGCCTCCTCGTCCCGATCGGTGCCGCCTTCCTGGCGGGAGGGGTCGCGCTCGCCGCCTCGGCCGGTGGCGGCCCCTGGTTCGCCACCGCCGCCGTCCTCGTCGCGGCCGTCGCCTTCACGCTCGCCGAGATCCTGCACTCGCTGGCCTCCTGGGAGCTCTCCGTCGCTCTCGCGCCCGGTGAGGCACAGGGTGCCTATCTCGGCGTACACGGCCTGGCCCAGTCTGCGCAGCGCAGCCTCGGCCCGGTCGTCGTCGGAGCCGCCGTGAGCGCCGGCCCGTTGGCCTGGCCGGTGCTCGGCGCCACGTTGGTGGCGGCCTGCTTCGCTCAGCACCGGCTGGTCGGACGGTCCGCCGTACGGCCGGCACCTGCGACCGGGGACACCAGCGCACCGGAGGGACCGTCCGCCGTGGACTCCGGCCGGGCACCCACCGCAGCACCGCCACCGCCCGCACCCGGAAGCTGAGACCGGTCGGCCGCGGCCGTGCCGGACCACACCTCCGGCAATGACGAGAGCCCCGGCCGGGCACCGTGCGCACCACGTCGGCGCCGCCCCCGCTGACGGATGATGCGCGGCTGATCACCGGGGTACCGTGGCCGAACACGAGTCCGACCGGGCCGTATTGGCCGCACGAGGTGACGAACGATGAACGCATACCCGCTGCCCACGCCCCATCCCGCCAGCGCGCATCCCGCACGCGTCTACAACGTCTGGCTGGGGGGCAAGGACCACTACCCGGTGGATCAGGAGGCGGCAGAGCTCGCCGCACGGGCCAACCCGACCATCGTGCCGTCGGTCCGTGCCAACCGGGCCTTCCTCGGGCGCGCCGTACGCCACCTCGCGACGACCGGGATCCGCCAGTTCCTCGACATCGGCACGGGCATCCCCGCCGCCGAGAACACGCACGAGGTGGCCCAGCGGGCCGCTGCCGACGCACGCGTCGTGTACGTCGACAACGACCCGATCGTGCTCACCCACGCCCGGGCGCTGCTGGTCAGCGGCCCCGAGGGGCAGACCGACTACGTGCAGGCCGACGCGCGGGACGTGGACACGATTCTCGACGCCGCCTCACGCACCCTGGACCTGAGCCGGCCGGTGGGCCTGATGCTGGTGGCGATCCTGCAGTACATCAAGGACGCCGAGGACCCGTGGGACATCACGCGCCGCCTGCTCGACCGGCTCGCCCCCGGCAGCCATCTCGTCCTGTCCCATCCGGCCGCCGACGTCACCGCCCCCGAGGTCGCGGAGTCCATGCGGATCTACAACGAGCGTGCCGCCGCCCACGCTTCCGCGACTCCGCGCAGCCAGAAGGAGGTGGAGCGCTTCTTCGACGGCCTGGAGATCCTCGATCCGGGCGTCGTCACCCTGACGCGCTGGCGTCCCGGGCCGTCCGACGCTCCGGACGACTCCCTGCCCATGTGGTGCGCGGTCGGCCGTAAGGCCTGAGGAGGGCCCCTCGCCTTCCGCACACGACAGGGCGGCCGTTGGGGCCGGTCGCCGGTCGGGGCCGTCCGGTCGCGCGCATGCCGCCGGCGCGGACGGGTCTCGCGAGCGCCGGCCCAGGGGGTCACACGACTGGTGCCCTTCGAAGCGGTCGTGCCGGTGACGGAGGAACGGTCGCCCACCTCCCTGATTCCTTCAGGGGGCCACTCGAAGCAGGCCTCAGAGTCTCGACGGCGGACGTTCAGGGGGGACGTCGACGAGGGAGTGCGGGCCGCGAGCTCCCGGAGCAGGTGAAAGGCCGGGGGTTGCCTGCCGCAGGGAGTCGAGAACTGGCGTCAAACACATTTTCTACACCGATCATTCACCTGACGTTCACATTATTCGATAAGCTCCGGGCGCTCCATCCGCACCACTGAGGGGGGATTCCTCATGCACATCCGTCATGTCGTGACCGCAGCCGCGACCGCCGCTTCGGTCCTCGCGCTCGGCCTGGCCGTCGCCGCGCCGGCCCAGGCCGCCGAGTATTCCTCGGCCCTGAAGATCAGGGGCGTCCAGTACGACGCCCCGGGCAGCGACTCCAACAAGTGCTCGGGCGGCAACACCAAGAACGAGTACCTGACGATCAAGAACTTCTCACGCACGACGACCGTCAACCTCAAGGGTTACGTGGTCAAGGACGCCGTCGGCAACACGTTCACCTTCAAGGCGTCCCACACCCTGCAGCCCGGCGACTACATCAAGCTCCGCGGCGCGCGCGGCACCGATTCCGACGCCGGCAACGTCGTCTACCGCCAGAACTGCAACTTCATCTGGAACAACGACAAGGACACCGTCTACCTGTACAAGCCTTCCGGTGCCCGCGCCGACGTGCACTCCTACACCAAGACCGCCAATGACCGCGACGGCAACGGCTACATCACCTACCACGGATGATCGCCGGACGGACAGCGAAGCGAACCCGCTGAACACGCCGTCCGAACCTCAGCAGTCGGCCTGAGAGCGATGTCAGCGCTCAAGGCCTCGCGGCACTCGACGGTGCACGCCGGGATTCCGGACCGTGCACCGTCGACGGGGTGACCGTGTCGCCCCGGGCAGGAGCCGCGGCCCGCAGGAGGACGGCAGCCCCCGCCCCGGTGTGGCGGCACCGCGTGGCGGCTCACGTCGCGCTGCGCTCGCTGGCCTCCCGGAGGTCGCGGTCCACCGCCCGCTCGAACGCGGGGTCGGGCGCTTCGTCCGCACTGCCCGGACGGCCGGCACGGAGGAACTCGCGCCAGCGCTCCTGGCTCCAGCCGGCCGGGGCCGTCGTCCTCATGAAGTCCTCGACCAGGGCGCGGAAACGCACCGGGTCGGTGTGGAAGGGGAAGTGGCCGGCGCCCTCGAAGATCTCCAGGCGGCTGCCGGGCATGGCCGCGTGGGCGCCGTAGGCGTGGTCCACGGGCACGACGCTGTCGCGCGATCCCCAGAGCAGGAGCGTGGGCATGCCCTGCGTCAGATAGCAGCGGTCGAGCATCGTGACGACCTGGCCGCGCCAGTCGACCACCGCCCTCAGCGTACTGATGAAGGCGCTGCGGGAGGTGGCGTCGGGGAGGGCGTCCACCAGGTCGATCAGTTCGTCCGCGTCCTGGCCGAGGTCGGTGTCGAGCAACTTGATCAGCCGGGTGAAGAGGCCGACCTGGCTGCGCATACCGGGCAGGCGCAGTGCGGACAGCATCAGGTCGGCGCCGGGGAGGGACACCGCTCGCAGTACGGGGTTGACCTCACGTCCCACGCCGCCCGCGCTCACCAGGATCAGCCGGTCGGTGCGCTCGGGGTACTGGTAGGCGAACTGCATGGCCACACCGCCACCGAGCGAGTGGCCGACCAGGGTGGCGCGTTCGATGCCCAGGACTCCCAGCAGGTCGCGGATGCCGTTCGCGTAGGCGGCCACCGAGTAGTCGGCACGGGGCTTGTCCGAGTCGCCGTGCCCGAGGAGGTCCGGGGCGATCACGGTGTGGTGGCGGGCCAGCTCCGGGATGAGGTCCGCCCACGTCGCGGAGGAGTCGCCGATGCCGTGGATGAGCAGGATGGCAGGCCCCTCCCCCGCCATCCGGTAGGCCCGGCGATAGCCGTGGATGATCCGGTGGGACAGCTCCACACCGTGCTCGCCCTGTCGTCCGCGTACTGGTGCGCCGGCCACGGCACCGCCTCCGTCTGCTGCTCCGACGATTCCCGAGCGAGGGTAGGAAACTCCCGCGCCGAGCGGATTGCCGGGACGTTTCAGGCGGCGCCCGGGTGAGATCCCGGGCAGCCCGCCGCCCCGGCATTCGTAACACGGGCACCGCGGGCCCACCGGCAGACGCGCCCGGTGATCACCGGGGCGCCACCTGAGCGGGCAACGCCCCCTCGCCCAGCACGGTTTCGTGCACGCTCGCCCTCGGCGGGCCGGGCCGCGACCGGCTCAGCTGCCCTGCCTGCGCATTCCCGCCGCCGCCAGCACCACGGTCGGCACCGACACCAGCACCGCCCACCCGAGGCGTCGCGTGTGCAGGGACGCGCACTTCGCGTCCACGCCGTCCTCCATCAACCCGTAACCCGCACCACGTCCGTCGCTGCCGAGGACAGCGTGGCACTCGGAGTGGGGATAGCTCGAGCTGATGTCAGGTGCGCTGGTCAGCAGCCAGAGGACCACGCCGAATCCGGCACACGCCAGGAACCAGACAACCGTTCTAGCCATGCCGGGACTCTAGCCCACGGTCGCGCGGCGGGGTGACCGCCCACCGGACGCTCCGTCAGCCGGAGTGTCCGGCCTCGGGCACCGGGAGTCCAGCTCGCGATGAAGCACCCCGTCCTCCACGTCGTGACAGCGCCTCCCGCCGGGCAAGCACGTCGACGACGGGCGGGCCGGCCGATCCGGTCAGCTGGATTCTCCGGTGGCCGCCTCCAGGGCGGCGGGCCCCGGCAGGAGATACGTCCGGCGCGGTCCCGCCCCGCGGCCGGGCGGCAGAGTGACCACCCGCGTGCCCGGGCCGGCCACGGGCGGATCCTCGCCCTCGGCCACCAGGACCGCCGTCGGCACCCGGCGCGCGAGGGCACTCAGCGCCTCGGGGGTGATGCTCGCGTCGTGCCCACCGGTCTGGCGCGAGGCGCAGCCCGCGTAGTAGGCGACCGGCACGGCGTGGTCGCCGCTGACCACGCACGGCCGGCGGATCCCCAGCCGGTTCAGGGCTCCGGCCACGGCGGCGAACTCCGAGGCCGTGGCGCGACTGGTGCGGACCACATGGCTGAGCACGGAGAGCTGGACGACGAGGTGGGCGGCGAGAGCCAGCGTCAGCAGAACAGGACCGACGGGCGTGCGGGCCCGCCGCGCCCGGGCGGCGAGGTGCACCACGTGTTCGGCCACCGGAACGGCCAGCAACGCGTAGGCGGGGAGCAGGAAGCGGGGCGCGGCGTATTCGACCAGGAAGAGGTACGGGACGGCCGTCGAGGCCCCGGTCGCAGTCGCCAGAAGCGCGGCGGACCCTCGGCCGGCGCGTCGGGCCGCCCTGATGCCTCCGGCGGTCAGAAGGGGCAGCGCCACCCACCACAGAGCCGTGCCGGGGCTCTCCCAGCCGATGTCGCAGGGGCGGCACAGGGTCCGGCCCGCGAGTGAGCGCAGGTGGTCGTCGACTGCGAGGTTCCACCCGAGCCCGCCCTGGATCTCTCCGGCCCGGTCGAGCCGGGCGAGGAGACCTCCGTGACGGGCGTACGCCTCGGCGGTCCAGGGTGCCAGGCCCGCCACCGGTCCGGCTGCGAGGGCGACTGCCAGGGCAGGCCGGCGCCGGCCGGGTACCAGCACGGCCGCGAGTGCCAGCGGCAGCGCGAGCCAGAAGCCGTCGGCGGGCCGCATCAGGGTGACCAGGGCCGCGGCCGCCCCCGCGCCGACGGCCTCCGCGCGGCCCGCCGAGCCGTGCAGAACCCTCACGGCCCAGCCCGTCGCGGCCAGGGCGCCCAGCGCGCACCACAGGTTGGGCATCGCCGCCGGGCCGTAGTACAGGGCCGGCCACAGACCGGCGAACAGGGCTCCCGCGCATACGAGCACGGGGGTGGGCAGCATCTTCCGCCAGATCCACAGGGCGGCGACCAGCCCGGCGGCCGACAGCAGGGCCAGGTAGACCCGCAGCACTGTGGTGGACGTGGTGAGCGCCGCTGCGGGAGCGGCCAGGTAGGAGATCCCGCGGGCACGGGGAGCGCTGAAGAAGGCGGGCGGGGCGTTGCCGCCCACTTGGCTGACGTAGACCGTCTCGTCCCAGGACAGCCCTGATCCCGGTACGACGAAGGTGAGTTGCACCGCGACGGACACCACGGCGACAGCCGTCAGCCACGGCAGCGGTCCGCATGCCGTCCGGGCCGGGCGGAAGGCTGTGCCCTTGCGTGACGGGCTCAGCGGCGGGCACCTGTCCACGAACGCTCCTCTCGTCGCCGGGGCCGCGACGCAGGTCGGCACGGCCTTGGTCAACGAGCGGGGAGCAGCGGGAGTCACGCGGGAGAGAGCTGTCGCCGGGCCCGGGACGCGGGTATCCCCCAGGACCTTCTGGGGGATACCCCCCAGAGAAGTAGGGGCCTGGCTGCATCGCCCGGGGGACGCGCCGTCCCTAGGTTGTGGAGTGGAATTCGGAACACCGTCACGCACTCCCGGAGGCCCCCGTGACCGCCCCAGCGCATCCGACGATCCGTCCCACCACGCATCCGCTCGTCGCGGCCTTCGTGCGCTTCGTGGTGTGCGGTGGCGTGGTCGGGCTGGCGGCCGGCGGCACGCTGGTGCTGCTCGGCGAACGGATACCGCTGGTGCTCGCCAACGCGGTCGTCACCGTGGTCTCCACGGTGATCGCGACGGAGCTGCACAGCCGGATCTCGTTCCGGAGCACACGCAGGGGTTGGCGGGTCCACCTCCAGTCAGGGCTCACGGTGGCGGTGAGCTACGCGCTGACCACCGGCGCTCTGCTCGTGCTGCACGCCGTGCAGACCACGCCGTCCGCGGTGGCCGAACAGACCGTGTACCTGTCGGCCTCCGCGGTGGCCGGGGTCGGGCGGTTCGCCCTGCTGCGCGTGGTGGTGTTCACCCCGCCCCCCGCGCGTGCGGACGTCGCCGCGCGTGCCGAGCGCGAGCGTCCTGACATCCCCGCGCCTGCCGAGCGGGGGATCGTCATCGCGGCGTGAGCCGCCGGAGCTCCATGGAGCCTCCCCTACGAGCCCGCCTCCCCCTTGGCCGCGCCGTGGAGGTGTATCGCCCAGAGCAGCACGCCGAGGGATGCGGTGTGGAGGACGGCGCGGACGGTGTTCCACATGACCCAGCCGTCCTCGAACGCGGCACGTGCCTCCCCGAGCCGTGCTGGGCCCGCGTCGAGCGGCACCTTGTCGAGCGCGTCGTTGAGCGGGACGTTGCGCGTGCCGGTGACGAGGAAGGCCGCGGCGTACAGCGCGAGCGCCGCGATGATCCAGGGCAGTGCCCCCCTGCTGTGCCCCTTCGCCGCGAGTACCGTCGCCAGCACGAGCAGGGGCAGGGGCAGAAGGAAGGGGAGGAGGAACCAGCCGTTGAGGATGGCCCTGTTGATGTGCTGCATGCTCTGGACGAAGGAGCGGTCGTCGCCGCGGGCGAGGCCCGGCATGACGGCGTAGGCGAAGGCGCAGAACAGTCCGGCCATCAGGGCGGCGCCCACCGCCGAGGCGAG
The DNA here is from genome assembly GCF_044765765.1 of Streptomyces sp. NPDC102402. NCBI lineage: Bacteria > Bacillati > Actinomycetota > Actinomycetes > Kitasatosporales > Streptomycetaceae > Streptomyces > Streptomyces sp. NPDC102402. The sequence continues at coordinate 75,722 of NZ_JBIWKR010000005.1, forward strand.
GAGTGCCGTGGTCTGCAGTGCTCTCATGCGTGCTCCGAATCCGGCCCTGCGGGCCCGGTCGACGAACTGGACGGCGGCCCTGCCGGGGCCGGTGCTCTTGCCGGCCCGTGCCCGGGGCCGCCTCGGCGCCCTGGCCGGCCCGGCTGTGCTCGGTGCGCCACAGCACGGCGGCATCGGTCGAGAGACGTCCGGGGCGCGCCCAATCATTGCGCTGAAGCTCTATCAGAGTCCTTTGGTACGAGTGAAGTTGATGCACCAAGTGATCGACCACCCCTCCGCTTGCCGTTCTCCGGACGCGGCTCCGGATCACGTGCGGAGGACCAGCTTCTCGGTGGGGTGAACGGGGACGGTGACTCCTCTCCGCCAGCGCGCTCGCACGGCAGGACCGCCGCGCGATATCGCCTGCACACAGCACTGTCACACTTATGCCATACGATGCGCACACCTGTTCGCAGCACTTCCGCTTGAGGATGCCCACGTCATGTTTTCCGGTGTCACGTCCCGTCCGATACGCCACATATCCGCCTCTGTAGCCCTTCTCGCGATCGGCGCGGTGGGCTGTGGCGACATCCTCGACAGCGCCAAGGACGGCGCCCAGAAGGTCGTGCGTCAGCGGTCGGTCTTCTCACTCTCCCCCGGCGACTGCTACAACCCCAACGGCGGGGTGACCGACGGCGAGGAGGCCAGCGTCGAGGTCGTGCCGTGCGGCGAGGCGCACAAGGGTGAGGTCGTCGGCGAGTTCTCCATCGACGGGAAGTCCGCGTACCCCGGGGACGAGGGGATTTCGAAGATCGCCGATGAGGGCTGCCCGACGGAGTCGCAGAAGTTCGTCTCCGACCCCTGGGCGGTACCCGAAGGGGTCGGCCTCTTCATCTACTACCCCACCAAGGCGACCTGGGCGGGCGGTGACCGAACCGTGAGCTGCACGTACGCCAAGGAGTCCGGCACCTTCACCGGCTCCCTCAAGAACACGTCGCTCAATGCCGACCAACTCGCCTACCTGAAGGGCGCGGACGCCGTGTACCAGGCGTTCTGGAACAACCAGCCGAAGGCGGATCAGATCGAGGAGGACCTGCCCGGCTACAAGAAGCAGGCCAAGGCGGTCTCCAAGGCGCTGGACGCGCACCTGGCGTCCCTGAAGAGCGTGGACCAGCCGGAGACCGTCAAACTCCGCACCGGGCTCGGGGAGGCCGCCGAGGCGTGGAAGGACGCCGCCTCCGCGGGCAGCATCGACGACTTCTACATCGCCTACGACATGGCGTTCACGGGCATCGACCCGCAGAAGACGGTCCCCGCCCGCAAGGAACTGAAGCTGTCCACCACCGTCCCGGCCGACGACGCCGAGGTCTGGGCGAGCTGACCCCGCCGACGGACCCTCCGCCGGGCCGGGCAGCCGCTGCCCGGCCCCGCGCGGGAGGATGTCCGGGCCGGGCGGGATCCGAGCCGCCTCCCGTACGGACAAGGACCCGCGTTGAACTCCGCCCTCTCCCCGTTCCGGCTCGAACCCGGCGCCTCCGGGTCACCGGTGCTGCTGCACGTCCCCCACTCCTCACGGACGATCCCGAGGCCCGTACGCGAGGGCATCGTGCTCGACGACGCAGCGCTGGAAACCGAGCTCGACCACATCACGGACTCCCACACCGCCGAGCTGGCCACCCGGTCCTCCAGGGCCTGCGCGGTGACGCCCTGGCGCTTCGTCAACGGCCTGTCGCGGCTGGTCGTCGACCCCGAACGGTTCCCCGACGACCGGGAGGAGATGCTGGCCGTCGGCATGGGCGCCGTCTACACCCGCACCACGCACCGGGAGCCGCTCCGTCCTCCCGGAACGGATCCGGAACCACTGCTCGACAGCTACTTCCACCCGTACGCCCACGCGATGACGGCGGCCGTGGACGAACGCCTCGCCGCCACGGGACGCGCGGTCGTCATCGACGTCCACTCCTACCCGTCCGCCGCGCTCCCGTACGAACTGCACGGCACCGGCCCGCGCCCCCCTGTCTGCCTGGGCACCGACGGCTTCCACACACCGCCCGGGCTTCTCGCCCGGGCGGAGGCGGCGTTCGGCGGATTCGGCGGCACGGGGCTGAACAGCCCCTTCCCAGGGACGTACGTGCCGCTGAAGCACTACGGAAGGGACCGGCGGGTCTCCGCGCTGATGATCGAGATCCGGCGTGATGCGTACATGGCCGAGCCGGGCGGCCCGTACGGCCCGGGGCTCGACGCGCTGGCCTCGGCACTGGCCGCACTGATGGACGGACTCACGGACGGATGACGGAGCCGGCTGCTACCTGGGCCGGGCGTGGGGCCGGGTCATGATCTCCATGTTGTGGCCGTCCGGATCCTTGAAGTAGGCACCCCTTCCGCCCGTTGCCGAGGTCGACGGGGAGGAACGGCCCGAACGGGGAGCCGGCCTCCAGACCGAGGACCGCGGCGATGAACTCGGCCGACAGGCTGCGGTCCTTGGCGTAGACGGCGTGATGGTCCAACTGGACGGCATCGACGCCCTGCTGGTCCCGGTGTGTGTCCTGCTGCCGCGTGTCGGACATGTCTGTCACGTCTCCGTGTCGTGGATTCCGCTGCAACGGGCGGCGCCGCTCAGCGGCGCCGGGCGGGAGAACACGACAGGGGCGGCGGGGGGGCTCGGGCCCGCCACGTGGTCATGCGGGAGCCGGGCAGCTCACTCGTACGCGGCCCAAGGCCGACCCGGCAGTCACGTGACGGCTCCTGACGGAGGCCGCTGAGTCGCGGCCGGCGTGTCAGAAGAAGACTCCGCACCTCAGCAGCACGTTCGCGTAGGGCCGGGCCTCTCCTGTCCGTACGACGAGCCGGGCAGAAGCGGTGAGTTCCTTCAGCCGGCCGTGCGGCACGTGCGTCAGGTCCGGGAGACGGGCGGCCAGGAGCCGGGCGGCGTCCGGATTGGCCTCCCGGATCTCCTCGGCCGCCGTCGCGCCCTCCACGACCAGGTCGTCCAGCAGCCCGTCCAGGACCTCGGCGAACGACGGGACACCCGCGCGGAAGGCCAGGTCGACCACGCGCGGACCCGGAGGGATGGGCATGCCCACATCGCATATCAGGACGCCGTCGCCGTGGCCGAGTTCGGCCAGGGCGCCCGCGAGGTGGCGGTTGAGGATGCCTGACTTCCTCACAGTGCCGCCACCTCCTCCGCGGTGGGGAAGGACGCCTGCGCGCCCTGCCTGGTGACGGCTGCCGCGCCGACCCGGACCGCGAACGCGGCGGCCTCGGTGAGGTCCTCGCCCAGGCCGAGCCGCCAGGCGAGCGCGGCGGTGAACGCGTCGCCCGCACCCGTCGTGTCCACGGCGTCGACCCTGGGACTCGGCACACGTACGGGAGCGCCTCCTCGCGTGTCGGAGACCAGCGCGCCCTCCGCGCCCAGGGTGATCACCACCGACCGGGGGCCGAGCACGGTGAGCCCCCGCGCCCAGGACTCCGGGGTGCCGCCCGCGCCCTCCCCCAGGATGAACCGCGCCTCGTGTTCGTTGACCACCAGGGGATCGCAGGCCGCCAGCACCTCGTCGGGGAGCGGAGCGGGCGGGGACGGGTTGAGGACGAGGCGCGCTCCAGGGCCGAGGGCTCGTGCTGCCTCGGCGACGGTCTCCAGCGGGATCTCCAGTTGTACGGAGACGACGCGGGCCGATGCGATCAGGGGTGCTGCCGCCGCGATGTCCCCGGGGGTCAGCCGGGCGTTGGCGCCCGGGGACACGACGATGCTGTTGTCGCCCGAGGGGTCGACGGTGATGAGGGCGACTCCGGTGGGCGCGCCACCGACGAGGACGCCACCGGTGTCGACGCCCGCCTCCTGCTGGGAGGCGCGCAGCAGCCGTCCGTGGGCGTCGTCGCCGACCCGGGCCAGCAGCGCCGTACGAGCGCCGAGACGGGCGGCGGCGACCGCCTGGTTGGCGCCCTTGCCGCCGGGGTGGACGGCGAGGTCGGAGCCGAGCACCGTCTCCCCCGGTCCGGGGCGCCGGTCGACGCCGACGACCAGGTCGGCGTTGGCCGAGCCGACGACCAGCAGGTCGTACCGGATGGCCTCGGTGGGCGTGGAGTCATCGTTCCCGTGCATCGGGCAGTACCTTCCGTGATCAGGAGAAGTCGGCGACGTTCTGCCGGGTGACGACCTTGACCGGCACCTTCACCGTGCTGTCGACCTTCTTGCCGTCGGCCGCACGGATCGCGTTCCGGACGGCGATCTTCCCGAGTTCGTCGGGCTGCTGGGCCACGGAGGCGTAGAGCGTGCCCGCTTCGACCGCGGTCAGGCCGTCGGGAGTTCCGTCGAAGCCGACGACAGGCACGGACTTCCCCGCCTTGCTGCCCAGGGCCTTGACCGCGCCGAGTGCCATCTCGTCGTTCTCGGCGAAGACGCCGTCGACGGCGGGGTGGGACTGGAGCAGGTTGGTCATGACGTCCAGGCCCTTGGTGCGGTCGAAGTCGGCGGGCTGGGTGGCCACGACCTTGATGCCCGGGTAGGCCCTGATCCCCTCGGCGAAGCCCGCGCCTCGCTCACGGCTGGCCGAGGTGCCGGCCGTGCCCTGCAGGACGATGATGCTGCCCTTGCCGCCGAGGCGGTCGGCGAGCGTCTTCGCGGCGAGCTTGCCGCCCGCGACGTTGTCGGAGGCGACGAGCGTCGCGGTCCTGGCCTTGTTGACGCCCCGGTCGGCGGCGACCACCGGGATGCCCGCCTCGTTGGCGCCGCGCACACCCGGGCCGACGGCGTCGGAGTCCACCGGGTTGATGATGACGGAGTCCACCCCGGAACTGGTGAAGTTCTCCAGCTGGTTGGCCTGCTGCGAGGCGTCGTTCTGGGCGTCGGTGACGGTGAGGTCGACCCCGGCGGCCTTCGCCTCCTTCTGCGCACCCTCCTTCATCTGGACGAAGAAGGGGTTGTTCAGCGTGGAGAGCGACATGCCCACCTTGGTGGTGGTGCCGGTGGAGCCGGACTTGAAGAAGGTCACGGCGGCGATCACGGCGGCCACGCAGACCACGGCGACGCCGAGCTGTGCCGCTCCCTTGCGGCCCCTTCCCGGTGCTCCGGGTGCGGCGGACGAGCCGCCGGCGGAAGCGGCTCCGGATCCTGCCTTGCGACGCAGCGTGTCGAGCAGCACCGCGAGGGCGATGACGACGCCGATGACGACCTGCTGCCAGAAGGCGGACACGGACAGGAGGTTGAGGCCGTTGCGCAGGACCGCGAGGATCAGGGCGCCGATCAGGGTGCCGGAGGCCTTGCCGACGCCGCCCGCGAGGCTGGCCCCGCCGATGACGACCGCGGCGATCGCGTCGAGTTCGTACCCCTGCGCGGCCTGGGGCTGCGCGGAGACGAGGCGCGAGGCCAGGACGATCCCGGCGACGGCGGCGAAGAGGCCGGACAGGGCGTAGATGACGAGCTTCTGCTTCTTGACGCGCAGGCCGGAGAGGCGGGCCGCCTCCTCGTTGCCGCCGATGGCGTACATGGCGCGGCCGATGTAGGTGCGGGCCAGGATCAGTGCCGCTATGAGGCCCATGGCGATCATCACGAGGACCGGGACCGGCAGCCAGCCGCCGAGCGTGTCGCCGAGCACGGAGACGGAGTCGGGGAACGGGATCGGGCGGCCCTGCGAGATGACCAGCGAAAGGCCCCGAGCCACCGAGAGCATCGCCAGGGTCGCGATGAACGAGGGCAGTTTGCCGTACGCGACGAGGGCACCGCTGACGAAGCCGCAGGCGATGCCCGTGGCGACGGCGAGGACGACCGCCAGCCAGACGGGTACTCCCGCGGACGTCGCGGACCATGCGAGGACGGTCGCGGAGAGTGCGGCCACCGAGCCGACCGAGAGGTCGATGCCCGCCGAGACGATGACGAAGGTGACGCCGAACGCGAGGATCGCGGTCACCGCGGCCTGTACACCGACGTTCAGCAGGTTCTGGGTGGTGAGGAAGTCGCCGGAGAGCAGCGACATGGCCAGCAGGAGGACGACCAGGGCGCTGAGGGCGCCGTTGTCGAGCAGGAGGCGGCGGAGGTTCTGTCCGGCGCCGCCCGCGCCCGCCCTGCTCGGATGCGTGTCAGTGGCCACGGGGGCTCTCCTCTGCGTTCTCGGTGTGCATGGTGCTCTTGGCGCTCTTGGTGTCCTGGGTGGACGGTGCTGTGACGGGGGCGCCGCTGACGGCGAGAGCCATCACGGCGTCCTGAGTCGCTTCGTCGGCGCGGAGTTCACCGGCGATGCGGCCCTGGGCCATGACGAGGACCCGGTCGCTCATGCCGAGGACCTCGGGCAGATCGCTGGAGATCATCAGGACGGCGTGCCCGGAGGCCGTCAGTTCGTTGATGAGCTGGTAGATCTCGACCTTGGCGCCGACATCGATGCCGCGCGTCGGCTCGTCGAGGATCAGCACCCGGGTGTCGGCCAGGAGCCACTTGCCGATGACGACCTTCTGCTGGTTGCCGCCGGACAGGGTGCGGACGTGCTGGCCGAGGCCCGCCATCCGCACACCGAGCTGCTCGGCTACGCGGGCGGCGGCGGTGCGCTGCCCCTTGACGTCGACGAGTCCGACGCGGGTGGCCGAGCGGAGAGTGACGAGGCCGAGGTTCTCCTGTACGGAGGCGTCGAGCACGAGGCCCTGGCCCTTGCGGTCCTCGGGGACGAGCCCGATCCCGGCGCCCATGGCTGCGGTCACGTCGTGCTTGCCCAGGCGCTCGCCGCGTACGTCGACGGACCCTGCGTCGTAGGGGTCGGCGCCGAAGACGGCGCGGGCGACCTCGGTGCGGCCCGCTCCGACGAGCCCGGCCAGGCCGACGACCTCACCGGCCTTCACGTCGAAGCTGATGTCGTGGAAGACCCCGTTGCGGGTGAGCCCGCGGACGGAGAGCAACGGCGCTCCGGTTTCTGGGCGTTCGCGAGGGTACTGCTGGTCGATGCTGCGGCCCACCATCAGCTGGACGAGCTCCGCCTCGGGTGTCGAGGCGGGCACCTGGTCGATGCTGCGGCCGTCGCGCAGGACGGTGACGCGGTCGCCGAGGGCGGCGATCTCGTCCAGGTGATGGGTGATGAAGACGACGCCGACGCCGTCGGCGCGCAGCTGCCGCACGATGCCGAAGAGTCGGTCGACCTCCTCGGAGGTCAGGACGGCGGTCGGCTCGTCCATGATCAGGACGCGTGCGTCCAGGCTGAGCGCCTTCGCGATCTCAACCATCTGCAGCCGGGCGATGCCAAGTTCACGGACCCGGGCCCGGGGCGGGATGTGCAGACCGACGCGGCGCAGGAGCACCTCGGCTTCGGCCTCCATGCGGCGGCGGTCGATCATTCCGAAGCGGCGTGGCTGGCGGCCGAGGAAGATGTTCTCGGCGACCGTCAGATCGGGTACCAGGTTGAACTCCTGGTAGATCGTGGCGATTCCGAGCCTCTCGGCGTCCTGCGCACCGTGGATGCGCACCTCCTGGCCGCCGGCGAAGATCCGGCCGGCGTCCGGACGGTAGGCGCCGGAGAGCATCTTGATGAGGGTGCTCTTGCCCGCGCCGTTCTCGCCGAGCAGGACGTGCACTTCGCCACTGCGCAGGTCGAAGTCGACACGGTCCAGGGCGACCACGCCGGGGAAGGTCTTGCGTACGCCTTCGATGCGCAGCAACTCGACTGATTCGCTCACTCGTTGCTCCCTGGGGTGGAGGTGCGCTCGCCGCAGGAGCTGCGTACGACGAGGGTGGCGGGCAGGGTGACGGACTGCGGGGGCCGCCCCTCGACGATGTCGACGAGGGCACGCACCGCGGCACGGCCGAGGTCTCCCGTCGGCTGCGCGATCGCGGTGATCGGCGGGCCGGTGTGGACGAACCACGGGATGTCGTCGAAGGCCGCGATCCCGATGTCCTCGGGAACACGCAGACCGCGTGCGCGAATCGCGTCGAGGGCGCCGAGCGCCATGAGGTTGTCGGCGGCGAACACGATCTGGGGCGGTTCGGGGAGCGACAGGAAGTGCTCGGTGGCCCGGCGGCCGCTGTCGGCCTGGAAGTCGCCCTGCCCGATGTAGGCGCCGGGGAGGGCCAGCCCGTGGGCCCGCATCGCTTCCCGGAAGGCCTCCACACGTTCGTCGCCCGTGGTCGTGGCAGCCGGGCCCGCGATGATGGCGAGCCTGCGGTGACCGAGGGCGTACAGGTGGGCGACGAGGTCCTGGATGGCGCGGTGGCCGTCCGCGCGGACCACGGGGACGGACACCCCGGGCACCCAGCGGTCCACGAAGACCATCGGGGTCCCGGCGCGGGCGACGTCCCGCAGGAGGGAGGAGTCGCCGTCGGCGGGCGAGACCAGCAGTCCGTCGATCCTTCGGTCCAGAAGCGTGCGGACGTGGTCGTCCTGCTGCTCGGTCCGCTCGTCGGCGTTGCCGATGATCACGCTGTAGCCGAGGGCGCGGGCCTCCTCCTCGACGGAGCGGGCCAGCGCGGTGAAGTACGGGTTGAGCACGTCACTGATGACGAGCCCGAGCGTGCGTGTCTGGTCGGTGCGCAACGAGCGGGCCACGGCATTCGGCCGGTAGCCGAGGGCCTCGACGGCGGCGAGGACGCGTGCGCGTGCGTCCGGACTGACGGATGGATGGCTGTTGAGGACGCGGGAGACCGTGGCGACAGAGACTCCTGCCTGGGCCGCGACATCCTTGATGCTCGCCACTTCCGGACCACCTCCTTGTGGTTTCCGTGAGCCTCGAAACCAGCGGAACGGGCCGTGGAATCGATTACACGGATGATTGGAATCGATTACATGGCTGAAAACAAGTACCTGAGCGTGGGCCGAGACCGGATCGTGACGTGACGAGCCGTGCGCACGACGGCCGGGTCCGGGCGCCCCGCCCCGGTGCGAGGGGCACCCCCAGCGCCTCGACCGGCCGGCTCGGAGCGAGCCCCGGCACCGCGCGGTGCCCGTCTGCCCGCCGCACGGAGTCTCCTCGACCGGCACGGGCTGACCCTGCCGGGCGGCACCGGCCTCGGTGAGGAGTCCACCGTGGGTCCGTGCCCGAGTTCGCTGGGGAGTGCCTCCTCCGAGGCGGGCCGAGCGCGCACCGTCCGCCGATCGGCGCGAGCGCGGCCGCACCCCTGGGGACGCCGAGAGGTCCCCACCGAAGCGGCCCGGCAGAGGGCTCATTCACACGATATTCAGAGTGATTTACCGATCCGCGACTTGGGTAGCTGTCCAGGTGCTTACGGCAGAGAACTGGGGGTTGGGCATGAAATTGCGTATTTCGATGACCGACGAGCGGGATGCCGACGAACTCTCCTCGCTGTACCGCTGGTTGAGCGATGATCCGGAACTGGCGCAGCTGGTCGAGTTCCGCCTCGATCCGGAGGAACCCGAGCCCGGAGCGATGGGCCTGGATCTGGATCAGATCGTCGCGCTCGTGTCAGCCGTGACCGGCGCGGTCGGCGCGGCGGCGGGGGTGTATTCGGGGATCACCCAATGGCGCTCGACCCGCCCGCGCGGCACGGCTCAGGTGACGGTGACGTCCGACTCGGGAGCGCCGCCGGTCGTCCTGGACGACGACGAGGAGCGTTCCCCCGACCAGCTGGCCGCGGACGCCGCCCGGGGAAACGGACCGGTGCGGTAGATGGCGGACGGTCTGAGACTCGCCGACCCCGCGGCGTCGTACGCGGTCCTCGCGGGGGTGTCGGCGTACGAGCACCTCGACGACCTGCCCGCCGTCGCGAACAACGTGGCGGCCCTGAGCGCCACCCTGTCGGACACCGGGGTGTGGGGACTCCCTCCCGACCGGATCGAGATCGTCGAGCCGGAGAAGGTGGGCAGCCGTTTCATCTGGGCGGTCGATGAGGCCGCCAAGAAGGCCACCGACACGCTCCTCGTCTACTACGCGGGACACGGCACGCCCCATGACCGGACGAGGGAGCTGTTCCTCGGCCTGCCGGGACAGAAGCCGGGCTACCCCGAAGAAACGGGCCTTCCCTACAGATGGGTGGCCAACATGCTGAACAGCACGAGAATCACGGCGCGCCACATCGTGGTGATCATCGACAGTTGCTACAGCGGCCTGGGGACACGGGGCTACATGTCGGCCGGGGAGACCCTCGCCCAGGTCGTGGAGGGCGAATTCGCCGACATCAAGGGCCATGCCGTCCTCACCTCCTCCGCCGCCAACAAGCTTTCCAAGGCACCCGTCGGAGCCCCCTACACCGCGTTCACGGGCGAGTTGCTCCGCATCCTGGAATCCGGGATCGAAGCCGGCTCCGCGCTCCTGAACGTGGAGACCCTGCACCGCGAGATTCGGCGACGTCTTCCCCAGCAGCTTCCGGATCTGGGGGCCCGCGGCTCCACCAACGTGGTCTGCTTCGCCAGGAACAGCGCCTACATACCGGCTCCGCCCGAACCCCCGGCCCAGCCGAAGAGAAGACCGCCCGTCCCGCAACCTCCGGACACCCCGCCCACCCTGCCCCCGCGCATGCCGGTGCTCGTCCGGCGGCAGCTCGAGCAGATGGCGCGGGTCAGCGGTTTCCACCTGGTGCGGTCCGGGCATCCCGAGCCACGACCGGTGGCCAGGGCGCGGCAGGTGCATTTCCTGTCGGGCGGAGAGGAGTTGATCGGCGTCTGGCAGTGGAAGCGGTCGGTGTTCGAATCGAAGAGCCTGGTGTTCACCAGCTGGGGAATCCGGGTGTCGGACAACGGTGTCTCGTTCCAGGTGTCGTACGCGGACTTCCACCAGTGCGCTTTCGAGTACCGTCAGTTCAGCGTGCCGGGCGTTGAGTTCGGCTCCGTCGACAAGACCTATCTGTCCCTGTCAGGGCCGGACGTCCACTGGACGAGCCCTCCGATCACCAACCGGTTCGACGTCCGGCACCTGGCCGACGCACTGAACGGCATCCGCAGGACAGTAATGGGGTAGCACTCCGTGGCCGGCCGACTGCGGGAACGGCAGAGGATCGGCCGGGACGCTCGCCACCCCTGGCCGGGCGGCTCGGCGTCGCGGTGCGCGGGGAGTGCCTCGCGGTCACCCACGCACCCACCTGATCAGTACGGACGCGGCCGGCCTCCGCGAACCAGCGGAGGCCGGCCGCGTCCACCACAGCAACGAAGCCGGTCAAAGCGACGAAGTGTCGCTTTGACCGGCTTCATTCGGTCGGTTGACCGCTGGTGTCCGAGGGGGGACTTGAACCCCCACGCCCGATAAAGGGCACTAGCACCTCAAGCTAGCGCGTCTGCCATTCCGCCACCCGGACAAGGTGTCTGTCGCTCCGGGGTTTCCCCCGCGGCGACAAAGAAAACAATACCAGGGGTTCGGGGTGCCTCTCACCTGCGTTTTCTGTGGTCGGTGCGGTGCCGGGTACCGCCGGCCCCTCGGATGCCCCGATGCGCACGTACCGTGGCGCGCCGCGTACACGGAGTCGCGCCGGGCTACCTTCGCGGGCATGAGTGGCAAGAGCGTCCCGAGCCGCAGGAGCGAGCACGTCCACCGGCCGCCCTCCGCGTTGACCGCGCTGCGCGAGCGACTGCGCGACACCTTCTGGTTCGCGCCGGCTGCGGGGCTGGTGTGCGCCTTCGCGCTGTGGTGGCTCCTCGCGGAGCTGGACACCAGGATCGTCACGCATCTGAGGGAGGAAGAGGCGTACCGGGCGATCGGCGACCTCCTGGCCTTCGCATCGGACACCCGGACGATCGTGACCACGGTCAGCGCGGCGATGATGACGTTCATCGGTGTGGTGTTCAGCATCTCGCTGGTAGCCGTGCAGATGGCGAGTGGGCAGCTCACCCCGCGAGTCGTCCGCATCTTCGTGCGCAGCAGGATCACCAAGCTCACGCTGACGGTGTTCCTGGCCACCTTCGCGTTCTCCCTGCTCGTCCTCACTTCCTACGAGGGCGGAGCGGAGCCCGACCCTCGGCGCGTGACGTCGGTGCCGCTGCTGCAGAGCCTGCTCACGCTGGGTCTGGTCGGCCTGAGCCTGCTGCTGTTCGTCGCCTACGTCTCGTCCACTCTCAGGCTCATGCAGGTCGGCCCGGTCCTCGACCACATCACCCGTGAGTCGCTCCGCGCCCTCGCACGGCAGCCGGGAGGGGCTGCGGAGGAACCCCTGCCGGAGCCAGGAACCGCGCATCTGGTGCACCACGGCCGGGCGGGGGTGGTGCGCGACGTGGCGGTGGCGCGGCTGGTGCGGAACGCGCGACGGCACGGGGTCGTGCTGCGACTGGTGCCCCGGGTCGGGGACTTCGTGGTGCCGGGCACACCGCTGCTCACCGTCCGCGGCGGTCCCGCCCCTCCCCCGCGCACCCTGGGACGCACGGTGTCGGTCGGGGTGGAGCGGACCCTGCACCAGGATCCGGCCTTCGGTCTGAGGCAGCTGGCGGACATCGCGCTGCGTGCCCTGTCGCCGTCCGTGCACGACCCGACCACCGCGGTGCAGTGTCTGGACCGGATCGTGCAGTTCCTCTCCGTCGCCGTCACGCTGCCGCTCGCCACGCTGCACCACCGGGACCGCCGGGGCGACGTACGGCTCGTCCAGCAGGTGCCGGGGTGGGCCGAGCTCGTGGATCTGGGGTTCGAGGAGATCCGGTGGTGCGCGGCGGACAGCCCTCAGGTCACTCGCCGGCTGCTCGCCGGGCTCGACGATCTGCTGCTGCTGGCCCCCGAGGGGCGGCGGAAGCCGCTCCTCAGACACCGCGCGCTCCTGGTGGAAGCGGTGGAGCGCACGGTTCCGGGGGCGGCCGGGCGGGCGTTCGCGCTGCGCCCGGACCGGCAGGGAATCGCGTGACCGTACGCCCGCGGTACACGCGTGGGGCCCGGTTCCGGGAACCGGGCCCCATGCGTGTGTGCCGTCAGGCGTCAGTCCCCGCAGCGGCTCTCGCGCAGCGAGTGCAGGTGCTCGCTGGACTTGCGGGCGAAGGCGAAGGACTCGACCGGGTTGTCGTGTTCGGTCTGCCAGTGGTGGTAGGTGCGGCCCCGGTGGGTGCGCGCGGTGACCCTGCTCAGGAAGTTCTCGTAGTCGATGTCCCCGTCGCCGACGTCCGTCATGTCGTAGCCGTCGACGGCGGAGTCGTTCCGGGTCCCGTCCTTCACGTGGAAGAGCGGGTACCGGTCGGGCTGCTTGAGGACGTAGTCGATGGGGTTGAAGGGTGCCGGTGTGCCGTCCGCCCGCTTGCCGAAGCGGAACTGGGCGCAGAACGCCCAGTAGATGTCCATCTCGAGGTAGACCAGGTCGGGGTCCGTCTCGGCGAGCAGGACGTCATAGAGGCGCACCTTCGGCTTGTCGGTCGCGAAGGAGAACTCCTCCGCGTGGTTGTGCTGGTAGAACTTCATGCCTCGCGCACGGGCGGCGGCGCCGTAGGTGTTGAAGTCCTCCGCCGCGCGCTTCCAGCCGTCCACTGTGGAGCCGTAGCGGAAGGGCCCGGACGCGGTGCCGATGTGCTTGAGGCCGAGGGCCTCCGCCTCGTCGAGGACCTTGGTGAGGTTCTGGGCGAAGGTGTAGGCGCCCGGGTTGTTGTCGTCGTAGTAGCCCACGTGGCTGCCGATGGGGTTGAGGCCGTGGTCCTTGGCCAGCTTCCTGAGCTGGGCGAGGCTGATGGCCCCGGCGGATCCCTGGGTGTATCCGGCGAATTCGATCTCGTCGTACCCGTATGCCTCGAGTTCGGCGAAGACGGGGGCGAAGCCGAGGGTGGATACCTTGTCGCGGAGGCTGTAGAGCTGGATCCCGAGACGGCCGGGAGGCAGGACGGGGCGTCCCCTGCCGTGGCCGTGGCCCTTGCCGCGGTCGTGCTCCTGGCCGGCCTGCGGGCCCGACGCCTGGGCGGCGGCACCGCTGAGGAGGGTCGCGGCCGTGGCTCCCGCGGCGACGCCCAGGACGTTGCGACGGCTCAGTCTGCGCGCGAGCTCGGAATCCTTCGGAGTGCGGCTCATGATCACAAATCTCCCTGTGGACGTGCGGGTGGGGCGGACTGTCAGTGCAGTCCGGCAAGCTGGAGGAGCAGGGACTTCACTTCGGTGGCCTGGACTCGGCCGCCGAACGCCTGGGGGGAGGAGCAGAGGATGAGCGGACCTTCGTCGTCGCTCGTGGGAAGGCGGCCGTGGCTGCCGCGAATGGGTGAGGGGTCCAGGGGGACGACCGCCATGCGGTAGCGCATCCCGAGTTTCTTGCGGGCCACCGCGGAGACCGCCTTGACCCGTACGTAGGGGTCCTGGGGGTCCATGAAGAGCTCTACGGGGTCGTAGCCCGGTTTGCGGTGGATCTCGACGAGCTGCGCGAAGTCGGGCGCGCGGTCGTCGTCGAGCCAGTAGTAGTACGTGAACCAGGCGTCCTTCTCCGCGACGGCGACCAGCTCTCCTGAGCGGGGATGGTCCAGGTGCTGGTCCTTCTTGCCCTCGTCGTCGAGGAGTTCCGCGATACCGGGCAGCCCGGCGAGGGCCTCCCGGGTCGCCTCGAGGTCCTCGGGCCGGCGTACGTAGACGTGGGCGAGCTGGTGGTCGGCGACGGCGAAGGCGCGTGAGGCCATCGGGTCGAGGTACTCCATGCCGTCCTGGGTGTGGACCTCCAGGAGGCCGGCGCGGCGCAGGGCGCGGTTGATGTCGACGGGCCGGTCGACGCGGGTGATGCCGTACTCGGAGAGCGCGACGACGGTGCGGCCCTCGGCCCTGGCGTCGTCGAGCAGTGGCGCCACGGCGCGGTCGAGGTCGGCCGCCGCCTGATGGGAGCGGGGGTCGTCGGGGCCGAAGCGCTGGAGGTCGTAGTCCAGGTGAGGGAGGTAGCACAGGGCCAGGTCGGGGGTGCGCGTGGCCATGACGTGCCGGGTGGCGTCGATGATCCACTGCGAGGAGACGAGGTCGGCGCCCGGGCCCCAGAAGTGGAAGAGGGGGAAGGTGCCGAGCTTCTCGGTCAGCTCGTCGTGGAGCTCCGGGGGCCGGGTGTAGCAGTCGGGTTCCTTGCGGCCGTCGGCGTAGTAGACGGGACGCGGGGTGACGGTCCAGTCGGTGTCGGCGCCCATCGCGTACCACCAGCAGATGTTGGCGACGGTGTAGCCGGGGTGGGCCCGCCGGGCGGCGTCCCAGAGCTTGTCCCCCTCGACGAGCCCGTTGTGCTGGCGCCACAGGAGGACGTCACCGAGCTCGCGGAAGTACCAGCCGTTGGCGACGATGCCGTGTTCGGCGGGGGTGGTGCCGGTGAGGAAGGTGGACTGGGCGGCGCAGGTGACCGCGGGCAGCACCGTGGAGAGCGGTGCCGTCGACCCGGCCATGGCCCGGAGGTTCGGCATGTGCTGCAGCAGCTGCGGGGTGAGCCCGACGACGTCCAGGACGAGGAGCGGGGTGGGGCGGGTGCCGGATTCCGGTGTGGTCACGGGAGCTCCTTCAGTCCGAGGTCGACGAGGAGGTCGCGGGCGAGGGTCAGTTCGGCGGCGATGCCGTCGGCGAGCTGGGTGCGGGTGCGCGGGCGCAGTTCGGCGGGGAGCGCCTGCCAGGTGTACGTCTCGACCTCGAGGTGGCGGGTGAGGGGCACGGGTCCGCCGACGAGCCGGGTCAGCGCGGACCGGAGGACGGGGAGGGTGGAGGTCAGCGGGGGCGCGGGAGGCGCGTGGAGCGGGACGTGGAAGTGGGAGCGCCAGGGCGTGCTGTCCGGCAGCGCTCCACCGGACACCGCCTCGTCGAGGTCGTCGGTCCCGCGGAGGCCCGAGGCGGTGAGGGTGCGCGTCTGGTGCAGGAAGCGGGGTTCGGCGAAGGCTCCCAGGGCGGCGCGCACCTCGGGCAGGTGCGGATGCTCGGCGTGCAGCGCCGCGGAGAGCTGGGCCTTGGCTACCGGGATCCCGGCCCTGTGCAGGGCGTCGAGTGCGGTGCCGGGGTCCTCGAAGGAGGTGGCGAGGTGGCAGGTGTCGACACAGATGCCGATGCGGTCGTGCCCCACGGAGGTGAGGGGGGCGATGGCGTCCGCGGTGGTCTCCACCGTGCAGCCCGGTTCGGGTTCGAGGCCGATCCTGATGGATTTTCCGGTGAGCTCGGACAGCGCGTCGAGCCGCTGCGCGAGGGTGAGGAGCGCCTTCTGCGCGGTGACCGCCGCCGTGGGGTCGTCGGCGAACGGGGTGCGCCAGGCTATCGGCAGGGTGGAGATCGTGCCGTCGGTGACGTCGTCGGGCAGCAGGGCGGCGAGCAGCCGGGCCAGATCGGTTGTGTGGGCGAGCCGCTCGGGATCGGTCCAGTCCGGTGTGTACACCCGGTACTTGACCTCCTGGGCCCCGAAGCCCTCGTACGGAAAGCCGTTGAGGGTGACCACCTCGAGGCCGCGGCTGTCGAGTTCGCCGCGCAGGGCGCGCAGCGCGGCGGGATCGTTGGTCAGGGCGCGTGCGGCGTCCTTGGCGAGCCAGAGGCCGATGCCGATGCGGTCCCGGCCGAGCCGTCTGCGTACGGGCTCGCAGTGGTCGCGGAGCTGGGCCCTGACTCCTTCGACGGTCTCCGCGGGGTGCACGTTGGTGCAGTACGCGAGGTGGACGGTGGAACCGTCGGGGTGGCGGAAGCGCATGGTTCACTCCCCGCCGCGGAGGATGGAGTTGCCCTCGTGGAGCGGTGCCGCCTCGGTGACACCGAGCTGGAGCCGTCCGCTCTGCCCGTAGAAGGCGACCGGGTTGCGCCAGAGCACCTTGTCGACGTCGTCCTCGTCGAATCCGGCCTTCAGCATGGTGTCGGCGACCTTGCGGGTCTTCAGTGGGTCGCTCTTCCCCCAGTCCGCGGCCGAGTTGACGAGGATCCGGTCGGTGCCGTGGTTCCGCAGGACGGTGACCATCCGGTCCTCGTCCATCTTGGTGTCCGGATAGATGGAGAATCCGGCCCAGCAGCCGCTGTCGAGGGCGTCCTCGACCGTTGTCTCGTTGAGGTGGTCCAGCAGGACCAGTTCCGGGGCGAGGGCCGATTCGCGGATGACGTCGATGGTCCGGTGCAGGCCGGCGAGCTTGTCGCGGTGCGGGGTGTGGACCAGCGCGGGAAGGCCGTGGTCGGCGGCGAGCTGCAGCTGGGCGGCGAGGGCCGTGTCCTCGGCCGGGGTCATCGAGTCGTAGCCGATCTCGCCGACGGCGACGACGGAGTCCTTGACGAGGTAGCGGGGCAGGGCGTCGAGGACGGGAGTACAGCGGGGGTCGTTCGCCTCCTTCGGGTTGAGGGCGAGCGTGCAGTGATGGGCGATGCCGTACTGGGAGGCGCGGAAGGGTTCCCAGCCGAGCAGGGCGTCGAAGTAGTCGAAGAAGCTGGCCGGCGATGTGCGGGGCTGACCGAGCCAGAAGGAGGGCTCGACCAGGGCGCGGACCCCGGCGTCGTACATCGCCCGGTAGTCGTCCGTGGTGCGGGAGGTCATGTGGATGTGGGGGTCGAAGATCCTCATCGGGATTCCTCCGTGGACGTGGGGGCGGGGACGGGCGCCGGGGCCGTGAGGCCGAGGACGGTCCGCAGACCGGCGGGGACGGTACGGCCGGCCGCGCTGCGTTCGGCGGCGAAGTCAGCGAGCATGCGCGCGAGTTCGGCGTCCCCGCGGGCCCGCTCGCCGAGTCGGTCGAGGCACTCGACGGGGACCTCGGTGAAGAGGCACTTGAGGACGGCGTGGCGCCATCCGTGCGCGTCGAGGTGGGCCGCGCCGTACGGTCCGACGGCTGCGGCGACCAGGCGGGTGTCGTTGGTGCGCAGGGCGTCCTCGACGAGCGGAAGGGCGGTGGCACCGAGGTCCAGGCGGTGCAGCGTCAGCAGGACGGCACGGCGTTCGGCGGCGGTTCCCTGTTCGTAGAGCCTGGTCACGGCGGGCAGTGCGGCACGTGCTTCGACGAGCAGCAGCGCGCGGACGGAGTCGGCGTGTTCGAGTCCGCAGTGCCTCCCCGCCGAGGCGAACCGCAGCTCCCAGGGGGGATTGCCGCTGTCCGCCTCGGGGTGGAGCGCGGCGTGCGCGGCCTCGGCGAGCGCCTCGTCGAGCCATGCCCGGGCGGCGCCCCGGAGCCGCCCGTCGAGTTCCTGGCGTTCGATCAGCACGGTGCGGCTCCGTTCGTGGTCCCGCCGGCGCGGCCCGTCGTCCCGACGGCCCGGCGCAGGAAGTCGATCGAGTCGCGGGCCATGTCCGGACCCGCGTGGGAGTGCCGGGGCAGTTCCACGACGGTGAGGCCGGTGTATCCGGTGGCGGCGAGGGCTTCGAGCACCGGCGGGAAGTCGATCTCGCCGTCACCGAACGGCAGGTGTTCGTGGACCCCGCGCCGCATGTCCTCGATCTGGACGTGGCGCAGCCACGGCGCGGCCTCCTTCACGCAGTCGGCGGGTGGTGCGGGTTCCAGGCACTGGCAGTGGCCGATGTCCAGGGTGAGCCCGAGGGGTTCCGGGTCGCCGAGGAGCGTGCGGAGGTGGTGGAAGCCGCTGAGCGTGGCGAGGAGGTGGCCGGGTTCCGGTTCGATGGCGAGGGGGACTCCGGCTCGTGCGGCCGCTTCCAGTACGGGACCGAGTGAGCCGGTCAGCCGTTGCCACGCGGTGTCCGTGGTGGTGTCCTGCGGGGTGGTGCCGCTGAAGCAGTGGACGGCGTGGGCGCCGAGGTCGGCGGCTACCTCGACGGCCCGGACGAGCAGGGCGGTGCGGGCCGCCCGGGCGTCCGGGTCGGGGTCGAGGAGGGAGGGGCCGTGCTTGCGCCGGGGGTCGAGGACGTAGCGCGCGCCGGTCTCGACCGTGACGCCGAGTCCGAGCCCGGTGAGCCTGCGGGCCACCTGGCGGGTGCGGGAGGCGAGGTCCGGGGCCAGCGGGTCGAGGTGCATGTGGTCGAGGGTCAGCCCGACGCCGTCGTAGCCGAGGTCGGCGAGAAGGCCGAGGGCGTCGTCGAGCCGGAGGTCGGTCAGGCCGTTCGTGCCGTATCCGAGGCGGAGGGTCATGTCGGGCTCACCTTCCGTGCGAGGGCGCGGGCGAGGGGTACGAGCCCCATGACCGCCAGCCCGTTCAGGGGTGCCCCGGCCCTGCTGGCGAGCGCGGCCTGCAGCGGGATCATCGCCCGGATCCCGCCGCCGACGGCGCGCTGGGTGAGGGGTGGGGAGGGGTTCAGCGCGGCGTGGAACAGGGGGACTGCGGAGGTCCGGAGGTAGGCGCCGGTGAAGGCGGCGAGCAGCAGCCCCTCGGTGGTGGCGGGCGGCCGGCGGGATTCCCCCGGCGTCGGCCTCCCGCGCAGGACGGCGCCCGCGAGCGCGGTGACACCGGCCAGTGCCGCGAGTGGTGCGGTGGTGGATCCGCCCTGCGCCTCGTGCCGGGAGACGGCGGTGACGGCGTAGGTGTGCGCGCCGAGCGCGAGGGCTGCGGGGAGCGCGGCTGCGGGGGTCCGGGCGCGGACCCGTCGTGCGGCCGAAGCGGGTGCTGTCACGGTGCCCGCGGTCGCGGGCGTCGTGGCCGCGCGTACGGCGGTCGCGGGCGTCGTGACCGCGCGTACGGCGCTCGCGGTCGCCGGTGCGGCGGTCGGGGATGTCGCGGCCGCGCCGAGCAGCAGGTCCAGGGCGCGGGCGGAGGCCATCGCGGCGGGGCCCAGCTTCGTGTGCTTGAGGTGCAGGTCGTAGGCCCAGACCGTGGCCGCCAGTCCGGACGCCACGGCCAGGGCGGGGCGTCCCGCGCGGGCGGCCAGGGCCAGACCCGCCACTGTCAGTGTGCCCGCGGCGGCCAGGGCGGCCCCCGGCGTGACGCGGCCCGAGGGGATCGGCCGGTGCGGTCGGTCGACGGCGTCCTCCTCCCGGTCCGCCCAGTCGTTGAGGGCCATGCCCGCCTCGTACAGGCAGAGCGACGCGCCGGCCGCGAGGGCCGTGCCCCGGCCGGGGCGCCGGCCGGCGGCGGCGGCTCCGGCCAGCGCGTCACCGGGCACGGTGAACAGCGCCGACACCCTGAGCAGCTCCGCCCAGGCCCGCAACCGCACCCGGGTACCGGGCCTGTCCGGCGCGGGCGCAGTCCCGCCCGCGCCGGACAGGCTGTCTGTGGGGACCCGCACGGGGGCGGCCGGGTCCGGCTGCCGTGCGCCGAGCAGGCGCGGTGAGGCGGCCACGGCGGCGAGCAGCCGCAGCGGCCTCACCGGACGTCCCGCAGACGGTCGGCGAAGGCCAGCAGCGCCGCGTACTGCTCGGGCAGCGCGGCCGGGCCGCCGTCCGGGTCCTTGAAGTAGAAGCCCAGTTCGGGGCGCGGGCCCGTGAGGCCCGCCTCGTGCGAGCGGGCCAGCAGCCGGGCCAGGTCCAGGACCAGTGGTGCGGCCAGGGCGGAGTCGCAGCCCTGCCAGATGGTCTGGAGGATCATCCGCGAGCCGAGGAACCCGTCGAAGGCGATGTGGTCCCACGCCGTCTTCCAGTCCCCCATCGCCGGTACGTCGTCGATGTGGACCTCTCCCTCCGGGGCGGCCCCGAGGGTGTCGGCGAGCACGCGTTCCTTGCCCGCGTTCTTGGCCGCCGCCGCCGCCGGGTCGGCCAGCGCCGCCCCGTCCCCGCCGCCCAGCAGGTTCGTGCCCGACCACGCCCGCACCGGAAGCGCGCGCTGGACGAACATCGGGGCGAGCACGGAGCGGAGCAGCGTCTGGCCGGTCTTGCCGTCGCGTCCGGCGTGGGGAAGCGCACAGGAGGCGACGGCGTCCTGGAGGTGCGGGCTGCGGAGCCCGGTGGAGGGGGTGAAGTTGGCGTACGGGCACCCCGTCCGGAGGGCAGCCGCCGCGTAGAGCGAGCTGGCCGGGAGACGGGAGTCGTCCTCGCCGGGGGCGGGTTCGGTCGAGGCGACGTTGATGACGACAGTGCGGGCCAGCCTGTTCCGGCGGGTGAAGTCCTCGATGTCGGCGGCGAAGGCCGCGATGAGCTCCTCGTCGGTCCGGGTGTCACCGGGGAGCGGTCCGCCCGGCCGTATCTCCGTGTCGGCGGCGCCGAGTTCGGCTGCGACGGCCGAGGGCAGCCCGTGCGGGAGGACTCCCCCGGCCGCGAGGGCCTCGGCCCGTTTGGGCAGGGGGCAGTCGAGGGTGTCGTGGCCGCCGAAGACCAGGGAGGTGAGGGGCGGCAGCCCGGTGCCGGTGAAGGGTGGTGTCTCGGTGACCATGCCGGTCGGCGGGTGGAGCCCGGCCGCGATGGCCGCGCACCCCGCGGTGGCGGTGGTGGCGACGGAGCCGCGTGCTCCGATGAACCAGACTCCGGTACGAACGGCATGTGCGTTCACGGGCTGCCTCCCAGGGGGGATGAAGAGGGGTGGTGAACGGTGGGCGGGGAAGACGTGCGCTTCCCCGCCCACCGCCGGCGCAGGAGGTGGCCGCCCTACGTGGAGGGCAGCTCCTTCAGCTGGATGTTCCGGAAGGACACCTGGTCGTCGGCTCCGTGGTTCTGGAGGCCGATGTAGCCGTTCCTGAGGCTGCGGACCGGGTCGGTGTTGGTGAAGTCGTTGATCTTCACCCCGTTGAGGAAGATCTGGAGCCGCTCGCCCTGGACCTTGATCTCGTAGCTGTTCCACTGGCCGGGCGGCCGCAGGACCTGGTCACGGGCCTTGGTGTCGGCGGATTTGAAGGTGTAGACGGCTCCCGTGGTGCGGTCCGCCGCGTCGCTGGCGTCGATCTGGACCTCGTAGCCGTTGTTCACCGCGGACCAGGGGTCGTCCGACTCGGGGAATCCGACGAAGACGCCGGAGTTGTCGTCGCCCGCCATCTTCCAGTCGAGCTTCAGGGAGTAGGACTTCAGCTCCTTGGCCTGGTAGGTGAGCAGCCCCATGCCGCCCTCCGAGCGCAGCTCACCGTCGGCCACCGTGAACTTCCCGGGGCCGGCCTGCTTCCACCCTTCGAGGGTCTTGCCGTTGAAGATCGACCGGTAGCCGGTGTCGGGCTTGCAGTTCGCCTTCACCTGCCCGGCCGCGTAGCGCAGACCGCCCAGCAGGTGCTGCCGGAAGGCGGGTTCGGCGTACGACTCCTTGGTGTGGCCGAGGCCGGTGTAGAAGGAGCGTCCGCCCTGGTACGCCTGGCACCAGGCGATCGGGTGGTCACCCTTCATGGTGCCGCCGGTGTAGGTCGTCTCATCCAGCGTGGCGAGGACCTGGGCCTTGTCCCGGGGGTTGGTGCGGTAGTTGTACCACTCGTCGGTACGGTCCCACGCCTCGTCCAGGTGCGCGGTCGCCGGGTGGTCGTGGTTCTCCACACGGACGGTCGCCGGCTGGATCTGCGGGTGCGAGTCGAAGTAGGCGCCTACGAGACCGCCGTAGAACTCCCAGTCGTACTCCGTGTCGGCCGCGGCGTGGACGCCCATGTAACCGCCGCCGGTGGAAACGAAGTTCTCGAACGCCTTCTTCTGGTCGGCGTTCAGTACGTCACCGGTGGTCGACAGGAAGACGACCGCGTCGTACCGGGCCAGGTTGCTGGTGGTGAACTGTCCGGCCTCCTCGGTGGAGTCGACCGTGATGTTGGTGTCCTTGCCAAGTTCCTTGAGCGCCGCGGTGCCCTCGGGGATCGAGTCGTGTCGGAAGCCACCGGTCTTGGAGAAGACGAGGACGCGCTTGGCGGTCCGGTCCACCGGGCTGTCCGAGAGTTCGAAGTCGTCCACGTCGTACAGCGCTCCCGCTCCGCCCTTGAACACGAGGAAGAGTTCCGTGGCCTTCTTCGGCGCGCCGCGCAGCGGCACGTCGATGTCCTGGAACGAGTCCCAGCTGCCGGTCACCGGTATGGGCGCCGAGCCGAGTATCTTCCCGGTGGGCGAGCCGGTCCGCACCTCCAGGAAGCCACCCGCGCCGGCCGAGGACGTACGGGCGGTGAGCTTGGTCGTGCCGTCCAGGATGTACGGCTCGAAGGAGATCCAGTCGTCGTTGTCGATGTCGCCGACGGTCCGGCCGCCGTTGGCACTCGTCTTGCTCGGGGTGGTGATGCCGGAGGACCGGGTGAAGTGCTCGGCCTGGCGGTGACGCGGCTGGAGCTGCGCCTGGTCACGTCCGGTCAGCGCGGCCTGTCCGCCGCCACCGCCGTCGGTGTAGGAGGCCGAGATGCCTCCGTAGATGTTGGCGTTGGGGTCGTGGCCGCCTTCCATGGCGGTCTTGATGGTTCCCTCGCAGCCGTGCTCGGTGGTGATGTCGTGGCCGTGGCTGTCGTGGCCCAGGGTGAACTTGACCTCGACCTTCGAGCAGTCGACGGTGCCGTCCTCCGGGTCCTTGACGGTCACCTTGAAGGGCACCTCGTCGCCGAACTCGAAGAGCCGGCCGTCGGAGGGGAACTGCATGTCGACGACGGGCGCGGTGTTGCCCACGGTCACGTGCACGCTCGCCGAACCGGTCCGGCCCGTCGGGTCCTTCGCCGTCACGGTGGCGGTGTAGGTGCCGTTCTTCTTGTACGTGTGCGCGGGGTTCGCGGCCGTGGAGGTGCCGCCGTCACCGAAGTCCCAGGCGTACGTGAGGGCGTCGCCGTCGCCGTCGGTGGTACCGGCCGAGGAGAACTTCACCCTGAGCGGTGCGACACCGGAGGTCTTGTCCGAGGACGCCTCGGCGACGGGCGAACGGCCGCCTGTGGCGTTCTCGATGCGGTAGAGCGCCGAGTGCTCGTCGCCGCCGAACCAGGAGAGGCCGTAGTCCAGGACGTACAGCGCGCCGTCGGGGCCGAAGGCCATGTCCATGATCTGCGTGCCGGTCCACGGGACGTCGTTGATCGACTGGACGGCACCGTCGGCGTCCTGCTCGACGCGCTTGATCCACTGCCGGCCGAACTCTCCGGCGAAGAAGTCTCCGTCGTACTCCTCGGGGAACTTCACCGGCGAGTCGAGGTCCGCGTCGTAGTGGTAGACCGGTCCGCCCATGGGGGACTCGGAACCGGTGCCGAACTCGGGCACGGAGGCGCCGTCGTACGGGATCCAGGCGGCCTGCGCGGGCGGCAGGTCGACCAGGCCGGTGTTGTACCGCGACTCGTTCTTCGGGGCGGCGCAGTCGAAGGGGGCGCCGGAGGTGCCCGTCGCGAAGTCGTAGTCGTTGAAGGCATCGTTGTCACCGGTGCAGAAGGGCCAGCCGAAGTTGGCCGGCTTCGTCACCCGGGCGAACTCGACCTGGCCCGCCGGGCCCCGGTTCGGGTCGGCGGCGCCCGCGTCGGGGCCGTAGTCACCGACGTAGAGGATGCCGGTGGCCTTGTCCACGCTGAAGCGGAACGGGTTGCGGAAGCCCATCGCGTAGATCTCGGGGCGCGTCCTGTCCGTCCCCGCGGCGAAGAGGTTGCCCTCGGGGACGGTGTACGAGCCGTCGTCTCCGACCTTGATGCGGAGGATCTTGCCGCGGAGGTCGTTGGTGTTGCCGGAGGTGCGGCGGGCGTCGAAGCCGGGGTTGCGGTCGGCCCGGTCGTCCAGCGGGGAGTAGCCGTCGGACGCGAACGGGTTAGAGTCGTCGCCCGTCGAGAGGTAGAGGTTGCCCTCGGCGTCGAAGTCGATGTCGCCGCCCACGTGACAGCACATGCCACGGGTGGTCGGGATGTCGAGGACCTTCTTCTCGCTGGCGTTGTCCAGTGTGCCGTCCTCGTTGAGCACGAAGCGGGAGAGGCGGTTCACCCCGTCGAACTTCGCGAAGTCGGCCGCGCTGCCGTTCTCCGGGGCGTCGCCGGCCGGAGTGTCCAGCGGGGGCGCGTAGTAGAGGTAGATCGCCCGGTTCTCCGCGAAGTCCGGGTCGATGCCTACGCCCTGGAGGCCTTCCTCGTCGTGCGAGTAGACGGGGACGGTGCCGGCGACGCGGGTGTCG
The DNA here is from genome assembly GCF_044765765.1 of Streptomyces sp. NPDC102402. Classification (NCBI taxonomy): domain Bacteria; kingdom Bacillati; phylum Actinomycetota; class Actinomycetes; order Kitasatosporales; family Streptomycetaceae; genus Streptomyces; species Streptomyces sp. NPDC102402. Next base: position 100,367 of record NZ_JBIWKR010000005.1, read on the forward strand.
CCCGCGCTGTCCGTGATCCGCAGCTCACCGCTGCGTGAGGTGTGCAGCACACTGCGGTCGGGGAGCACGGCCAGCGAGATGGGTTCGCCGGTCTCGGCGGCGCCCTTGGCGAGCGTGACCTGCTGGAAGTCCTCGGCGGCGGCCGGCGCCGTCGGCGCCTCAGCACCTGCGGGCGAGGTGCCCAGTGTGAGGGTCGCGGCGGCGAGCAGTGCGCCGGTGAGGAGTGCGAGTGGCTTTCGGGTGCGGAGCCGTCTGCTGCTTCTGTGCACGTGCGTCCTCCGGGGGTTCCGGTTGTTCGGGCGGGTGCGTTCTGCCGTTCCGCGCGGGGACTGCCGCGCTCGTCACCAGGGGCAGTCGAGCCCCCGGTGACGCGAGTCATGTTGTGTACACGTAAGGGACGGTAGCTGTGATCGACCTGTACGGAAAGCCCTTGTGCACGAGGTGGGTCGAGCTTTTTCCCACCAGAGGACAAAGGCGTTCCAGGGCATGCCGAACCGCCCCCGGGGGCACCGTTGCCGGTGCCCGGGAGAGCTCGGCGGAGTCCTCGGCCGCCCACGGTGGAGGTCCCCGCCGACGGTGGCGCCGGGGGTGCCCGGCCCTGGCAGGCCGGGCGCCCCCGGAGGGCTCCCCCGCTAGTCGCCCCCGCCGAAAGCCGCGTCGAACGACGCGCTCGGCGGATCGAAGTCGAAGCGCTTCAGGGAGGCCAGCGCCTCCGGAGCCCCCGTCAGCCGGTCCATGCCCGCGTCCTCCCACTCCACGGACACCGGCCCTTCGTACCCGATGGACCGCATCATCCGGAACACGTCCTCCCAGGGCACGTCACCGTGCCCCGCCGAGACGAAGTCCCAGCCGCGCCGCGGATCGCCCCACGGCAGGTGGGAGCCGAGGCGCCCGTTGCGGCCGTCGAGGCGCTTGCGGGCCTCCTTGCAGTCCACGTGGTAGATCCGGTCCCGGAAGTCGTAGAGGAAACCGACCGGGTCGAGGTCCTGCCACACGAAGTGGCTCGGGTCGAAGTTCAGCCCGAACGCGGGCCGGCGACCCACCGCCTCCAGGGCGCGGTGCGTGGTCCAGTAGTCGTACGCGATCTCGCTCGGGTGCACCTCGTGGGCGAAGCGCACCCCCTCGGCGTCGAAGACGTCCAGGATCGGGTTCCAGCGCTCCGCGAAGTCCTCGTAGCCGCGTTCGATCATGTGCGGTGGGACCGGCGGGAACATCGCGACCAGGTGCCAGATGGACGATCCGGTGAAGCCGATGACCGTGTCGACCCCGAACGCGGCCGCCGCGCGGGCGGTGTCCTTGATCTCCTCGGCGGCCCTCCGGCGCACGCCCTCGGGCTCCCCGTCCCCCCAGATGCGGCCGGGCAGGATCCCCTGGTGGCGTTCGTCGATCGGACTGTCGCAGACCGCCTGGCCGACCAGGTGGTTGGAGACGGCCCAGCACTTCAGGCCGTACTTGTCGAGCAGCTGCCGCCGCCCGTCGAGGTATCCGGGGTCGGACAGAGCCTTGTCGACCTCGAAGTGGTCTCCCCAGCAGGCGAGTTCGAGTCCGTCGTAGCCGAAGTCCCGGGCGAGCCGGCAGACCTCCTCCAACGGCAGGTCGGCCCACTGGCCGGTGAAGAGAGTGAAGGGACGGGGCATGCGCGCGACCTCCTAGAAGGCGACCGGGGTGTGGACGGAGTTCTTGGCGGCGCTCTCCTCGACGGCGGCGAGCACACGCTGCACCTGGAGTCCGTCGGCGAACGACGGTACGGGGGTGAGCCCTTCGACGATGGTGCGCACCACGTCCCGGGCCTGGTGGACGAAGGTGTGCTCGTATCCCAGGCCATGACCCGGCGGCCACCACGCCTCCAGATACGGGTGCTGGGGCTCGGTGACGAGGATCCGGCGGAAACCCGCGCTGGTGGCGGGCTCGGTGTGGTCGTGGAAGGAGAGTTCGTTGAGCCGTTCCAGGTCGAAGGCGATCGACCCCAGCTCTCCGTTGACCTCCAGGCGCAGCGCGTTCTTGCGGCCCGCCGCCATCCTGGTCGCCTCGAAGGAGGCGAGGGCGCCGGACGCCATCCGCCCGGTGAACAGCGCCGCGTCGTCGACAGTGACCGCCCCCCGTGCGGCACTGTCCGCGGTGCCCGAGAGCCCGGCCGCCGCGCCGGCGAGCACGGGCCTCTCCCGGACGAAGGTCTCGCTCACCGCCGACACCCCGGTCAGGAGCTCTCCGGCCAGGTACTGGGCGAGGTCGACGATGTGCGCCCCGAGGTCACCCAGCGCCCCGGAACCGGCCCGCTCCCGCTGCAGTCGCCAGGTCAGCGGCGACTGCGGGTCGACGAGCCAGTCCTGGAGGTAGGTGGCCCGCACGTGGCGAAGGGCGCCCAGCCTGCCCTCCGCGATCATCGCGCGGGCGTGGGTGAGGGCGGGCACCTTGCGGTAGTTGAAGCCCACGATCGCCACCTGGCCGCGTGCCGCGGCGCGCTCGGCGGCCTCCACCATGGCCTCCGCCTCGGCCACCGTGTTGGCGAGCGGCTTCTCGCACAGCACGTGCTTGCCCGCCTCGAGGGCGGCGATGGCGATCTCCGCATGGCTGTCGCCGGGGGTGCAGATGTCCACCAGCTGCACGTCGTCCCGGGCGATCAGAGCGCGCCAGTCGGTCTCCGCCGCGGCCCACCCGTGCCGGGCGGCGGCGGCCTCGACGGCCGTACGGTCGCGTCCGCAGATCGCGGCGAGAGCGGGTCTCACCGGCAGGTCGAAGACGTGTCCCGCGGTGCGCCACCCCTGCGAGTGGGCGGCACCCATGAACGCGTATCCGACCATGCCGACGCCGAGCGTCGCCGTCGGCGGCGGTGCCTCGGTCTCCTGCTCCGACTCTTCTCTACGGGCCATGCGGGCATCCTCCTCGTCGGTGGTTCGGTGGCGGCGGTGGTCCGGGATCAGCTGAAGCCCGTCGGCAGGTACTGGTCGATGTTCTCCTTGGTGACCACGGCCGAGTACAGCGTCAGCGAGGTCGGGATCTCCATCTCGGAGAGGCCCGCCACACCCTTGTTCTGGCCCAGGGCCCGCGCCAGGTCGATGGCGGAGGCCGCCATCGTGGGCGGGTAGAGCACGGTGGCCTTGAGGACACTGTTGTCCGCCTTGATGGCGTCCATCGCGGACTTGGCGCCCGCACCGCCCACCATGATGAATTCGTCGCGGCCCGCCTGCTGGATGGCCCGCAGCGCACCCACGCCCTGGTCGTCGTCGTGGTTCCAGAGGGCGTCGAACTGCTTCTGGGCCTGCAGCAGCTGCGCCATCTTGGCCTGCCCCGACTCCACGGTGAAGTCGGCGGCCTGACGGGCCACCAGCTTGATGTTGGAGTAGTTCTTGAGGGCGTCGGCGAACCCCTGGCTCCGCTGCTTGGTGAGTTCGAGGTTGTCGATGCCCGCGAGCTCGACGACCTTGGCGCTCGACTTGTCCTTGAGCTGCTCGCCGATGTAGTGGCCGGCGTTGAGGCCCATGCCGTAGTTGTCGCCGCCGACCCAGCAGCGGTAGGCCTGCGGTGAGGCGAAGATGCGGTCGAGGTTGACGACCGGGATGCCGGCCTTCATGGCCTCCAGGCCGACCTGGGTGAGCGCCTTGCCGTCCGCGGGGAGGACGACGAGGACGTCGACCTTCTTGTTGATGAGGGTCTTGACCTGGCCGATCTGGGCGGCGGTGTCGTTGGACCCCTCGGTGATCTCCAGGGTCACCTCGGAGTACTTCTCCGCCCGCGACTTGGCCTGCACGTTGATGGCGTTGAGCCACCCGTGGTCGGCCTGCGGCCCGGCGAAGCCGATGGTGACGGGCGCGCCCGGCTTGTCGTCGGCGGCGGACTGCTTGCTCGGCGCGGCCGAGGCCTCCTTGGGGTCGTTGCTGGTGCAGGCGGTGAGGAAGGCTCCCGCGGAGACGGCCGCGGTGCCGAAGAGCAGTCCTCTGCGGCTGGTTTCTGGCATGGCTGTCAAACCCTTCATCCGGTTGGTGCGTACGGAACAGCGGGTGGGTGGTCGGTGCTCTGTCACGGACGAGGTGCTCAGGTCTCCCCGCCCCGCAGGGTGCGGCGCTGGACGAGGACGGCGGCGACGATGATGGCGCCCTTGGCGATCTGCTGGACATCGCTCTGGAGATTGTTCAGAGCGAAGATGTTGGTGATCGTGGTGAAGACCAGCACGCCCAGCACGGAACCGACGATGGTGCCCCGGCCGCCGCTCAGGAGTGTGCCCCCGATGATCGCGGCGGCGATGGCGTCGAGCTCGTACAGGTTGCCGTTGGTGTTCTGGCCCGATCCGGACAGGACGATGAGCATGAAGGCGGCGATGCCGCAGCACAGACCGGAGAGCAGGTAGAGGTAGAGCCGCTGGCGTCGTACGTCGATGCCGGCGAGCCTGGCCGCTTCCGCGTTGCCTCCGATGGCGACCGTACGGCGGCCGAACGTGGTGCGGTTCAGGACCAGCCAGCCGATGACGGTGACCGCGGCGAAGAACAGGACCAGCGGGGGAATGCCCAGAACGTAGCTGTCGGGCAGGCCCAGGTCGAGGACCGACTGGACGGTGACGATCTGTGTCCTGCCGTCGGTGATCTGCAGCGCGAGCCCGCGGGCCGAGGCGAGCATGGCGAGCGTCGCGATGAAGGGGACCAACCGCCCGTAGGCGATGAGGACCCCGTTGACGAGCCCGGCGGCGAGGCCGACGATCACGGCGGTGAAGAGGATGCCCGCGAAGCCGAAGTCCTGTGTGGCCAGCGTCGTGGCCCAGACGGACGCGAGGGCCACCATCGCACCGACCGAGAGATCGATGCCTCCGCCGATGATGACCAGGGTCATACCGACGGTGACGACCCCGATGACGGAGGACTGCGTCAGGATCAGCTGCAGGTTCCCGGTGTCCAGGAACGCGTCCGGTTCCGTGAGGCCGCCGACGGCCACCAGCACGGCGAGGACACCGAGCAGCGACAGGTTGCGGACATCGGCGCGCAGGCCGAGCGCGCGCAGACCGCCGCCCTTCTCCGGAGTCGGCGCGGAGACGGGGCCCGTCACGGTCCCCTTCTCCGGCCCGTGGTGCTGCGCCGACGGTGCGGGCTGTGTCATGACGTCGGGCTCCCTTCCATGACGAGGTCGAGGACACGGTGCTCGTCGAGCTCCCTGGCATCGGCCGTGTGCACGACACGGCCTTCCCGGAGCACCAGCACCCGGTCGGCGAGGCCCAGCACTTCGGGCACTTCGCTGGATACGAGCAGAACGGCGAGGCCTTCGTCGGCCAGCCGGCGGATCACGGCGTAGAGCTCGGCGCGGGCGCCGACGTCCACACCGCGGGTCGGTTCGTCGAGCAGCAGGACCCGGCAGCCGCGCAGCAGCCAGCGGGCCAGGACCGCCTTCTGCTGGTTGCCGCCGGAGAGGGTGCGGACGGCGGCGTCCGGGTTGTCGGGGCGCAGGGAGAGTTCTCGGGTGGCGGTCCTGGCGGCCTCGCGCTCGGCGCCCCGGTCGAGCCAGCCGGCGCGTGCGAAGCGGGACAGCGAGGAGACCGAGACGTTGCGGGTCACCGACTCCGTCAGCAGCAGTGCCTGCGCCTTGCGTTCCTCGGGGGCCAGGCCGATTCCGGCGGCCACCGCGGCGCGGACGCTGCCGGGGCGCAGTGGTGTGCCGTCGACGAGGACGCGGCCCGCGGTCGGCTTGCGGGCCCCGTAGACGGTCTCCAGGATCTCGGAGCGTCCGGAGCCCACGAGTCCGGCCAGGCCGACGATCTCACCGGGCCTCAGCTCCAGGTCGACGGGCTCGAACTCGCCTTTGCGGCACAGCCCCTCGACCCTCAGCACCGGGTCGGCAGCGGCCCGGGCGGCGGGGTCGGGCCGCTGGGGGAAGACGTACTCGACGTTGCGGCCGGTCATCATGGCAACGATGTCGCGTGTGGGGGTGGACGTGGCGGGGAGACCGACCGCGACGGCCCGGCCGTCCTTGAGCACGGTCACCCGGTCACCGATGCGGCGGATCTCCTCCAGCCGGTGCGAGATGTAGACGACGGCCACACCGTCGGCGGTGAGTCCGTCGACGATGCGGAAGAGGTTGTCGACCTCGTCCGGGTCCAGCGCCGCGGACGGCTCGTCCATCACGATGAGCCGTACGTCGTGGGAGAGCGCCCGCGCCATGGAGACGATCTGCTGATGGGCGGCGGAGAGGTCGCCGACCAGGCGGGCCGTGTCGATCTCCGGGTGCCCGAGGCGCTTCAGGAGCGCGGCTGCCATGGTGCGGGCCTCGCGGGTCCGGACGACGAAGCCCGCGTTGGTGGGCTCGTGTCCCAGGAAGACGTTCTCGGCGACCGACAGGCCCTCCACCAGGTCGAGTTCCTGGTAGATGGTGGCGATGCCCAGTCGCATCGCGGTGATCGGTGAGGACAGCTGGACGGTCTCGCCGCTCCAGGTGATGGCGCCGTCGTCGGGCTGGTGGGCGCCGGCGAGCACCTTGATGAGCGTGGACTTGCCGGCGCCGTTCTGGCCGAGGAGGCAGTGGACTTCACCGGCCTGCACCTCCAGATCCACGCCGTCGAGGGCGCGCACACCGGGGAACGACTTGGTGATGCCGGACATCGTGAGCAGGGGTGGTTCTGGTGCCATGGCGAATCCCCTCGGCGAACGAGGTCTCCCCTGCTCGGCACGGAGTCCGAGAAGCGTGAGGGAGGCCGGTGAGCGGGCAGGGCGCAGTGCCGGCGGTGCCGTACTGCTGACGGAACTGCTGGGTGGTGCTGCTGTGCTCGTGCTGTGCGGCTGTGCTCGTGCGGCGTACCGGGCTCGTGCTGTGCGGCCCTGCGGGCGGAGCTCGGGGCAGGCTGCTTACGGAGGTGGTGCGGAGCGTGCCGGGCGGCTCGCCGGCCCGGATGTCAGGCCGGTGAGAAGAGGTGGTCGCTGATGAGCCTGCCCGCACCGGTCACGCCGGCGACGGGCCCCAGTTCGCCGAGGACGATGGGGAGGTTGCCCGTGGCCAGCGGCAGGGACTGCCGGTAGACCTGGGTGCGGACGCTGGCCAGCAGGTTGTGGCCGAGTCCGGTGACCCCGCCGCCGATCACGACGAGGCCCGGGTTGAAGAAGCTGACGAGGCCGGCGATGACCTGGCCGACCCTGTTGCCGCCTTCGCGGATCAGGTCCAGGGCTGTCGGGTCACCCGCCGCCGCGGCGGCGGCCACATCGACGGCAGAGAGCCTTCCGGCCGCGTCCAGCCGGGCCGCCAGGTCGGTGGAGAGGCCGGCGCGGGCCGCGTCCTCCGCGTCACGGGCGAGGGCCGCGCCGCTGAAGTGGGCTTCCAGGCAGCCCCGGTTGCCGCAGGCGCAGGCCCGCCCGTCGGGCTCCACCTGGATGTGGCCGATGTCCCCGGCGCTGCCCGTCGTACCGCGGTAGACCTCGCCGCCCACCACGATGCCGCAGCCGATGCCCGTCCCGATCTTGACGCAGAGGAAGTCGCCCACGGATCGGGCGACGCCCGCGTGCTGCTCTCCCAGCGCCATCAGGTTCACATCGTTGTCGACCATGACGGGGCAGCCCAGTTCCTGGCTGAGTGCCTCGCGGACCGGGAAGCCGTCCCAGCCCGGCATGATCGGCGGCGCGACGGGTACGCCCTCGGGGAAGCGGACGGGACCCGGGACGCCGATGCCGGCGCCGTCGAAGCCTTCGGCGAGTCCGGACTCCCGGAGCTTCGCCGCCATCGACAGGACCTGCTCGAAGACGGCGACGGGCCCCTCCCGTACGTCCATCGGATGATTGAGGTGGCCGAGGACCTCCAACTCGGCGTTGGTGACGGCCACATCGACGGATGTGGCACCGATGTCGACGCCGAGGAAGCGCAGGCCCGGGGCGAGACGGATGTTGTGGGAACGGCGTCCGCCACGGGATGCGGCGAGTCCGTCCGCCACGACGAGACCGGTCTCCAGGAGCCGGTCGACCTCGACGGCGAGCTTGGAGCGCGAGAGGTCGATCTGGTCGCCCAGCTGTGCGCGGGAGTTGGGCCCCCCGTCACGCAACAACCGGAGCAGTCGCGCCTGGTGCGTGTTCGCGGGTCGTGCCGTCATGCGTCTCACGCGTCCCTCCCCCGCCACTTCGGTCAGTCCGTCGGGCTTTGGAGGGGAACGTAGCAGCGGTTTACCGGAGTGGGAAGAAGTTGCGCACGAATCCGATCCAACTTTCTCCTCACTCAGGACAAAGATGTGTCCGGCGGGCGGCGGACTCCGTTCGGCGGACGCATTCCCACCCGTCCGCGGGCGGGCATGCCGAAGGCCGGGGCCCGCGGGCCCCGGCCTTCGGTCGGACGGCGATCACGCCTGTTCGCGCCGGTGGTACGTCTGGCGCGTGTGCTCGGTGTGGGCACGCATGATCTCGGTGGCCCTCTGCTCGTCCCTGGAGGCGATAGCCGCGATCAGTTCCCGGTGCTCGGTCCAGGACTGGGTGCCGCGCTGACGGGCCACCGGCGTGTAGTACCAGCGGACCCGGCGGTCCACCTGGCCGGCGAGCTCGGACAGGACGACGTTGCCGGCGAGCTCCATGACCTTGGCGTGGAACGCGGCGTTGGTGGCGACGGCGAGGTCCACCTGGTCGGCCGCGACGGCCCGTTCCCCCTGGGAGCACAGCTCCTCCAGGGCCTCGATGCCCGGCCGCCCGGCGTGGGCGGCGGCCAGCCGGGCGGCCTCGGCCTCCAGCAGGGTGCGGACCGAGAGGAGCTGGTCCGCCTCCTCCTCGGTGGGTTCGTGGACGAAGGCACCCTGCGCGGGACGCAGATCGACCCAGCCCTCGGTGTTCAGCCGCTGGAGCGCCTCACGGACCGGCTGACGCGACACCCCCAGGTGCCCGGCCAGTTCGCTCTCGACCAGATGCTGGCCGGGCTTGAGCGCACGCGTGGTGATCAGCTCGAGCAACGCCTCGTAGACACGCTCACGCAGCGGCCCCGGCCGCTCCAGCTTCGGCACCGTTCCTTGCGGCAGTCCTGCGGACAACATCGCGGTCCCCCTCCGGGCGCCCGGCCATTGCTTATCGTCTACAGTCTACCGAGCACAATGGCGCGACGGGGGCATCAGGGGCAGCGGATCACCTGACCCGCATAGGAAAGGTTGCCGCCGAAGCCGAAGAGCAGGGCCGGCGCACCGCTCTCCACCTCCCCCCGTTCCACCAGTTTCGACAGGGCCATCGGGATCGACGCGGCCGAGGTGTTGCCCGAATCGACCACGTCCCGCGCGATGACCGCGTTGACCGCGCCGATCTTCCGGGCGACGGGTTCGATGATCCTCAGATTGGCCTGGTGCAGCACCACGGCCGCGAGTTCCTCGGGCGTGACACCGGCCCGTTCGCACACCTTGCGGGCGATCGGCGGCAGTTGCGTGGTGGCCCAGCGGTAGACGGACTGCCCCTCCTGCGCGAAGCGAGGAGGCGTGCCCTCGATGCGCACGGCGTTGCCCATCCCCGGCACCGAACCCCACAGGACGGGACCGATCCCGGGCCGGTCGCCTCCGTCAGGGTCGGCGGTGACGACGGCGGCGCCCGCGCCGTCGCCCATCAGCACACAGGTGGAGCGGTCCGTCCAGTCGACGATGTCGCCCATCTTGTCGGCGCCGATGACCAGGGCGCGGGTGGCGGCACCGGCCCGGATCGCATGGTCGGCCGTGGCCAGGGCGTGGGTGAACCCGGAGCAGACGACGTTGATGTCCATGACGGCCGGCGCGCTCATGCCCAGGCGCGCGGCGACGCGCGCGGACATGCTCGGCGAGCGGTCGATGGCCGTGGAGGTGGCGACGAGAACCATGTCGATGTCCGTGGGCTGCATTCCGGCCGACGCCAGCGCCTTGGCCGCGGCGTGCGCCGCCAGTTCGTCCACGGGTTCGTCCGGGCCGCCCACGTGCCGGGTCCTGATGCCGACCCGGCTGGTGATCCACTCGTCGCTGGTGTCGACCATCGCCGCCAGATCGTCGTTGGTGAGGACCTTGGCAGGCTGGTAGTGGCCGAGCGCCACGACACGTGAGCCGGTCATGTACGGGTTCCCCTCGCTACGTTTGGCAGGAACTATCCAGTCTTGGTTGCTACCGCCCGGTACAGAGGCACGTAACCCCACAGGAATCCAGGCCCCGGGTTGGAGCGTCTCGAACAGCTCCCCGGGAACTTTTACGGGCACCCCCGCAGCCGCACCGGAATGGCGGATGGACAAGACACCCACTGCCGCACCTTTCGGCCGCATGAAGGCATACTGTAGACAATATCTGGGGTCAGTGCCGAGTCCGGCATACGTGCGGCAGGGACGTGGAGAGCGCGCACAGACGCGGACCACGGCCGTCCGCGCCTACTGCGGCGTGGGTCGCGACGTGCTCCCGCACGTGCGGGAGGACGAGATCCTCGAGGTCACCTCACCGCACGACAACCCGGTGACCCATGGCAACCTCTGTATCAAGGGCCGTTTCGGCTTCCAACACGTACAGAATCGGGATTGACGGCTTATGGGACGGGTCACCGAGCGTCGCCGCACCATGCGTATCCGGGACGGGGCGGTCACGACACGGCCCGACACCCTCGTCGCCGAGGAACCCCTGGAGATCCGGCTGAACGGCAAGCCGCTCGCCATCACGATGCGGACCCCGGGTGACGACTTCGCGCTCGCGGCCGGCTTCCTGGTGAGCGAGGGCGTGATCGGTGAGGGCTCCGAGGTGCAGTCGATCGTGTACTGCGCCGGGGCGACCGCCGACGGGGTGAACACGTACAACGTGGTGGACGTGAAGCTCGCGCCCGGAGTCGTGGTCCCCGACATCACGCTGGAACGCAACGTCTACACCACCTCGTCGTGCGGCCTGTGCGGCAAGGCGAGCCTGGACGCCGTCCGCACCGCGACCCGCCACCCGGTCGCCGACACTCCCCCGCTCCGGGTGGAGCCCGCACTGCTCTCCGCCCTCCCCGACCGGCTGCGCGAGGCGCAGCGGGTCTTCGACCGGACAGGGGGCCTGCACGCCGCCGCGCTGTTCTCCCCCGAAGGCGAGCTGGTGGACGTCCGGGAGGACGTCGGCCGGCACAACGCGGTCGACAAGCTCGTGGGCCGCGCCCTGACGGACGACCGGCTGCCGCTGTCGCGGTCCATCCTGCTGGTGTCGGGCCGCGCCTCGTTCGAACTGGCGCAGAAGGCGGTGATGGCGGGGATCCCGATGCTCGCGGCGGTCTCGGCTCCGTCGTCGCTGGCCGTGGACCTCGCGGCCGAGAGCGGACTGACCCTCGTCGGATTCCTCAGGGGACAGTCCATGAACGTGTACGCGGGTGACCACCGCATCGCCCTGGAGGCGACGGTGGGCCAGGGCTGAGCCGGCCCGCCCGGCGCGCTGGGGCAGGGGTCCGGCCGGCGGGGGTGCGCCCCCGCGCCGGCCGGGCCCTCTCGTGAGCGCCTCAGCTCACGGGCACGGGCTGCTGCGGCAGGGTCCCACCGTCCGGCAGCGGGTCGCGCGAGCGGCGCTTGGCGATCACCGCGCAGACCATCAGCTGCATCTGGTGGAAGAGCATCAGGGGCAGCACGGCGAGGCTCGCGTGCGCGCCGAACAGCACACTGGCCATGGGGAGCCCGGCCGCCAGGCTCTTCTTCGATCCGGCGAACTGGATGGCGACGCGGTCCTCCCGCCCGAAGCCCAGCCGCTTCGCCCCGTACCAGCTCAGTGTGAGCATGAGGGCCAGCAGCACGGCCTCCGCACCGAGGAGCGCGCCGAGCCGCAGCGGGGTGACCTGGTGCCAGATCCCGGCCACCATGCCCTCGCTGAAGGCGGTGTAGACCACGAGCAGGATCGATCCGCGGTCGACGTAGCCCAGCACCTTGCGGTGACGGCCGATGAAGCCGCCGACCCAGCGGCGCAGGAGCTGCCCGGCCAGGAAGGGCACGAGCAGCTGGAGGACGATCTTCACCAGCGAGTCGGCGGAGAACCCTCCCGCGCCGCCGCCGAGCAGCACGGCGGCGAGCAGCGGGGTGATCACGATCCCGGCGATGCTGGAGAAGGAGCCGGCGCAGATGGCGGCGGGCACGTTGCCGCGGGCCATCGAGGTGAAGGCGATCGACGACTGGATGGTCGACGGGACCAGGCACAGGAAGAGGAAGCCGTCCTGGAGCTGCGGGCTCAGCACATAGGGAACCAGTCCGCGGCTGGCGAGCCCCAGCAGCGGGAACACCATGAAGGTGCACGCCAGGACGGTGAGGTGGAGCCGCCAGTGCTTCAGTCCGTCGAGCGCCTCCGCCGTCGACAGGCGCGCCCCGTACAGGAAGAAGAGCAGGGCCACCGCTCCGGTCGACGCGCCGCCCGCCACCTCGGCGCCGGCCCCGGACACGGGCAGCAGGGCCGCGAGTACCACCGTGCCGATCAGCGCCAGTATGTACGGGTCGACCGGAAGCCAGGAAGGCAACGCGGGGATACGGCGGCTGGTGCGGCGGCTCATGTGCTCCGTGCTCTCTGGGTCGGGGGCGTGCCCTACCCATCGTGCTCCCGAACACTGCGATCGGGAATCCGGTACACCGCACTGACTGTCATCACGGTTCGCGATAGCCTCGCCGCATGTACGACCCCGTCCAGCTCCGCACCTTCCTGGCCGTCGCCCAGACCCTGAGCTTCACCCAGGCGGCGCGCCGGCTCGGCGTCCGCCAGTCCACGGTCAGCCAGCACGTCCGCCGGCTGGAGTCCGAGGCCGGCCGGCAGCTGTTCAGCCGGGACACCCACCGGGTCGACCTCACCGAGGACGGCGAGGCCATGCTGGGCTTCGCCCGGACGATCCTGCAGGCCAACGAGCGGGCGGCGGCGTTCTTCACCGGCACCCGGCTGCGCGGCCGGCTGCGCTTCGGGGCCTCCGAGGACTTCGTCCTGACCCGGCTGCCGGAGATCCTGGAGTCCTTCCGGCGCGAGCATCCCGAGGTCGAGCTGGAGCTGACGGTGGAACTGTCCGGAGCCCTGCACCGGCAGCTCGCGGCGGGCCGGCTCGATCTGGTGCTGGCCAAGCGCCGCACCGGGGACACCCACGGCGAGCTGGTCTGGCAGGACACCCTGGTGTGGATCGGCGCCCCGCAGCTGCGGATCGACCCCGACCGTCCGCTCCCGCTGATCGCCTACCCGCCCCCCGGCATCACCAGGGCCCGCGCCCTGGAGGTACTGGAGGAGCACGGCAGGGCCTGGCGTTTCGCGTGCACCAGCGCGAGCCTCAGCGCTCTGGTCGCGGCCGCGCGCGCGGGCCTGGGGGTGATGGCGCACACCCGGGGGCTCATCCCGCCGGGACTCGTGCCGGTGCCGGCGCGGGCCGGTCTGCCGGAGCTGGGAGATGTGGATTTCGTGCTGCTGCACGGGCACCGCAGGGACACCGCCCAGGAGGCGGCGGACGCCCTCGCGGCGGCGATCCTGGCGGGTGGCGACCGGCTTCACCGCGCTCCGGTCAGGGCGTCGCACCCGGACCCGGCGTAAGCGCGGCGTACAGATTCGGTGGAGATTCCCGCCCCCGCTTCTTACTCGGCGGTCAGAAGCGCGCCCGAGCCTTGCCCATCTGGCCCGATTTCTGCTGTCGGCGTGGCCAGATGCCACGACTTCGGGCCCTCCCGCGGACCCGCGCGGTGAGGTAGCGTCGCGGCGCTGTGCGGAGCGCCACAAGGAGCAGGTCATTGCGCGAGTTCACTGTCCCACCCATGGCCGCTGCCCCTCAAGTCGGCGGTCTTGCCGATACCGTCTTCGATTTCGCCGAGGAGGACCCCCACCGGACGGCCCTCGGCCGCAAGGACGCGGAAGGGCGCTGGCACGACGTGTCGGCCGCCGCCTTCCGCGACGAGGTGATGGCTCTCGCCAAGGGCCTGATCGCGCAGGGCGTCCGCTTCGGCGACCGGGTCGCCCTCATGTCCCGGACTCGCTACGAGTGGACGCTGTTCGACTACGCCCTCTGGACGGTCGGCGCCCAGTCCGTGCCGATCTATCCGACGTCGTCGGCCGAGCAGGTCCTGTGGATGCTTCACGACGCCGAGGTCGCGGCCGTCATGGTCGAGCACGAGGACCACGCCATGACGATCGGCTCCGTGATCGACCGGCTGCCGCATCTGCACCGGCTCTGGCAGCTGGACGCCGACGCGGTGGCCGAGCTCACCGACGCCGGGACGCTGATCGACGACGAGGTCGTCCACCGGCACCGCCGCGCGGTGACTCCCGACTCGGTGGCGACCCTGATCTACACCTCCGGCACGACCGGACGCCCCAAGGGCTGCGTCATCACCCACGCCAACTTCATGTTCGAGGCCGACACCATGGTCGCCCGCTGGCACCCGGTGTTCCTCTCCAAGCCGGGTGAGGAGACGGCGACGCTGCTCTTCCTGCCGCTCGCGCACGTCTTCGGACGCATGGTGGAGATCGCGGCCCTGCGAGGCCGGGTGAAGCTGGGCCACCAGCCGGAGCTGTCCGCGAAGGCGCTCATGCCGGACCTGGTGTCCTTCCGGCCCACCTTCATCCTGGCGGTGCCGTACATCTTCGAGAAGGTCTTCAACGGTGCGCGGCGCAAGGCGGAGTCGGAGGGCCGCGTCGGGGCGTTCGACAAGGCCGTCGAGGTCGCCGTGAAGTACGCGGAGGCCCTGGAGGACCGTGCCTTCGGCACCGGCCCCGGACCGTCCGCCGGGCTGCGCATGCAGCACCAGTTCTTCGACAAGGTCGTCTACCGCAAGGTCCGCGAGGCGATGGGCGGCAGGGTGCGGCACGCGATGTCGGGCGGCTCCGGCATGGACCGGCAGCTCGGGCTGTTCTTCGCGGGCGCGGGAGTCACCGTCTACGAGGGCTACGGCCTCACCGAGACGACCGCCGCGGCGACGGCCAACCCACCGGAGAGGACCCGCTACGGCACGGTCGGCCAGCCGATCCCCGGGTCCTCGGTGCACATCGCCCGGGACGGCGAGATCTGGGTGCACGGCTCCAACGTGTTCTCCGGCTACCTGGGCGACCCCAAGGCCACGGACTCCGTCCTGCACGACGGATGGCTGGCCACCGGCGACCTCGGCTCGCTCGACGAGGACGGCTATCTGACCATCACCGGACGCAAGAAGGAGATCCTCGTGACCTCCGGGGGCAAGAGCGTGGCCCCGAGCGGCCTGGAGGAGCGGGTCCGCGCGCATCCGCTGGTCGCGCAGTGCATCGTCGTCGGGAACGACCGGCCCTACATCGCCGCGCTCGTCACCGTGGACCACGAGTCGGTGGAGCACTGGCTCGCCATGCAGGGCCGTACGCCGATGCGCGCCGCGGACCTGGTGCGCGACTCCGAACTGGAGATGGAGGTGCGCCGGGCGGTGGTGGCGGCCAACACGGCGGTGTCCCAGGCGGAGTCCATCCGCACGTTCCGCATCCTCGCGCACCAGTTCACCGAGGAACACGGTCTGCTGACCCCCTCGCTCAAGCTGAAGCGGAAGGCCATCGAGACGGCGTACTCCGCCGAGGTCGACGCCCTGTACCGGTGACCGCGCCGAGGGCGTGCGGGAGGTCCTTCCGTCCTGTTCACCGGATCGCGCTACCGGGAATGCTCGGGCCGCCCCGATCGTTCCCCCGGGGAGAACCGACCGACAACGTAAGGATCGACTGCTCGTGAGCCAGGTCCCCACCCTCACACTCAACAACGGCCTCGAGATGCCGCAGCTCGGCTTCGGTGTCTGGCAGGTGCCGGACGACGAGGCCACCGCGGCCGTGACCACGGCCCTGGAGGCCGGGTACCGGAGCATCGACACCGCCGCGATCTACGGGAACGAGGCGGGCACCGGCAAGGCCGTCGCAGCCTCCGGTGTCCCCCGTGAGGAACTGTTCGTCACCACCAAGCTGTGGAACAGCGAGCAGGGATACGACTCGACGCTGCGCGCGTTCGACGCGTCGCTGGACAAGCTGGGGCTGGACTACGCCGACCTCTACCTCATCCACTGGCCCGTACCGGCCAAGGACGCCTACGTCGACACGTACAAGGCGTTCGAGCGGATCCTCGCCGACGGCCGCGCGAAGGCCATCGGGGTGTCCAACTTCCACCCGGAGCACCTGGAACGCCTCCTGGGCGAGACCTCGGTCGTGCCGGCGGTCAACCAGATCGAGCTGCACCCGCAGCTCCAGCAGGCCGAGTCCCGTGCCTTCCACGCGAAGCACGGCATCGTCACCGAGGCCTGGTCGCCGCTGGGCTCGGGCAAGGGTCTCCTCGAGGTCCCCACGGTGGTCGCCGTCGCCCACAAGCACGGCCGGACTCCCGCCCAGGCGGTGCTCCGCTGGCACCTGCAGACCGGCCACGTGGTGATCCCGAAGTCCGTGACGCCGTCGCGGATCGCGGAGAACATCGATGTCTTCGGCTTCGAGCTGGACGCCGACGACCTGGCCGCCTTCGCCGCACTCGACGAGGGCAAGCGCCTCGGGTCGGACCCGGCCGAATTCAACCTCGGCGCCTGAACCGCCCCTCGCGTCAAGTAGCCCCCACCGCGTGCGGTGGGGGCTCCTTCGCACGCGGGGCCGGCGGCGGGCGGACCGGAGCGATCAGGTCGAACGGGCGCGGCGTGATGTTCGGGGCGGGCCCGGTGAGTTCGGGCACCGCCACGTCGTCCAGCGGCCGCTCCCGAGTCGTCGGCGCGCCGCCCCCGTCTTCACACGGAACGCGTCGGGGAGGCCGTCTCAGCGGGGTACGCGGAACGCCGTCAGCCGGAACACGGGGTCGGGCCGTGCCCGGTCGGGTCCCGGCAGCGCCATGAGCTCCTCCGCGAGCCGTTCCGCCGTCCGTCCGGGGAGCGCCAGCCGGGACGCGTAGTCCCCGCGCAGAACGGCACGGGCGGTACGACGGGGGGAGCGGCCCTGCCCGTGCCCGGCGAACACGGCGTCTCCGGCCGGTTGGAGGCCGAGGCCGTCGGCGTACTCGCCGACCAGGCGGGCCGCGTCGGCCGGACGTGGACGGAGGCAGGGGGCGAGCACGGCGTCGATGTCGCTGCCCACGTCATGGCCGGAGTCCTTGTCGACCGTCGCGACGAACACCCCGCCCGGCCGCAGCACCCGGGCCGCCTCGGCAACGGCCGCCCGGACCTGCCCGTCGCCGCGCAACAGGTGGAGCAGCCAGACGGCGCTGACGGCGTCGAGCGACGAACCGGCCACCGGGAGCCTGCGTACGTCGGCCAGGACGACGGCGCCGACCCGACGGCGGGCCCGCATCAGCATCCCGTGGGAGGCGTCCGCCCCGCACACCCTCATCCCGGGTCGGCCGTGGGCGACCCGCTCGGTGACCAGCCCCGTACCGCAGCCGATGTCGAGCAGCGTACGGGCGGACGGGGGCACCAGCGCGAGGAGCGCACGGGCCGAGGCCTCGGCCCGGGGAACGCCCCCACGGGTGGCGTCGTACCGCGCGGCTTCTGCGTCGTAGTCCAGCACGCGGCAACCGTAGCGCGGCCCCCATGTGTTGCCGGTGAGTTCCGTCGGCCATAACGTGCCCGCATGGAGCTGGAGTTGAGACATCTGCGCACCGTACGGGCCATTGCCGACACCGGCAGTCTCACCAAGGCCGCGGCGGCACTGGGCCTCGCGCAGCCTGCGCTCAGCGCCCAGTTGCGGCGGATCGAGAAGGCGCTCGGCGGGCCGCTCTTCGACCGGGACCACACCGGCGCGCGGCCGACCCTCCTGGGTGAGCTGGTGCTGGAACGCGCCCGGGTCGTGCTGCCGGCGGTGAGCGGGCTCCAGGAGGAGGCGGTGCGCTTCGCCAACGCCGGTGCCGCCGTGCAGCGGTTCCGCCTCGGAGGCACCCACGGGCCTCTGCTGGGTGGGCTCGTCGACCGGCTGGCATCCGCCCACCCGACGGCCCCGGTGACCACCCACACCTCCTGGTCGGTGACGGAGATCGCCACTCTGCTGGTCGACGGCAGACTGGACTACGCGCTGATCGGCACCTGCGGGGAGAGCCCGCCACCGCGGGAGGACCGGCTGGTCTGGCAGGTCATCGGCGTCGACCCGGTGTTCGTGATGCTGCCCGAGGGTCATCCGCTGGCGGGCCGGCCGGAGCTCGAACTCTCCGCCCTGGCGGACGAGTGCTGGGCGGATGTGCCCGGCGACGGCTGCTTCGCCGACTGCTTCACGGCGGCCTGCGCGGAGGCGGGCTTCACCCCCGTGTCGGTGTACGAGACGGATACGGCGTCCGTCGTCCACCTGGTCCAGGTGGGCCGGGCCATCGGACTGTGCCGGGCCACGTTCCCGCCGGCGCCGGGGCTGGTGACCCGGCCCCTGGCCGGCTCGCCGCTGACCTGGCGTCATCTGCTGGGGAGGCATCCCCGGTCGCCAGGCACGGGCGCGACGGCGGCCGTGGCGGCGGTGGCCGGGCACACCCGCGCGGCGTACGCGGAGGCGGTGCGGCGCAGCGACGGCTACGCGGACTGGCTCACCACGCATCCCCGCTTCGGCCCGGCGGCCTGAGCCGCCCGGCCGCCCGGCGCGACGGACCGGGGCGCGCTATGCCGCCCCGTGTCCGGCGGCGACCGCCTCGACGCGCGCCGCGAGTTCGAGGTCCTTCCGTGTCACCGCGCCGCCGGCATCGTGCGTGTGCACCGCGAGAGCCACCGTGTCGTAGCCCAGAGCCAGATCCGAGTGGTGGTTGAGCTCGTCCTGGATCGCGGCGATGTGGACGGTCAGCCCGGCGGCGGCGAAGTGGGAGGGAAGCCGGTAGGTGCGGGTGATCCGGTCCCCTTCCAGCTGCCAGCCCGGCAGCTCACCCAGCCCGGCCTCGACGTCGTGCGCGGACAGCGGTTCGGTGGGCATACGCGACTCCTCGGCGTATCGGTGCGGTCGTCGATGCCCCGTGACGTTACGGTCCGGGCGCCTCGGCTGTCGCGTCCGACACGGCGACGGCCGCTGCCCCGCGCGGCGGGCTCATGGACCGGAAGCAGGTTTCGTCCAGGGTGCGTCGGAGCGTACCAGCAGGCACGCGACCGTACTCGCCGCGGTGAGCAGGAGGAACGCGAGCAGCAACGGCAGGGCGGGGTGGCCGGTGCGCACGGCGAGCGCCCCGCAGCAGGCTCCGGCCAGCAGCGAGACGGCCGACAGGCCCCGGCGTCCCGCCTTCCCGCCCGGCCCCCTCGCGAGCCGGCTGTCGGCGACGGCCCCCGTGAGGGTGCGGGTCAGGACGGTCGTGGTGAGGTCGGGTACGGCCAGTGCCCGGACGGCCGCGTTCTGTACGCCGAGCCCGAGGGCGAGCAGGGCGATGAGCGCGAGGCGGACGCCCCCTGTGTACGGTGCGCGCGAGACCAGCACGAGGACCATGGCGGCGGTGACGAAGGCGGTCTCGAGGAGCAGGGCGCGCTGCAGCTGCCGGCCCCTGTGCGCACGGGCCAGATGGACGACGGTCCCGCCGGCCAGCGCTCCCACCGCGAACGACCCGAACGCCAGGCACGAGGCGAGGAGCGGGAACCCCGGGGCTCCGGCCAGGGCGAAGCCCGTGAAGACGACGTTGCCGGTCATGTTGGCGACGAAGACCCTGCCCAGGACCAGGAAGCTGAACGCGTCGACGAGCCCGGTCAGCACGGTCAGGGCGAGCAGCAGCGGCGGCAGCGGGCCCTGAGGGCCGGTCATGTCGGGCACGAGCGTGGCCCGGGCCTCGCGCAGCACGACGGACATGAGCGGCACACTCCGATCGCTGGATGTGATCAGGATTGTGCCGCAGCCCGTCGGCCACGTCGTCGTCACGCGCCCGGACCCCCTCCGTCCGTGCGAGGCAGGACGGGACCGAGCCGGGCCCGGCCGGGCCGGATCAGCAGGCCGAAACCGGCGCCCGGGCCAGAGCCGGGCGGGACGGCTGCCTCCTAGACACGCCCTGGCTTGATCTTTGACCTGGAGATCAAGCTAGACGCGTGCCCCGTTGTCCGCGGGGTCCCTGCGGGTCCGTCCTGCCGCCGTCCGGCGCCTCGGCGCCCTCTTCGCCGCCGGGGGTGGAGTCCTGCCGCTCCGCTCCAGGAGGAGCGCTGCCGGGACGGCGGTCAGCACGGAGGAGTAGGTCCCCACGCAGATGCCGATGAGCAGGGCGAGCGCGAAGTCGGCCAGCGAGTCGCCGCCGAGCACCGCGAGGGCGACCAGGATGAACAGCGCGCCCATCCCGGTGTTGACGGTGCGTGGGACGGTCTGCAGCACAGCACGCTCGGCGACCTCCGAGACCGGTGTGCGACGGTTGCGGGCCCACAGTTCCCGCACCCGGTCGAAGACGACCACGGAGTCGTTGACGGAGTAGCCGATGACGGTGAGGAGGGCGGCGAGGAAGATCCCGTCGACGGGGCGGCCGAGCCAGGCGAAGGCGCCGACCAGAAGGATGACGTCGTGCACCAGCGCCCCGACCGAGGCCACGGCGAACGTCCAGCGGAACCGGACGGCGAGATAGACCAGTTGCACGGACACGGCGACTGCGAGGGCGATCAGCGCGTGGTGCCGCAGTTCGTCGCCGAGACTCGGCCCGATCAGCTCGTCCCGCACCTTGACCGTCTCTCCGCCCTCCTGGGCCAGCGCCGCCCTCAGGGCGCGCTCCCCGTCGTCGTCCAGCTTCCCGGTGCGCACGGAGAGGTCGCCCTCGCCCGCGGTGGTGACCTCGGCGTCGGCGAAACCGGCGGCGTCGATCGCGTCCCGGGCCGCCTGGACGCCGACGGGGCGACCGGTGGAGTACTCGACGAGCCGCCCTCCGGTGAATTCGACACCCAGGTCGACACCGCGCACGAGGATGCCGGTCACGGCGACGAGGACGAGTGCGGCGGAGAGCGTCAGCCAGCGGCGCGGTGAGCGGAACATCCGGGGGTCCCGCGCGCTCAGCCAGGTGCGGACGCGGCCCGGCCGTGCGACGCCGTTGACGCCCCGGTAGTCGTTGACGAACCGGGAGCCCGCCGCGATCTCGGTGAGCGCGCGGGCGACGACGAGCGCCGAGAACATGGAGGCCAGGACCCCGATGGCGAGCGTCACCCCGAAGCCCTTGACCGGGCCGGAGCCGAGGAGGAAGAGCAGGGCGGCGGCGATGAGGGTCGTGGCGTTGGAGTCGGCGACAGCGCTGCGGGCGTTGCGGAATCCGGCCGTGAGCGCGGAGCGCAGTGTCCGGCTCGACCGGTCGGCGTACTCCTCCCTGGCCCGTTCGAAGACGAGGACGTTGGCGTCCACCGCCATGCCCACGGAGAGGACGAATCCGGCGAGGCCCGGCAGCGTCAGGGTGACTCCGAGGGCCACGAGGGCGGCGTAGGAGATCACTCCGTACGCCGCGAGGGCAAGGGCGGCGAGCGCTCCGAAGAGCCGGTACACGAAGGTGATGAAGAGCGCGGTGGCCGTCGCGCCGATGAGTGCGGCCCGGACGCTCGCGTCGATGGCCGCGGCCCCCAGGGTCGGCCCGACAGTCCGCTGTTCCACGATCTCGACGGGGACGGGGAGTGCGCCGCCCTTGATGAGCAGCGCGAGGTCGCGTGCCTCGTCGGCGGTGAAGGAGCCGGTGATCCGGGTGGAACCGGAGGGCAGGCCGGTCCCGCAGCCCACCGACGGGGCGACCTGGGGCGAGGAGATGACCTTGCCGTCGAGGACGATCGCGACCCGGCGCCGTTCGTCGCCGGCCGGGCTGCAGGCGGCGTCGCCGGTGAGCCGCTTCCACTCTCGGCCCCCGTCCTGGTGGAAGTCGAGGGAGACCGTCCAGCCCGTGCCCTGCTGGGCGTCGAATTCGGCGGTGGCGTCCTTGACCCCTGCGCCGGAGAGCCGCTCCGGGCCGACGGCGAGGAGACCGCCCTGCTCGTCGGGGAGCGTCCTCGTCCCGTCCGGCCCCGAGCCGGGTCCCCGCACCGCGTGGAAACCGAGCTGGGCCGTCCTGCCGAGGACCTCGGCGGCCTTGCGCGGGTCCTGGACGTCGGGCAGTTCGACGATGATCCGGTCCTCGCCCGAGCGGGTCAGGACCGGTTCGGCGAGACCGAGCGAGTCGATGCGCTGCCGCAGCACCTCCAGGGTGCGGTCGGTGCTCTCCCGGTCGGCCTTCGCCGTGCCGGAGTCCTTGGCCTGCAGCACCATCCTGGTGCCGCCCCGGAGATCGAGGCCGAGTCCGGGCGTCATGGTGGTTGAGATGAACACGGAGACGAGCAGTACGGCGGCAGCCAGAACCGCTCGCACCGCGGTGGCGCGAGTCATGGGTATCCCCTCGAGTGGGCGTCGTCCGCCCTGGGCTCAGAGAGGGCGCGGCGACAGGTCTGCGGGACAGGACCGGTGAAGGGCCGGACGACCGGCCGTCACCCTCGGAGGGCCCCTCACGCCGGGCAGTTCCGCCCGGATCCGCACGGGCGCGGAGTGACTGCCTCCCCCTGCCCCGGACGTGGCACCCGTCGGCGGGACGAGCCCCCGCGGGGACGGGGGCAGGGCGCCGTGGCCGGTCGGCGGAACCTGGTGCGGGGCGTTCGGCCGGTCGGCATGCGCGCGCGGGCCCGGCAGGTGTCCGGCCTCCGCCCGACGGGCGGGAAAGGGCAGGGCAGTCGCCTGCTGCCGGGAGGACCGTGTGGCGCCGCCGAGCGCATGTGCTGCGTCGGGTACGGCCTGCGCCGTGCCCCTGGAGGCGTCCCCGTACGGAGGCGCGACGGAGACACCGGGCCCCGAGGCCGCCCGCGACACGGGTGCGGCGGGCGGAGCACCGTGCCGGGCGCCGGGCGCTGCGGGCAGGGTGACGGGCGCTGCGGGCAGGGTGACGGGTACGGCGGGCAGGGTGACGCGCACTGCGGGCAGGGTGACGCGCACTGCGGGCAGGGTGACGCGCGCGGCGGGCAGGGTGACGGGTACGGCGGGCAGGGAGGCATGTGGGGCAGCGGGTCCTCGTACGGGAAGCGCGGCTCCGGCTGCCGCGGGGATGCCGCCGAGAAGTGCCAGGACGGCCAGGAGCAGCCCGGCCAGGAGGTGCCGCACATGGTGCGGCGATGTGTCGCGCCGCTCCCCGCGGGGCGCGTTCCCCCGGGAGGCGCCCGGGAGGGGGCTCACCTCAGCCGGACCGGGACGACCGGCACCGCACCCGCACCGGCGGCACCCAGGACGGAGTCCAGGATCAGCGCGGCACCCCGGACGACAGCGGTCGCCGGGTCACGGTCGACGCGCACCCGCACACCGAGGTGGGCGGCGATCCTGCCGGTGACATCGCTCCGGAGTGCTCCCCCGCCGGTGAGCACGGGGCCGCGGCGCAACGCCCCGCGTACCGCGCCGTACCGGTCCTCACGCCACATGGCCGTGACCATACCGAGGACGTTCCGTACAGTCGCGGCCGGCAGTGAGGACGCTTCGAAGTCGCTGAGTCCCGCCTCGGCCTGGCGGGCGTCGACGACCGCTCCGTCGACGAGCAGGGCGACCTCGGTCAGTTCGGCTCCCATGTCGACGACCAGGACGGGACCGCCGTCCGGCCCTCCCGCACACGCGGCGGCGGCACTGGCGCTGTCGATCACCACCCCGTCGGACGGGCCAAGAGCGGCGAGGACTTCCCTCGCCGATGCGCGATGCTCCTGTCCGGCCAGGACCGGACGGCTCAGCACGATCACGCTGTCCTGCCGGTGCGGTCCCAGCGCCAGGTCGGCGAGGCGGTTCAGCGCTCCCGCGCAGGACTCCGCGTCGACGATGCGTCCACGGCGGACCGGCCGGGAGGTGCCGGCCTCCCCGTGCGCCGGCCCGCCGGGGACCAGGCCCTGCTCCGGGACCCAGGCGCGGGTCCCGGAGCTGCCCAGGTCGATGGCCAGCACCCGGGTGGGACCGGGGCGGTGGCGCTCACCGGTTCGGGCGTCCGGCCGCCGGTGGAGGAACCGCCGGCCGTGGAGCCGCCCCTCACGCGCAGAACGCATCGGTCCCCGCCTTCCCGTCCTCCACCACACACCGAACTACCGATAGCAAGGCACGATCGAAACCTCACTATGCAATACAAGGTCAGGAAAGGCCATAGCCTTGGTCATTCCGAGGACTGCGCCCGCGTGCGGCCTTCATGCCTCCGAGGCAAGGTGAGCCTCGACGAGCTCCGCGAATTCCTCGGGGGCGGCTATCCGGACTCCCAGATCCTCTGCCTTGGTCCGCTTGGATCCGGCCTTCTCCCCGGCTACGAGCAGACTCGTGCGCTTGGAGACGCTGGAGGAGGACTTCCCGCCGGCCCGCTCGATCAGCTCGTTCATCTGATTGCGCGAGAGCTTCTCCAGAGCTCCGGTCATCGCCCCGGTGACCACGACGGTCATACCGGCGAGCGGCAGCCCGGCCGCATCCTCGCCCTCGGCACCGGCCTCGGGCTCGGCTCCGGGCTCCGGCGGCGGGGTCGCGCCGGGCTCCGTCATGTTGACCCCGGCGGCCACCAGCTTGCCGATCAGGGGCGCCAGCTCCTCCAGCTCCTTGACGACCGCCGCCGCCTTCTCCTTGCCGATGCCGTCGACCCGCTGCAACTCCTCCGCGTCGGCTGCGACGATCCGGTCCATCGAGGCGAAGTACCGTGCGATCCTCCGGGACATGGAACGGCCCGTGCCGCGCACGCCGAGGGCGCAGAACACCCGGGACAGCGGCCGGGTCCTGGCGGTCTCGAACGCCGCCAGCAGATTGTCCGTGGACGTCTCCCCCATCCGCTCCAGGGAGAGCAACTGGTCCCGGTCCAGCGTGAAGAGATCGGCGAAGTCCTGGACGAGGCCCGCGTCGACGAGCTGGACGACCCGGGTGGCACCAAGTCCCTCGATGTCGAGCTGGTCGCGACCCGCCGCGTAGGAGACGGAGGCCACAAGGCGGCAGTCGCGCCCCCGGGTGCAGCGCCAGCGCTGCTCGCTCGTGTCGATCGCCGAGCCGCACTGGGGGCAGGCCTCGGGGAATTCGATCGGCTTCTCCTCACCGGTGCGCAGATGCGCCACGGGGGCCTCGATACGGGGGATGATGTCGCCGGCCTTGTAGACCATCACCTGGTCACCCAGGCGCAGGTCGCGACGGGTGATGTCGGCCGGATTGTGCAGCGTGGCGTAGCCGACGGTGGATCCGTCGATCTCGACGGGCTCCAGTACGGCGCGCGGGGCGATGATCCCGGTCCTGCCGACGTTCCATTCGACGCCCAGCAGCCGGGTCACCTTCTCGACGGCCGGCAGCTTGTAGGCGATGGCCCAGCGCGGGGCCCGCGTCCCGGATCCCGCGTCGCGCTGGTCCGCCGCCAGGTCCGCCTTGATCACGATGCCGTCGATCCCGAACTGCAGCGAGGGCCGCAGAGCGGCGATGTCCTCGACCCCGGCCTGCACCTCCGCGATCGTGGTGACGGTGCGCGGGGCGACCGCGGTGTCCGCCGCCGTGTGCACGCCGAGCCCGGCGGCGTACTCGAGGACCTCGCTGTGCGGGAGGGCGGCCAGAGTGGCCGTCAGCTCACCGGAGTCCGGGAGCGCGAGCGCCCCGTAGGCGAAGAAGGTCATCTCCACCCTGTACGGACGGTCCTTGGCCCGCAGCGTGCCGGCCGCGCCGTTGCGCGGGTTGGCGAAGGGTGCCGCACCGTGCTCCGTGCGCGCCGCGTTGGCCCGCTCGAACTGGTCGTTGGTCATGAGGATCTCGCCGCGCACCTCGAGGGTGACGGGGGCGCCCAGCCGCTCGGGCAGCCCGAGCACCGTGCCGATCGCGTGCGAGACGTCCTCCCCGGCCGTCCCGTCTCCGCGGGTGATCAGCCGGTCGAGGCGGCCCCGCTGATAGCGGGCGGCGACAGCGAGGCCGTCGAGCTTGGGTTCCACGCTCCAGGCGGCGACGGGTCTGCCTATCCGCCGCTCCACGGACGCGGTCCACGTGACGAACTGCTCGGCGGAGAAGACGTTGTCGAGCGAGAGCATCGGGACGGTGTGCGGCACGTCCCCCGACGCCGCCCCGCCCGCGACCTTCCCGGTGGGCGAGGCGTCGAGCACCTCCTGCGGATGCTCCTCCTCGTAGGCCGCGATCCCCCGCACCAGCCGGTCGTACGCGTCGTCGTCGAGCCTGCTCTCACCTGCGGTGTAGTACGCGGCGGCAGCGCGCTTCGCCTCCTCGACCGCGGCGGCGTAGGAGGCGGTATCGGCGAGCACACCAGCTGGGTTCGTCGTCATGGCCACCATCCTGCCTCCCCCCACTGACAACGCCCTCCGGCTCTCACCCGCCCCTGCCTTCAGGAGAGCGCTCTCCCGCAACCCACCGCTCCAACTTCGTTCAAAAGGTAGGTAAATGAAGGCACTTCCCACAGTCTTGACATGTCTTGGTCACACTTCTACGTTCACTGAGAGAGCGCTCTCTACCCTGGTCGGACAACCGGCCAGAGGAACCCCACTTCCTCAGAACAGGAGTGCCGTGCTCTTCCTCAAGAGACGCACAAGCGAACGCCGCGGGGGCCGCTCCCTGCCACCTTGGCGCTACCGTGTCGCGGGGCTGGCGGCCGCCGCACTGGCCCTGTCCCTCATCCAGGCCGGCTCGGGCAACGCGGCCGGCGACCGGTCCCCGCGATCCGGGCCGGAGGCAGCCGCCGACGTGGTCAGGGTCGCCGAGTTCCTCGCGGAGTGCCCCTACACGCACCGTGCCCCCGACGACCCGATCGTGCTGCCGAATCTGCCCGGTGCCTCGCACATGCACAGCTTCTTCGGCAACGATTCGACCGACGCCCACTCCGACCTGGCCTCGCTGGAGAAGGCGGGCACCAGCTGCTCGCCCTCGACCGACCTCTCCTCGTACTGGGTTCCCACCCTGTACGACGGCGACAAGGAGGTGGAGCCGACCGGCACCACCTTCTACTACCTCGGCGAGGGGGTGCGGGACGACATCATCCGGACGATCAAGCCGTTCCCCCGCGGGCTGCGCATCGTGGCGGGCAACGCCAAGGCGACCGGTCCCGACGACAACACCATCTCCCGCTGGTCCTGCCTGCACCACGGCGAGGTCAACCCGTCCCACGACTTCGTCAACTGTCCGGCGGGCTCCATGATGGAGAGCTATCTGGACTTCCCGCAGTGCTGGAACGGCACCGATCTCGACTCGGCGGACCACAAGAGCCACATGGCCTATCCGGTCGGCGGGGCGTGCCCCTCGACCCATCCGGTCCCGGTTCCCAAACTGCGCCAGGTGCTGCGCTATCCGGTCAACGGTGACCCGGCACGACTACGGCTCGCCTCGGGGCGCGGTTACACGATGCACGGTGACTTCTTCAACGTGTGGCCCGAGGCCGAGATGGCACAGCGGGTGCGCGACTGCATCAACGCGATCATCAAGTGCGGTGCCGACGGCACTCCCTGACAGCAGCACGTCATCCACCTGTCCGACAGCGCCCGTCCGGCCCGCAGGGCCCGGGCGGGCGCCCCCGCGCAAGGACCACCTGCCGATGGCGGCTCGTCGCATCACCGCAATGCTCCTCCTGCCCGCCCTCCTGACCGCGTGCGCCGGCCAAGGGGAACAACGGGCGGATCCAGGGTCCGGTCCGCCCCGCACGACGGCCGGGCCCGCGCCCTCCGCGGACCCGACGGACGCCGCCTGGGTCCAGTTGATGATTCCGATGGACGAACAGGCCCTTGCCCTCCTGGACCTCGCGGCCCGCAAGGCGACCGACGCACGGCTGCGGTCCTGGGCCGCGGGCCTGCGGACCGCTCAGGCCGCCGAACTGGACGCGCTGCGGGGGCTGAGGAAGCGGATGGGGCTGCCGGACACCGACCTGCACGAGGGACACGACATGCCGGGCATGGTGACGGCCGAGGACCTCGCACGCGCCCGTGCCGCCGAGGGCACCGCGTTCGACGCACTGCTCGTGACCGGGATCCACGGCCATCTGCGCCAGTCGGAGCAGGTCTCGCGCTCCGAAAGGGCCGCCGGGGGCGAGGCGGAGGCCAGGGAGCGGGCGCGGGCCCTGGTGGCCGCGCGCGGGAAGCAACTGGCCGCGCTGACGGCGTTGTGCGCGGGCAGGGCCGCTGACGTGCCGGAACCCTTCGCATGCCCGTCGGATCACCCGGTATAAAGACTCCATGACTGCCGACGTCTCACCGCCCGTACGCCCCGCCACCTTGGAGGACGTGGCCGCGGTGGCGGGCGTCTCCCGGGCCACCGTGTCCCGCGTGATCAACGGCGCGACCACGGTGGACCCGGCCCTGCGTCGCGTGGTGGAGGAAGCGGTGGCCGCCACGGGCTACGTCCCCAACCGTGCGGCGCGTTCGCTCGTGACCCGGCGGACCGACTCGGTCGCCCTGGTCGTGTCCGAGCGCGAACGCCGCCCGGTGTCCGAGCCGTTCATAGGCCGGATGTTCTCCGACCCCCACTTCGGGCGCGTGGTCGCCGGGCTGATGGACGTACTGCGCCCCGCCGGCATCCAGATGGTGCTGATGCTGGCCGACGACGAGGCGTCCCGCGGGCAGTTGCTGTCGTACCTGCGCCAGGGGCACGTCGACGGGGTCGTGCTGATCTCCTCGCACGCCGACGACCCGCTGCCCGGCCTGCTCCACGACACACGGCTGCCCGCCGTGCTGGCGGGCCGTCCCCGTCTGCACTCGCCCCTCACCTACGTCGAGGCGGACCAGCGGGCCGGGGCCCAGATGGCCGCCGAGCATCTGGCGGCCCTGGGGAGGCGGCGCATCGGGACGGTGGCGGGCCCGCAGGACATGCCCGCGGGGCAGGTGCGCCTGACCGGCTTCCTGGACGCGCTCGAACAGCACGGCATCGGGGACGTGGTGACCGCGGAGGGCGGCTTCACCCACGCCGGCGGCGCTTCGGCCATGCGGCAGCTGCTGCGTGAACGGCCTGATCTGGACGGAGTGTTCATCGCATCCGACCTCATGGCGCTGGGCGCTCTGCCGGTACTCCTGCGGGCGGGCAGGGAGGTGCCCGGGGACGTGGCCGTGGTGGGCTTCGACGACAGCAACGCGGCCGTGGCGTGCGATCCGCCGCTGACGACCGTGCGTCAGCCGGTGGAGGAGATGGCGTCCGAGATGGCCCGGCTCCTCCTGAAACAGATCGGCAAGCCCGGTGACGGGCCGGCACCGTCCGTGGTCTTCCATCCGACGCTGGTGCGTCGCGCGTCCGCCTGACGCACGGCGCCGTTCACACGTGCGGGCCGGGCACGGCGCCCGTTCACACGTGCGGGCCGGGTGCGGCGTCGTCGGGGCCGGTGAGGGAGCGGAGCGGTTCGGCCGCACGGACCGGCCCGTCGGTGCGGACCGGCTCACCGGTGGTCTCGGCGTCGGCGCCCTCGATCGGAGAGGACTCGTCGAGGTAGGGCCCGTCCGCGCGCACCGCCCCGGCGGCCCCCTCCTGCTGGAGCGGCACCTGAGGCCCGGAGAGCTCCCGCAGCCAGCGCGCCAGCACCCGGTGCACGGCCTCCGCCCCCACCGGGCCGGCCGGAGGCACCCCCGCGGGACCGGCCGGAGAAGTGCCCCGCGGCGCCTCCGCCGCCATGGCGTCGAGCGGGTCCGTCAGCGTCCGGGGCCAGAGCAGGAACGGCCGTGACTGCTCGCCGCCGAGCCCGCCGTGCGAGCCGATCTGCTCCTCGAAGGCGTGCACCTGGCCGGTCTCGGGGTCGTACATCGAGTTGACCATGACATCCGCTACGTGCGGGAAGGTGTCCGTACGCCGCACCGCGTCCGCCGCGCCGGCCCCGAAGACGGCGATCGGCCCTTCCCCGTCCGTCAGCTCGGACACCGGGACCTGCGCCCCGTCCCGTCCGAGCACCACCGAGCCGTGCTTCTCGCTCCGTACGAGCAGGAAGCCGATCCCGGGATGGGCGGCCAGCGTGCCGAGCAGGGCCGGGTAGCGGCGGTCGAGCTGCTCCCGCGAGGCCCGTCCCTCTATGTCCGGGAACGACAGCAGCCCCAGGTTCCCCGAGGCCAGCACGACGGGGTCGGAGGCTTTGGGGTGTTCCGCGTCCCGCTCCCCCGCGACCGGCCTGTGCAGCGCGATGCGGACGGCGTCCCGGGCCTCGGAGGCACTGCGGGTGCGCTGCGCCCGGCGGGGTACGGGCAGTCCGCAGCCGGCCCGTACGAGGTCCTTGAGCGTGAGGCCGTACCGCCCCGCGAAGGTCTCGCCGGGGCTCTGCCCGTGGTCGGACAGCAGCACGATCCGGTAGCCGCGCGGGGTGTGGTCGGCGATCTTCATGATGAGGCCGAGCGAACGGTCGAGGCGTGAGAGGACCTTCTCGGCGTCCCTGCTGTGCGGCCCGGAGTGGTGGGCCACCTCGTCGTAGGCGACCAGGTCGGCGTAGACGGCGGTGCGCCCCGCGAACATGTCACCGATCACCGCCGCGACCACCACGTCGCGTTCCACGACGGTCGCGAACGCCCTGATGAAGGGGTAGAGCCCGCCGCGCTTCACCCGGGGGGACTCCTTCCGCACCCGTGCGCGGACCGACTGGCCGATCTCGCGGCCCACCTCGGCGACGAAGGACAGGGCGGTGCGGACGGCGTTGGCCGGGTCGGAGAAGTAGGCGAAGTAGCCGGCCCGGGAGCGGCTCCCCTTGCCCAGCCGGGCGGCCATCGACAGGACCAGGGCGAGCTGGTCGGCTCCGCCGCTGAAGAGGTTGCCCCGGCTGGCTCCGTCGACGGTGAGCAGGCCGCCGTCATGGGTGCGGGCGATGGCCCTGCGCTGGAGTTCGAGGGCGCTCGCCGGTCTGCTGGAGACCATGGCGGTGCCGGTCTCCTTCTCGAACCAGCGGAACGCCGGGACGTCGAAGTTGCTGCCGTGCAGGATGCCGAGCTGGCTCGCGCCGGTCTGGCTGGACCAGTCGGTCGTCCACGGGGTGAGCCGGTGGCCCGCCTCGTCGGCGAGCAGACCGGCCACGGTCGGCATGAGGCCGTCGGCCGCGGCCTGTTCCAGGACGTCGTGGCCCACGCCGTCGAGCTGGACGAACACGATGCCGGGCGCGCCGCCTCGCCCTCCGTCGGCGCTCAGCGGCGTACCGCTGCGTCTGCGGCGCCGGTCGGCGAGCCGGGAGAGCCTGCGCCGGTAGGCGTCGTCGTCGCGCACCGCGAGAGCGGTGGAGGTCGCGGAGGCCACGGCGGACATGACGGCCGCCACGACGACGGCGGTCTCCGGAGCGGCGTCCCCCCGCCCGTCCGGGATGAGGCGCAGGGCGATCAGCAGCAGTGAGCCGTTCAGGAAGAAGACCAGGGCGCCCAGCACGAGCGCGGGCACGATCAGCAGCGCTCTGACGAGCACGGGCCACACCAGGGCGGAGAGCAGACCGAAGGCCCCCGCGCCCCAGGCAGCGGTGAACGCGGTCCTCGTGACGGTGTCGCCGTCGTCGGCCTGGAGCTGGAAGTCGGGCAGGATCCCCGCGAGTGCCAGCAGGGTGAGGGTGGAGACGGCCCACACCGAGACCACACGTATGAGGGTTCCCCCCGCCGCACGCCATCGCCCGTCACTCACGCCGTTCCACCTCACGTCCGGGCCCGGTGCTCGTCATGGGCCCGCATCAAGCCTTTCACAGCCCTTTCGGGACCTTTCGGGCCCCCGGTCGCTCCGCGGGGGTCAGCAGCCGTCGTACCCCGCGGTCGGCATGGAGAGCCTGCGGTGGACGCTCGCCTTCGTGCGCGCCGTGTAGACGGGCTCCTCCAGGCCGGCGAACTCCAGACGGACGCCACGGCGCTCGCACTCCGCGGCGAAGTCCCCCGCAGAGGAGAGCGCCCGCGCGAGCACCCGGTCGTTGGGCGCCACGAACACCTCGACCTGCCCGCCCTCGGCGGCCGGCCACAGGGCGCGATGGTCGGGGCGCAGCCCGTAGACGCGGAGCTGGCGGGTGACGACGTATCCCCGGTCCGCGGCCCAGCGGGCGCACATGGCGTGCTGGCTGCGGGTGTCGACGAGGAAGGGGTCGCCGTCGAGCTCTTCCAGCGGTGTGAGACTGGCGATGGCCGCCACCCGTACGTCCGCGACGACGTCGCCCATGAACGGATCCCCCCGTACTCGGATACTGGCCCCGACCCTACCCCTGCCGTAGCACTCCGTAACCGTCCGCAGCCGTGCCGGAACCGGCGTGAAGGAGCACGCGGGGATGGGACGGGTGCGGAGCGCCTACCCTCGTACGGGAACGGCGCAGCCACGGATGAGGAGGCGGGGCGGTGGAGGTCACCTGGTGGGGTCATGCCACCTGCACGATCGAGGACACCGGGGTCCGGGTACTGACCGACCCGTTGTTCGCGCGGCGTTTCGCGCACCTGCGCCGCCGCCGGGGCGAGGTCCCGCCTCCGGAGGCCGCGGTCGCCGACGCGGTGCTGATCTCCCACCTGCACTCCGACCATCTGCATCTCCCCTCCCTGGCCCGTCTCGTCCCCGGCAGCCTGCTGATCGTGCCCCGAGGCGCCGTCGGGGCCGTTCCCGGCCTCCGGCGGCTGCGCCGGGTCCGCGGGCTGCGCGTCACCGAGGTCGGGCCCGGGGACGTCGTACGGGTCGGCGAGGTCCTGGTCCGCGCGGTCCCCGCCCTGCACGACGGACGCCGCCTGCCGGTCGGCCCGCACCGGGTGCCCGCCCTCGGGTACGTCGTCGAGGGTGAGGCCCGTACCTACTTCGCCGGGGACACCGGCCTGTTCGACGACATGGCCGAGGTGGTCGGGCCGGTGGACGTCGCGCTGCTGCCGGTCGGCGGCTGGGGGCCCAATCTGGGCCACCACCATCTGGACGCGACCCGCGCGGCGCAGGTGCTGACGATGCTGGAGCCGCGCTCGGCGGTCCCCGTGCACTACGGCACGTACTGGCCGATCGGGATGGACGGGGTCCGGCCGCACGAGTTCCACTCGCCGGGCGACGAGTTCGTGCGGCAGGCGGCGCGGGTGGCACCGGAAGTGGCGGTGCACCGGCTGGGGCACGGCGAGCATGTGAGACCGGAGGCCCGTAGGTGATAGACGAGGTCCTGCGGCAGCTGCCGACGGAGTCGACGCAGCAGGCCGTCGGCTACCCGACGCTGTTCCTGCTCGTGGCGGTGGGGGCGTTGGTGCCGGTGGTGCCGACGGGGGCGCTGGTGAGCACGGCTGCCGTGGTGACGTTGCACCAGACGTCACCGTTCGCCCTGCTCGTGGTCTTCGCCGTGGCGTCCTGCGCGGCGTTCCTCGGGGACATATGCCTCTACTGGCTGGGGCAGCGCGGTGTGCGGTCCAGGAACGGTTCGAAGTGGCTGGAGGCGATCACCCGCCGGGCCGCCCCGGAGCGGCTGGCGCAGGCGCAGAGGAAGCTGGACGAGCACGACACGATGGTGCTGGTGCTGTCCCGGCTGGTACCGGCCGGGCGCATACCGGTGATGCTGGCCTGTCTGCTCGGCAGGATGCCGCTGAAGCAGTTCGCCCGTGGCGACGTGCCCGCCTGTCTGGCCTGGGCGGCGACGTACCAGCTGATCGGGATCCTGGGCGGCTCGCTGTTCGCCGAGCCGTGGGAGGGCGTGCTCGCGGCGGTGGTGCTGACGCTGCTGATCAGCGGGACTCCGGCGCTCTGGCGGCGGCTCCGGGCGCGCATGGCCGGCTGAGGGGCCGGTGCGCGGGCGGGACACGGCCGGGTCAGGCTTCCAGGACACGTGAGCCGCCGACCGGCAGGTCCCAGAGGTCGGCGCGCGGGTGTCCGGCGCGCTGCCAGGCGGTACGGAGCCGGGTCAGCGGTTCGAGCACCGGTTCGGCGGAGAGCACGAACGTCGCCCAGTGCATCGGGGCCATGGCGCGGGCCCCGAGATCCTCGTACGCCTGCACGGCCTCTTCGGGGTCGGTGTGCACGTCCGAGAGCCACCAGCGCGGTTCGTACGCCCCGATCGGCAGGATGGCCAGGTCCAGGCCCGGATAGCGGCGGCCGATCTCCTCGAACCAGTGGCCGTAGCCGGTGTCCCCCGCGAAGTAGAGCCGCCGCCCCCGTGCGTCGCCGAGCACCCAGCCACCCCAGAGGGACCGGCAGGTGTCCAGGAGGGTGCGCTTGGACCAGTGGTGGGAGGGGACGAAGTCGAAGCGGACCCCGCCCAGTTCCGCCGATTCCCACCAGTCGAGCTCGGTGACGCAGGTGAAGCGGCGGCGCCGGCACCAGCGGCCGAGGCCCGCGGGGACGAGGAGGGGGGTGTCCCTGGGGAGCCTGCGGAGCGTGGGGGCGTCGAGGTGGTCGTAGTGGTTGTGGCTGATCAGCACCGCGTCGATGTGCGGCAGTTCCTCCCAGGGGACACCGACGGGGGTGATCCTCGCGGGGGTGCCGAGGATGCGCCGCGACCAGACCGGGTCCGTGAGGACCGTGAGTCCGCCGATGCGGACGATCCAGCTGGCGTGTCCGGCCCAGGTGACGGCCATGGTGTCCGTGCCGACGACGGGCAGCGGCTGGGGTGCGTACGGCAGCCGGTGGATCCCGCGGAGCCCCTCGGCATTGGGCCGGAGGGCGCGCTCCCTGGCCAGACGGGTCATGCCCCTGACACCCGGGAGCGGGGCGGTGAGCCGGTCGGCGAAGGTGCGGGGCCAGGTCCGGAGCTCGCCGAGACGGCGCGGCGCGGTGGCGGGACGCCCCGGAGGCGCGTGGCCGGCTCCGGCGAGCGGACGCTCGGTCTGTTCCGTCATCGAGAGGCTCCTGTCATCGGAGTTCATCGAGGGCTGCTGCGAAAATGCTCAGTGCTCGGGCGACATGGGGCAATTTCAAGGGCTCCACCGCAGTGAGGGACTCCATCTGCTGCTCCGGGGTTGAGCCGAGCAGCGGTCCGGTGCTCAGCCGCACCCGCAGCGCGCCCAGTTCGTCACCGAAGCGGTGTCCCCCGGGAGCGGGGGCGCCGAGCCGCTTCGTCAGGTACTCCTCCAGCTCCATGGAGTCCGCGACGCCCCGGGCGGCCAGCCGGGTGCGCAGCGGGCCGAGGTCGGCGTAGAGATGGCGTCCGGCCTGCGGGGGCCTGGCCAGTGCGCCGGCGGTGAGCACCGCCCGGTGCGCCGCGGAGGCCACCTGGGCCTGGAGGCGGGCCGCCTGCCGGATCCTGGCCGTGACGGCCTCGGGTTCGCCCAGTGCGTGGGCGGCGGCCCTGGCGACCGGTTCCGCGACGAGGGCGCCGAGCGCGGTGAGGACGTCGAGCACCCGGGCGCGGCGCGCGGCGGCAGGCCCGGTGGCCGGGAAGCGCGCGACGGCGACCGGCCATGCGGACGGGGTGAGCGCCCCCGCGAGGTCGGACAGGACGGTGACGTCGTCGGGACACATCTCGGCGGGGCTCAGCAGGACGGTGTCGTGCGGCCGGTGCAGGGTGTCGCGCCAGGTCTCGTCGCTGACGATGTGCAGCCCTTCGGAGACCGCGGCCTCACACGTCTCACGCACGAGTTCCGGCGGTGCGAGGGTCGCGGTCGGGTCGTCGGCCACGGAGAGCAGGAGCAACCGGGGCCTGCCGCCCTCGGCACGCACCCTGCGTACGGTCTCCAGCAGGGCGTACGGGTCCGGGATGCCGCCGCACTCGGCGGGCGTCGGCACATGGTAGGCGGGCCTGCCCAGCAGCCGGGCCTGCGGCATCCACGCGGCGGGGCAGGGCCGCGGCATGAGCACATCGCCGCCGTGCGCGGCGATCAGCGCGAGGATCAGGGGCTGGGCGCCGGGGGCCGCCGCGACGCCCTCGGGGCCCCCGTGCAGGCCCCGACGCCCCCAGTAGCCGCAGGCCGCCTCCCGCAGGATCGTTCCGCCACCCGGCGGCTCGGGGTGGGTACGCGCGGCGGACGCGGCCAGCACGCCGACGAGTTCGGGCAGAGCCGGCAGACCGGGGTCCGGGGCGGGCGGCCCGTACCGTACCGGGCCGTGGTCCTCCCCGAGGGGGTGGGGCCGCGTCCGCTCACTCCCGTGCATCCCGGGGCCTCCCTCCGCCTGCGTAGCCCTCAGGGCCCTTTATACGGAGGTTCCCCGGGGTCCGCCCGCGCACCGGCTCCGGAAGGCGGCAGAAATACGCATCGCGTCCCCGGGCGCTCATCCGGCGAACGGCGCCCCCGGCAGTCCCTGCCCCGCGTCCGGCAGGACGAGCAGGGAGCCCGACAGCGGATGGGGGGCCTCCAGGCCCGTCCGGGCGGTGGAGACGTACAGGTCGCGCAGACCGGGCCCGCCGAAGGCGCACGCCGTGGGCCGCCGGACCGGCAGCTCCACGACCCTGTCCAGCCGGCCGTCGGGGGTGTAGCGCCGCACCGCCGCACCGTCCCAGAAGGCGACCCACACACAGCCCTCGGCGTCCACCGTCAGCCCGTCCGGCCACCCGGGACCCTGCTCGACGGCGGCGAAGAGGCGCCGGTTCAGGACGCGCTCCCCTTCCACGTCGAAGACGTCGACGCGCCGCGTGGGGGTGTCGACGTAGTACATCAGCCGGCCGTCCGGGCTCCATCCGGTGCCGTTGCTGACCGTCACCGTCTCCTGGACACGGCTCACCGTGCCGTCCGGGGCTATGCGGGACAGGGTGCCGCCCCCGTCCGCCTCGTCGTAGCGCATGGTGCCCGCCCAGAGCGCGCCGTCCTGGGCCACGGCCGCGTCGTTTCCGCGCCGCCCGGGTACGGGTTCGTGGACCAGCCAGGAGAAGGCGCCGTCGGCGTCGTACAGACCCGTGCCGTCCCTCAGGACGACCACCAGGCCGCCTCCGGCCCGCGGCTTCGCCGCCCCCACGTGCTGGCCGGTGGCCATGACCGTACGGCGGCCGGTCGAGGGGTCGTAGGTGTGGACGCGGGCGGAGAGGATGTCGACCCAGATCAGCCGCCCCGCGGCGGGGTCCCAGGTAGGCCCTTCCCCCAGTTCCGCGTGCTCGCGCACGGCGACGTCCACCCCGGGGAACGGGCTCATATCTGACTCCGGTGGTGTCCCAGCCGGCCGGACAGCGCGTCGGCGCCGCCCGCGGCGAGCTGCGCGAGTTCCGCCTCGCGCTCCTCGCTCCAGCGGATCATCGGCACGGAGATGGAGAGCGCGGCGACGACCCTCCCGGACCGGTCCCGGACGGGCGCGGCCACACAGCTCACATCGGGATTCGACTCCCGGTGCTCGACCGCTATGCCCCGCTTGCGTACGACGGCGAGCGCGGCCCGCAGCTCCGCGGGGTCGGTGAGGCTGTTGTCGGTCATGGCGATGAGCTCGCGCCCGTCGAGGCGGGCGTCGAGCTCCGCCTCCGGAAGCGCGGCGAGCAGCAGCTTGCCGACGGAGGTGCAGTGGGCGGGCAGCTTGCGGCCGGCGGCCGAGACCATGCGGACGGCGTGGGTGGAGTCCACCTTGGCGATGTAGATCACCTCGGCGTCCTCCAGGATCGCCACGTGGACGGTCTCGCCGCAGGTCTCGGCGACCTCACGGGCGACCTGCTGGCCCTCGGCCGCGAGGTCGAGCTGTTCGGCGTAGCGGCTGCCCAGCTGGTAGGTGCGCACGCCCAGCCGGTAGCGGCCCGGCTGCTCGGGGACCGTCACCAGGTAGGACCGTGCGGCGAGCGTGGTGAGCAGTTCGTGGACAGTGGTCCGCGGCAGTTGGAGCCCGCGCGTGACCTCGGGGGCGGAAAGGGTTCCCTCGCCCTGGAGGAAGAGTTCGAGAACATCCAGCGCCCTGGTCACCGCAGGGACGAGTCGCCCCATGATCGCCCGCCAATCTCGTTCGACACTCCGGCCAATGGCCGGAATCACGAACGCAGGCTAACGGCAGGGAACTTGTCCGGGCAATGTCCACGGCACCACGGAACGGGCCCCAGGGTGGCAAATCGTGACAATCTGCGTGATTCGATCGCAACCCTTTCCAGCTCCGGCCGGAATTGGACCGAGCGTCTTCCGCGCGCCTCCTGGTTCACCGCCCGGTCGCAGGGTATTCGCTGTCCCATGTCGACAACCAGCAGTCTCCCGTCCCCCGGCCCCTTGCGGGCCTGGTTCCACCAGCGCGATCTCGCCGTGTTCCAGCGTGTGGCCGAAAGACACTGGCCCGGCGCCGAGCCCGTCCTGCCACGGCTGAGCCGCAGCGCCAACCACGGCCTGCTGTGGTTCGGGGCCGCCGCGGGGATGGCGGCGCTGGGCTCCAGCGCGCGGTCCCGCAGGGCGGCACTGCGCGGGGTGGCCTCACTGGCCGTGGCCTCGGCCGCGATCAACACCGTGGGCAAGGGGGCCGTCCGCAGGGAGCGCCCGATAGTGGACCTGGTTCCGGTCATAAGGCAGCTGAAGCGCCAGCCGTTCACCACCTCCTTCCCGTCAGGGCACGCGGCGTCCGCCGCGGCCTTCGCGACGGGTGTCGCCCTGGAGTCGAAGGGCTGGGGAGCGGTCGTCGCCCCGGTCGCCCTGGCCGTGGCCGCGTCACGCGTCTACACCGGCGTCCACTATCCGAGCGATGTCGTGGCCGGTGCGGCGCTCGGCGTGGGAGCGGCGTTCGCCCTGCGCGGCGTCGTACCGACCCGTGGACAGCTGCCCGCCCCCGGCCGGCCGCCCGCAGAGGCCCCGGCCCTGCCGGCCGGCCAGGATCTGGTGGTGGTCGTCAACCGGGAGTCCGGCTCCGCGACCGCGGCGGCGGCCATGATCCGCGACGCGCTTCCGCTCGCGGAGACGGTGGAGTGCGCACCCGCCGACCTGTCGGGATGCATGGAGAAGGCCGCACGACAGGGCAAGGCGCTGGGCGTGTGCGGGGGCGACGGCACCGTCAACATGGCCGCGGCCGTCGCGGCGACCCACGGCCTGCCGCTCGCCGTGTTCCCCGGCGGCACCCTCAACCACTTCGCCTACGACCTCGGCATCGAGACCGTGCACGACACCGTCACGGCCCTGACCGCCGGCGACGCGGTCCGCGTCGACCTGGGCCGCTTCCGGCCGGGCCCGCAGGGACCGGGCGGGGCGCACGGATACTTCCTCAACGCCTTCAGCCTGGGTGTGTACCCGGAGCTGGTACGGACCCGCGAGCACTGGGCGCCGAGGATCGGCGGCTGGCCCGCGGGCGTGCTCGCGGCCTTCGAGGCACTGCGCGGCGCCCGCCCTCTGACCGCCGAACTCCAGGGCAGGCGGCGGCCGTTGTGGCTCCTCTTCGTCGGCAACGGACTGTTCCAGCGGGTGGGGCCCGCACCGGGCCGCCGGCACAACCTGGCGGACGGCCTGCTGGACGTACGCGTGGTCCACGGCGGCCGGACCCCCGGACTCCGACTGCTCGCCGCGGCGATCGCCGGGCCGCTCACCCGGTCACCCGTCCATGCGGCCGTACGGCGCCGCAGGGTCCGGCTCGCCGGTCTCACGCCGGGCACTCCGTATGCCTACGACGGCGAAGTCGCGCACTCCGGAAAGGAGTTGCTGATCGACAAGCTGCCCGAGGCGCTGACGGTGTACTGCCCGATGCCGGTGTAGGTCTGTCCACATCACAAGACGCCCATCTCAGAATCCGACATCGCGACGTACCTTTGGCCCATCGCCCGCGACTGAGGTCCGAGAGAGGACGTACGGCCATGCCGAAGGAAACCGCCGTCTACACACACGGCCACCACGAGTCGGTTCTGCGCTCGCACCAGTGGCGGACCGCCGCCAACTCGGCCGCCTATCTCATCGCCGAACTCCGACCGGGCCAGGC
Source organism: Streptomyces sp. NPDC102402 (assembly GCF_044765765.1). Lineage (NCBI taxonomy): Bacteria > Bacillati > Actinomycetota > Actinomycetes > Kitasatosporales > Streptomycetaceae > Streptomyces > Streptomyces sp. NPDC102402. The sequence goes on from NZ_JBIWKR010000005.1 coordinate 139,767, forward strand.
GGTTCTGGACGTCGGCTGCGGACCGGGCACCATCACCGCGGACATCGCCGCGCTGGTGGCGCCCGGCCGGGTGACGGCGGTCGACACCAGCCGCGGCGTCCTGGACCGCGCGGCGGACACCTTCGCCGAACGCGGTCTGGAGAACGTGGAGTTCACCGTGGCGGACGTCCATTACCTGGACTTCCCCGACGACTCCTTCGACATCGTCCACGCCCACCAGGTCCTCCAGCACGTGGGTGACCCGGTGCAGGCGCTGCGCGAGATGGGGCGCGTCTGCCGGCCCGGCGGCGTGGTCGCGGTCCGCGACAGCGACTACGCGGCGATGACCTGGTACCCGGAGGTGCCCGGGATGCCGGAGTGGCTGGAGCTGTACCGCCGGGTGGCCCGCGCCAACGGCGGTGAGCCCGACGCCGGCCGCCGGCTGCTGTCCTGGGCCCAGCAGGCAGGCTTCACCGACATCACCCCGACTGCGGCCGCCTGGTGCTTCGCCACCCCGGAGAACCGCGCGTGGTGGAGCGGGCTGTGGGCGGACCGCACGACCGCCTCGGCGTACGCGAAGCTGGCGGTGGACGGCGGGCACGCGAGCCCGGAGCAGCTGACGGCGGCCTCGGAGGCCTGGCGCGCCTGGGGCGAGGAGCCCGACGCCTGGTTCATGGTGCCGCACGGCGAGCTGCTCTGCCGGGTCCCGTCCCGGGTCTGATCCAGGGGTCGCAGCAGGAACCGATCACATCGCGCCGGGTCGGCAACTACCCTCGTGGGCATGGAGATCCTGGGAACCACGCTGCGAATCTGCGTCGACGACCTGGAGGCCTCGGTGGCCTTCTACGAGGGGCTGACCAGCACTCCGGCGCTGCGCTTCGAACGCGGTGGGGTCTCGGTGGCCGCCATCGGCTGCTTTCTGCTGATGAGCGGCCCCGAGTCGGAGCTGGAGGTGCTGCGCAAGGTGTCGGCGACGATCGCGGTCAAGGACGTCGACGAGGCCAACGCGGCGCTGACCAGGGTGGGTGCGACGGTCATCGCGGGCCCGGTGCCCACCCCCGTGGGCCGCAACCTCATCGCCCTGCACCCGGACGGCTCGGTCTTCGAGTACGTCGACCGGAACGCGTCCGCCTGACGGTGGCCGGCCGGAGCCGGGGCCCGCTCACCTCGTGGACGTGGACGGGCAGGTCCGGCCTGGCCGGTGTGGTTCGGGCGCCGACGGGAGCGCCGACCGGACGGTCACCCGGCCGGTGTCTCCGGCCCCTCCTCGGCGAAGGCGTCGACGACGAGGTCGGCGAGGAGGGCGCCGGCCGTGCCCTCGGGGTCCAGGTCGGGGTCGTAGATCGTGACGTTGAGCCCCACGCAGCGGGGTGACCGCACGAGGGTGCGCAGCAGCGTGGCGAGTTCATCGGGGAACAGACCGCCGTCGTCCGGGCTGTCGACGGCGGGCATGACGCTCGGGTCGAGCACGTCGGCGTCCAGATGGACCCAGAAGCCGTCGAGGACGGGGACTTCCAGGGTCTGCACGACGGCACGCGCGATGTCCGCCGGCCCCCATTCCCTGATCTCCCCCACAGTGGCGTTGGAGATCCTCAGGGCGGTCATCTCGGCGCGGTCCTCGTCGCCGTCACGCATGCCGAAGAGGCGGATGTCCTCGTCCTTGAGATAGGGCCGCAGCCCTTCCAGGTCGGTGAGGCCGGCCTGACCCCGCCCGGTGGAGAGCGCCAGCTCCTCCCCGCCCGCGGCACCGATCCGGTCGCTGTTGCCCGGGTGCCTGAAGTCCGCCGACCCGTCGATGGCGGCGAGCCCGTACCGGCCGATGCGCCGCAGGGCGAGAGCGGCGCCCAGCTGGATGGAGCAGTCGCCGCCGAGGACGACCGGGAACTCACCCGCCCTGACGTGCCCTTCGATGCGGTCGGCGAGCGTCCGGGTGTAGCGGGCGATGGCTTCGGCGTTGAAGACGCCGTCGCCCTCCTGCCAGTCACCCAGGTCGTAGCGCGGCGGCACGACGACACCGCCCTCCAGTGCCCCGAGCCGCTGCACGACGCGCTGCTCACGGAGTGCGCCGGCGAGTTTGTAGCAGCCGGGGACGGTGCCGGGGGCGGGGGGCCGGAGCCCGAGATTCGACGGGGCGTCAAGCACGACACGAGTACGCATACGGCCATCCTCACCGCCCTGGCCGGAGGATGTCTCCCCTTTTCCGGGAGTTCGCGGATGCTGGACACGCTGCCCCACGGCTGCGGGGGATCCCAGGACCGTCCGCGGACCGGAACGATCCGGCTCGCCGCCGTGATCAGCTCGCGGCAGGTACGCGCTCCGCGCGGAGCGACACGGTGGCGAGGAAGGGGCCGTCGCCGCCGAGCCGGAGCATCGGGGGCAGGCTGTCGCCGAGGGCGTCCGAAACCTCGGCGGCCGGGTGGCCGAAGAGGTTGACGCCGCGGAGGACGACTGGACAGGCAGACGGCCCGGTGAGCGTGAAGGGGTCGCGGGTGAGGCTGATGCCGGCAAGGCCACGGGTGTCCTGGTACCGGCCGCGGCGGTCCGCGGTGTCGCCGTATGCCTCGAGCGTCAGGCCCCGGTACTGCGCACCGAAGGCCCAGCGGGCACCACAGACCCAGCCGTCGCGAACGTCCGCGACGGTGGCGACGGCCCACTGGGCGGTGCGCTCGTCCATGCCGAGGCGGAGGGTGCCGGCACCGCCGGGGAGCCGGAGACCGACTTCGGGGAGCAACTCGAACATGCGGAGATGGTCCCGACGAACGGCACCGCGCCACAAGCGGAAAACGACGACCACCTCGGTTCGCGGACCTCGTGGCAGCCGCCACCACTGCCCTCGTCGCGGGCGCGCCCACAGCCGTCGCGCCTCCACGGATGCCTGCCGTCGAGCGATGGGGAGACCCGAAGTCCCGCCGGGGAACCAGACCGCCGGGCGAGCCGCCGGAGTCCGCTCTTCGCGTACCGCGGGCCGATCGCCGCGGCCGGGCCGGGCGTGAGCGTCCGGCCCGGGAAGGAGCCCAGGCCGCGGCCGAGGGCCTTCGCCGTGTTCGCCGGATCGGCACCGGGCCTGGAGGTGCTCGTGGCGCCGCCCGGACCGCCGCCGGAGCCGGACGATCCGCCGGTGCGGCCGCCGGTGTCCGTGCCGGGCGTCTGTCCGAGGCGGTCGACGTGCAGTCCTCGGGCGCATCGCCGGGTGGCCGTGCGGCCGGCGGGCCCCGCGCCGGGTCAGCCGCCGAGCGTCCTGGCGGCGCACTCGGTGACGACGGTCCGGAGGCTGTCCGAGTCCGCGAGCAGGTCACGCTGGACCCGGGAGCCCGTTCCCCGCTTCAGCACCGTGTGCAGCGCCTTCTCGGCCTCCACGAGGTCCCCGCTGTCCTCCAAGGCGTCACCCACGTGGGTGAGCAGCGCGTGCGCGACGTCCGCCGCGGGCTCGGGCCGCAGGGTGAGCGGATGGATCAGCCGCCCCTCCAGACCCGAGCGAGCGGCCTGCCAGGAAGCCATCCGCAGCACACTCACCGACGTGGGGTCCGGTGAGCCGCCGGCCCGCCAGGCGCGTGACGCCGTTTCGACCAGACCGCGTACGAGCGTGGCGAGCAGCACGGTGTCGGCCGGGTCCAGGCAGACGTCCGCCACCCTGACCTCCACGGTGGGGTAGCGGTGCGAGAGGCGCGCGTCGAAGTAGATCATCCCCTTGTCGCGCAGGACTCCCGTGTCGACCATCGTCCGGACCTGCTCGTGGTAGCGGTCCGCGGAGCCGAACACCTCCACCGGGCCGGCCGAGGGCCAGCGGCCCCAGACCCTGCTGCGGTAGCCGTCGTACCCCGTGTCCTGGCCGTGCCAGAAGGGGGAGTTCGCACTCAGGGCCAGCAGGACCGGCAGCCACGGCCGCACCCGGTCCAGTACGGCGACGCCCTCCTCGTCCGACTCCACCGACACATGCACATGGCAGCCACAGGTCAGCTGCTCCTGCGCGGTCAGGCCGAAGCGCTCCGCCAGCCAGCGGTACCGCTCGTCCTCCCCGATGGAGGGGCCGACCGGCATCGGAGAGGTGGCGAGAGCGGCCACGGCGGCGCCCACCTCCGACGCGCTGCGGGCCGCCTCGGCCCGCCAGCGGCGTATCTCCTCGGCCAGGTCCGCCATCACCTCGCGCGGCTCGGTGCCGAACTCCAGCTGCTGGTCGTGCAGTTCCGACTCGAAGACGGAGTCGCCCTCGGCCCGGCGTTCCGCCAGGGCCAGCACCGCCGTCGACAGCGTCCGGGGGTCGCCGCTCTCCGCGTCGACGAGCAGGAGCTCTTCCTCGACTCCGACAGTCCGCACGTCCGTGTCCTCTCCGCCGCCGCCCGGCACGCCCGTGGCGGGTGATGACCCGCGCGTACCCCCGGCGCCACCGTTCAGGCGGGAAGCCGGGTGCGGACCGGGCCCGGGGAGCGGCGTCGAGGGAGCGCGGACGGCGGATTACCGGGCGGCACGCCTGCGGAAGAGATAGGCCCCGCAGAGCCCGCCGGCCACGAAGACCCCCAGCAGAGCCGCCCAGAGCGGCATGGTGACCTTGGGGATGATGACGCGGATGGTGACGTCCCCGGTGTTCACGCAGATGAAGACGATCGTCAGCACCGCCAGCACGGTGACGGCGATCCGGGCCGGCGTGAAGGCACTCGTGTTACCGCTGGATACGTCCTTGGGGCTCATGAGCCGCCCTCCCTGGGTCCTGGTGCCGAGGCCGGGGAACGGCGGTCCCCGGACCTCAGGATGACTCCGTCCCGGGTCCGGGGAGCTGTGGAGCAGGGCCGTTCGGGTGAGGGTCAGCCGACCACGGGGAGTTCCAGGACGCCGGTGTCCTGGGGGGCGCTGACGACGGTGACCGGTTTGACGCCTCGGTTGCCGAAGTACGCCGTGTCACTCCCGGCGATCACGAACCGCAGCCGGTGCCCGGCCTCGTACCGGTGCACGATGCCGGGCAGCTCGACGGTGAAGGGGCGGGTGACGTCGGGGACGCGCACCGGGGCGACCAGGCGGTTGACCAGTTCCTGGGTCCCGTCGGGTGCCACGTCGTACACCTTCGCGAAGAGGACGAGCTTGTCCGCGGCGTCGCCGCTGTCCTGGACCCGCTCCGCCTTGGGCGAGACGACCTTCAGGGTCGCCTTCGGCGCGCCGACGACATCGACGGGGTCCGTCAGCGGGGCGCTGGTCCAGCCGAGGTGGGTGCCCTTGGTGTCGTACGGCGCGGGGTCGGGGAGCCCGATGATTCCGGCGAGGGAGCTCTCCGAGTGGCTGGTCGGCAGGAGCCAGTTGGTGTACTGGCGGCTGCCACGGGTGACCTCCGAACGGCTGTCCACCAGTGCGCCGTCACCGGACAGGTACATCGTGCGGGACGCCCCGGGGACGGCGGCGGCCGTCCCGTAGCCGCTCGCCCAGTCGCGGTAGTAGGCGAACTCGGGTCCGGTGGAGGTGTCCTCGTCGTGGTGGAGGTAGCGGTCGAACCAGGCGAGGATCCGCTGCCCGACGTAACTGGTCTCCAGATTGCCCGTGGAGAGGTCGAGTTCGCCGGGCACCTGCCCGCCGCTGTGGCCCCAGGCCTGCCAGATCATCTTCGTCGTGGTGCCCTGGGCCTTCAGCGCGCGGTAGCTGGCCGTGGCCTCGTTGAGGTCGAACAGGCTGTCGGCCTGCCCCTGGACGAGCAGCGTGGGCGCGGTGACACCTGACAGGTAGGAGGCCGGTGAGACGCTCCGCGCGTACGTGAGCATCTCCTGGGTCGCGGCGGCGGGGTAGCGGCCGGAGTTCAGGAGGCGGATGGTGTCGCACGCCTTCGCGGCGAAGTGCAGGCAGCCGAGGCTGCCGAACCGCGACGGGTCGAGGCTCGGGACCAGCAGGGGCTGGCCCTCGCCCATCAGGTAGAAGCCGTTGGTCCACTGCCACTTGAAGACACCGGGCGTGCCGGAGGAGACCCCCCGGGCCGCCCCGGTGCTGTTGGGGGCGAGCGAGTACGCCAGGTCGTTCCAGGTGATCAGAGGGACGAGTGCGTCCACCCGGTGGTCGGCGGACGCGGTCGCCATCTGGATGGCCCCGCCGTACGAGCCGCCGATCATCCCGACCACCGGGTCGCCCGGTGCGTCCGAGGTCACGTAGTCGGCCTTGGTCCCGTCGTCGGCGGCGCGTGTGCCGGCGAGGAAGTCGATGAGCCCGGAGGCCGCCTTGCCGTCGATCGCGGGGTCGTCGAGCGTGATGAGGCAGCCGGACTTCCCGAAGCCCAGGCCGGAGTAGACGAGGGAGACGTATCCGCGTTCGGCGAAGGACCTGCCGATGACGTCGGTGGAGCCGTCGTCCTTGCTGCCGCCGAAGCCGTTGGTGGCGAGGACGGCCGGGGCCGGGTGCCGCGCGTCGGCTCCGGCCGGGCGGTAGAGGTCGGCGTCGACGGTGCAGGACCTGTCGCCGGCCCGCACGGTGAACTCCAATGGGGTGACGGTGTACTGGTCCGCCGCCGACGCGGACGGAGTGGCCGTCAGGGCCAGCGGGGCGAGCAGCGCCGCCCCGGTGAGCAGGGTGAGCGGACGGCGGAACCTGGACACAGCACGCGACACATGGGCCTCCACACCGAGGACACATTACCGACCGGTAAGTACCGGGCCAGGCCCATGCTGTGACACAGGTCATACCGATGTCAACGCGCGGGAGCCGAGTTTCCCGGGATGGCCCGCCCCGCACCCGCCGGCCGACAGGTCCTCAGACCAGCGCGGGTACCTGGGCGGTGAGTGTGCACCGGCCGCCGCCGGCCGGCGCGTCCAGCACCGCCGGCACGCCGAGCGGGACGGTCAGCGCCGTGGGGCCGTGGCCGAAGCCCAGTTCCTCGACGACAGGGATGCCGAGACCGCCGAGCCGGTCGGCGAGCACGGACCGCACCCCGCCGTAGGGTCCGCATGCCTCCCAGGAACCGCACACCACCCCGGTTATCCCGTCGAGGGCGCCGATGCGCAGGAGCCGGGTGAGGATGCCGTCCAGCCGGTACGGCTCCTCCCCGGTGTCCTCGAGCACCAGGAGTCCGCCCCGGGCGGAGGTCCGGGCACCCGGAGTGCCGGCGTCGGCGGCCAGCAGGCTGGCGCAGCCGCCGAAGGTGATCCCCCGAGCCGTGCCGGGGACCAGCGCGGCCGCCGCGTCCAGCCCCAGGGTCCGCACCGACTCGGGCTCGAACAAGGTGGTCCGAAGTGCCTGCTGGGTGGCGGCGTCCTTCAGGAACACCTCGGTCCCGATCATCGGTCCGTGCAGGGTCGAGAAGCCGGCCCGCAGGGCGAACGCCTCGTGCAGCACGGTGATGTCGCTGTAGCCGACGAACACCTTGGGCCCGGCCGCGCGCATCGCCGCCCAGTCCAGGAGGTCGACCATGCGGTGGGCGCCGTATCCTCCCCGGGCGCAGAGCACGGCGTCCACGGACGGGTCGCACCACGCCTCCTGGAGGTCCCGCGCACGGTCCTCGTCCGTACCGGCGAGGTGGTCGAGTTCCGGGTGCGTGTCGAGGGCGTGGGGGGCGGCGACGGGGTCGAGGTCCCAGCCCCGCAACAGGTCGAGGCCGCGCTCCATCCGTTCGGCGGGCACGGGGCCGCTGGGGGCGACGACCGCGACCCGGGCACCCGGCCTCAGCCTGGCCGGGCGGGCGAGGGGCTCCAGAGTCACTTCCTCAGCTCCAGCCGGGGTACGTCGGTACGGTCGATGCCGAACGTCTGCGCGTAGAGGGAGAGTTCCGCCTCCAGGGCCCGCTTCACGGTGCCCGCGCGGCGGAAGCCGTGGCCCTCCCCCTCGAAGGAGATATAGGCGTGCGGGATCCCCCGTCCCTCGACCGCCGCGAGGAAGCGCTCGCACTGGACGGGCGGACAGATCGGGTCGTCGAGCCCCTGGAGCAGCACGAACGGCGCGGTGAGGCCGTCCGTGTGGTGGACGGGCGAGCGCTCCCTGTACCGCTCGGGCACCTCGGCGTACGGGCCGACGAGCGATTCCAGGTACTGCGACTCGAAGTCGTGCGTCTCGCCGGTGGCCCAGCCCTCCAGGTCGAGGATCGGGTAGCTGATGGCCCCGCAGGCGTACACGTCCGTCTGCACGAGGGAGGCGGCGGCGGTCCACCCTCCGGCGCTCCCGCCGCGGATCGCCAGACGGCCGCGGTCGGCGGTGCCCTCCTCCGCCAGCCCGAGGGCGACGGCCGCGCAGTCCTCCACGTCGACCACGCCCCACTGTCCGCGGAGCCGTTCGCGGTAGGCGCGGCCGTAGCCGGTCGAGCCTCCGTAGTTCACCTCGGCGACACCGATCCCGCGCGACGTGAAGTAGGCGATCTCCAGGTCGAGGACGAGCGGGCTGCGGCCGGTGGGACCGCCGTGCGCCCAGATCACGTAGGGCGGCAGCTCACCCTCGGGGCCGGCGTGGTCGGGGTGGCGCGGCGGGTACACATGGGCGTGGATCTCACGCCCGCCGGGCCCGCTGAAGGTACGGACCACGGGCTCGGGGAAGTAGCCGGGACCGACCGCGTCCCGGTGGGGCACACCGACGGTCCGGGTGTGGCCCGTGGCGGTGTCCAGCTCCACGACCTCGTACGACGTGTGAGGGCTCGCGGCGATGCCGACGACCCTGGTGTCCTGCACGGCCAGCGTCTCGGCCCACGCGGTCCAGGGCCCCACGGCGTCGACGAGCTCGCCGGTCTCCGGGTCGAGCAGGCCCAGTGAGGTGGTGCCCCGGCCGTGGATCACCGCGATCAGCCCGTTGTCCAGGAGCTGGAACCAGCGCAGGCCGATCTTCCACAGGGGCCCGCCGAACTCCTCGTTCCGCACGCCGCAGAGGCGGCTGCCGGGTACGGCCGCGTCGGCGACGGCGTCGGGCCTGAGCCGCTGGAGTTCCCACCAGCCGCCGACGTCCGACACGAAGACCAGGGAGCCGTCCCGGTCCCACTCCACCTGGACGACGGACTCGTCGGTGCCGCCGACCAGGGGCCTGACCCCGGTGAACGCGCCCTCCGCGGTGACGTCGGCCGTCTTCACGACGGTGCCGTCCCAGGGCATCCGCGGGTGGTCCCACGCGATCCAGGCGACCCGGCGGCCGTCGTGCGACAGCTTGGGCCCGGTGACGAACCGGTCGCTGTCGTCGCTGAGTTCGCGTACGGCGCCGCGGTCGCCTGCCGCCGATCCGTCCAGCGGCACCGCGGCGATCAACCGTCGCACATCGGTGGGGGACTCCCCCGTGAACTCCTCCAGGACGCACCACACCTCGCCTCGGGAGAGATGCAGCTGCGGGTCCACCCAGCGCAGCCCGCCGCCGATGCCGGAGACCGGCGTGAGCGGCCACGGCTCGTCGGGCCCGTCCGGCGCGTAGGCGTAGAGCCGCTGGTCGGGGAAGTGGACGAAGACGACCAGCGGCCCGCCCTCGCCGCGCGCGGCGCCCGACCACGGCACTCCGCCGTACTCGATGACGCGGCTGCGCGGGTTCCACGGCTCGGGGAGCACCGACCGGGTGCTGCCGTCGGCCGTACGGCGCACGAGGGCGCGCCTGCCTCCTTCGGCGGGGCGCGGTTCCGTCCACCACACCTCGTCGCCGACGGTTCCGACGAACTCCGGCCGGCCGTCGTGCGCGGCGGTCAGCTCCGCGTCGATCGGTGACGGCCACGTGCCGTACGCCGCTGTGGACACCATGGTCGGTTCCCCCTCTTCGGTCAGGCGGTGCGGTTCATCCGGTGTGCCGGTCGTCAGGCGTTGCGCAGGAAGTGGTCCAGGACCCGGACGCCGAAGTGCAGGGCCTCGACGGGCACCCGCTCGTCGACTCCGTGGAACAGGGCCTGGTAGTCGAAGCCGGCAGGCAGCTTGAGCGGGGAGTAGCCGTAGCCGGTGATGCCGAGGCGGGAGAACTGCTTGGCGTCGGTGCCGCCGGACATGCAGTAGGGGACGACGTGCGCCTCGGGGTCGAACAGCTCGATGGCCGTGCGCATCTTCCGGAACGTCGACGAGTCGACCGGGGCTTCGAGGGCGACCTCGCGGTGCTGGAACTCCCAGGTGACCCCGGGGCCGGTCAGCCGGTCCAGCGTCTCGCGGAACTCGTCCTCGCCGCCGGGTACCATCCGCCCGTCGATCTGGGCGGAGGCATGGCCGGGGATCACGTTGACCTTGTAACCGGCCTCCAGCAGCGTCGGGTTGGTGCTGTTGCGTATGGTCGGCTCGATCAGCGCCGCGGCCGGGCCGAGCTTGCCGAGGATCTCGTCCACGTCGAACCCGGGGGCGTCGGGGTCGACACGGATGTGGTGGAGCGCGGCGATCTCGGTGAGGGCCGCCCGTACGGTCGGCGTCAGCCGTACCGGCCACTCGTGCTCGCCGATCCGGGCTACGGCGGCGGCGAGCCTGGTGACGGCGTTGGCCCGGTTGACCTTGGAGCCGTGGCCGGCCTTGCCCTCGGCGGTGAGCTTCAGCCACCCCGTCCCGCGCTCCCCCGCCGCGACGGGGTAGAGCGACATGCCGGGTCCGGCGTGGAAGGTGAAGGCGCCGGACTCGCTGATGCCCTCGGTGCAGCCTTCGAAGAGCTCCGGGTGCCGGTCGGCGAGGAAGCCCGCGCCGTCGTGCGCGCTCGCCTCCTCGTCGGCCGTGTAGGCGATGACGATGTCGCGACGCGGACGGAGGCCCGCGCGCGCCCAGGCCCGGACGACGGCGAGGATCATCGCGTCCATGTTCTTCATGTCGATGGCCCCGCGTCCCCACACGACGCCGTCGCGCACCTCGCCGGAGAACGGGTGCACGGTCCAGTCGTCGGCCATGGCGGGCACCACGTCGAGGTGACCGTGCACGAGGAGGGCGTCGGCGGACGGGTCGGTGCCCTCGATCCGCGCGACGACGTTCGTCCGTCCCGGGGTGCGCTCCAGGAGCGCGGGCTCCAGGCCCGCCTCCGCGAGGCGCTCGGCGACGTACTCGGCGGCCGGGCGCTCGCGGCAGCTGCCGTCGCCGCGGTTGGTCGTGTCGATCCGGATCAGCTCGGAGGTGTACGTCACCGACTCCTCGAGCGCCCGCTCGTCCACGGGTCCGGTGGGGTTGCCCGCCTCAGCCATACTGTTCCTCCACGGCGGCCGACACGATCGTCGTCACCGCCTTGAACGTGCGAATACCTTCGTACATCGTCCCGCTGGTGTAGGCGACGCGCCGCTCACCGCTCGGCGCCACGCCGGGAACCACGGTCGCGGCGCCCGCCAGATGCTCGGCGTCGAACTCCAGCTCCACCGTGTACGACCCGCTCGTCACGGGTGCGCGGCGGACGGCGAGCGCGGTCGCCCCGGCGGCCGCCGCCCTGATGTCGGCGGCGGTCCGGGCCGGGGTACGGCACACGGCGGCGTACCGCGAGACGTGGTCCTTGACCGCGACCGTGCGTGCTTCCGGGGCGTAGCCCGCGGCGTCCACGCAGGTCAGGTCGTCTCCGGTGACCAGGACGACCGGCACGCCGTACTCGGCCGCGACATGGGCGTTGAGCAGGCCCTCGCTGGCTCGGACGCCGTTCAGCCAGACCCCGGTGATGGAGTTGGCGAGGTAGGTGTGGGCGAGCACGCCCTCCGTGCCGGCGCCCGTGTGATAGCCGACGAACGCCACGCCGTCGACGTCGCCGTGCTGGATCCCCTCGACCATGGAGAGGGACTTGTGCTTGCCGGTGAGCATCTGGACCCGCTCGTCGAGCTGCTCCAGCAGCAGGTTGCGCATGCTCCAGTGCGCCTCGTTGACCAGCACCTCGTCGGCGCCCCCGTCGTAGAAGCCGAGCGCCGCCGCGTTCACGTCGGAGGTGAACAAGGAGCGGCACCGCTCCCACTGCGGGGTACCGGGCAGCACGTCGGCCGGCCAGGTGACTCCGGTGGCGCCTTCCATGTCGGCGCTGACGAGGATCTTCACGGTGCGCGGTCCTGTCCCTGGTCGGTCGCTCCCCACACCCGTCGCCGGGAAGAGGATCTTCGTGCCGGATCACGGTACGCGCCGGGACAGCGTGGGACCAGAGCCGTCGTGATCTGTCACTGGTCCAGTCCGGTGAAGCCGTTCGCCGCCCGGGTGCCGGGCGGCGGACGACACGGGTTCAGGGGCGGGCGGTCCCCTTGACGAGCTCTTCGATCCGGGCCAGCTCGTCGTCGCCGAACTCCAGTCCCCGGACGGCCTCGACGCTGTTCTCGAGCTGCGCGACGCTGCTGGCGCCGACGACGGCGGAGGTGACCCGGCCGCCGCGCAGCACCCAGGCGAGCGCCATCTGGGCGAGGGACTGTCCGCGCTCCCGCGCCAGATCGTTCAGCGCGCCGAGGCGGTCCACGAGGTCCGGGGTGACGGCCTCGGCGGAGAGGAAGGGGCTGCTCCCCGCCGCGCGCGATCCCTCCGGGATGCCGTGGAGATAGCGGTCCGAGAGGATCCCCTGCTCCAGCGGGGAGTACGCGATGGAGCCGGTGCCCAGCTCGTCCAGGGTGTCCAGCAGCCCGTCCTCGACCCAGCGGTCCAGCATGGAGTAGCGCGGCTGGTGGATGAGGAGGGGGGTGCCCAGCTCGTCCAGGATGCGGGCGGCCTCGCGGGTCTGCTCGGCGGAGTAGTTGGAGACGCCCACGTAGAGCGCCTTGCCCTGGCGCACCGCCGCATGGAGGGCACCCATGGTCTCCTCGAGCGGGGTGTCGGGGTCGAAGCGGTGCGAGTAGAAGATGTCGACGTAGTCGAGGCCGAGCCGGGTCAGGCTCTGGTCCAGCGAGGAGCGCAGGTTCTTGGCGGAGCCCCACTCCCCGTAAGGGCCCTCCCACATGTGGTAGCCGGCCTTGGTCGAGACGACCATCTCGTCCCGGAGTCCGGCGAAGTCCGTCTTCAGGGCGCGGCCCATGGCGGTCTCGGCTGAGCCGGGCGGCGGACCGTAGTTGTTGGCGAGGTCGAAGTGGGTGATGCCGAGGTCGAAGGCCCTGCGCAGGATCTCGCCCTGGCTCTCGGGGGTCCGGTCACCCCCGAAGTTGTGCCAGAGCCCGAGCGACAGCGCGGGCAGCAGCAGACCGCTGCGCCCGGTGCGCCGGTAGGGCATGGCGGAGTAGCGGTCGGCGGACGGAAGGTACATGCGGGCACTCCACGGGACACGGCGTAGCGCGCCAGGTCTGGTGCGCGATCCCAAGACTGACGGAGAAGGATCCAGCGGTCCAACAGGAGATTCCACTGGGATTCATCGGCTAGGTTGCTCAATCATGGAATTGCGCCAGCTGGAGCACTTCGTCGCCGTCGCGGAGGAGCAGCACTTCACCAGGGCGGCCGAACGTCTGGCCGTCTCCCAGTCCGGGCTGTCGGCCTCCGTGCGGGCGCTGGAGCACGAGCTGATGACGCCGCTGTTCAGCCGTACGACGCGCACGGTCCGGCTGACCGAGGCGGGCGCCGCCCTGCTGGTGGAGGCGGAGCGCACGCTGGCGGGGGCCAGGGCGGCGCGGGACGCCGTCGACGCGGTGCGGGGGCTGCTGCGCGGCACACTGACGCTGGGGGTGGAGCAGTGCGTGGCCGGGGTCAGCACGGCCCGGCTGCTCGCGGCCTTCCACCGGGAGCACCCGCACATGGAGATCAGGCTCCGGCAGGAGGGCACGTCCAGCCTGCTGGAAGGGGTGGCCGGAGGCCGGCTCGACCTCGCGTTCGCCGCGACCGTCAGCCCGCCGGAGTGGCGTGGCGAGCTCGTGCCGCTGGCGCGGGAGCCCATGGTCGTCCTGTGCGCCGCCGGGCACCGGCTCGCCGAGGAGGGCGCGGTCGCGGAGTGGAGCGAACTGTCCGGAGAGTCGTTCATCGACTTCCACCCGGACTGGGGGCCCAGGCGTGCCGCGGACGAGGCGTTCGCCGGGGCGGGGGCACGCCGTACCGTGGCGCTGGAGGTCAACGACGTGCACAGCCTGCTGGAGCTGGTGCACGAGGGCCTCGGCATCGCGGTGGTGCCGCACCACTTCTCCCGCAAGCCGGAAGCGCGCGGCCTGGTGGCCGTGGAGCTCGGCGGGACGCGGCGGCCGGTCTACGAGAGCGTCGTCGTACTCCCTCCCGCCCGGGCCATGAGCCCGGGGGCCAAGGCGCTGATGACGCTGGTCCGGGAGGCCCCGCTGCGCTGACCGCGGCCGGCCGCACGGCCGCTCTCACCGCTCAGCGCTTCCGCGAGGCCGCACGGCCGCTCTCACCCGCTCAGCGCCTCCGCGAACGCGCCCGTGTCCTGGTCGACGCCGCTGCAGGAGTCGGAGGCCGCCGTGGTGTCCTCGTCCGCGCCGCACTCCTGGTCGCGGAAGGACGCCCACAGCGAGAGCGCGCCGACCCCCCGGCGTGCGGCGAACGCCCGCAGGGACACGGCGTCGTCGAGGGTGAAGGTCTCCCCCGCGACATCGTTGACCCCGATCATCACGGTGATGTGCAGCGCCTTCCACGCCGCGTCCTGCGACAGGCCGAGCGCGTCCACGAGCTGGTCGTGGGACGCGGCGGCCGCCTGCTCCGCGTAGTCGCCCATGTCGCCGGTGTGGGACGTGCTGTAGTTCATCGCCATGATGTTGACCGCCGAGACGTCGACGCCCTGGTCCACGGCGTCCTCGATGACGGCGAGCCCGGTGTCCTCGAGACCCGTCGGCATGACGGGCAGCGTGTAGGTGACGTCGAGGTCGCGCTTCTCCTGGAGCAGGGCGAGGGCCTCGTTGCGGCGGGTGACGGACGCGGTGTCGGCGAGTGCGTCGCCCTCGATGTCGAAGTCGGCCTTGGTGGCCCCGACCGCGTCCAGGACCTCGGCGTAGGCGTCGGCCAGCTCCTCCGCACTGTCGCAGGCCAGCGCGGCCTCCGTTCCCGCGGCTCCGCCGAAGGAGACCCGGAGGTCCGCCCCGGCCCCGGTGAGCGCCTCGGCCCGGGACGCGACCGCGCCGCTCCCGGCCGCGGCGGTGCCGCCCCAGAGGGGGGTGCACCGCGATCCGGCGGTGGTGACGAACGCCAGGTTGTACGTGTCCGGGGAGCCCGCACCGTCCGCGCCCGCGGCCGTCGTGGCGCTCACGTACGGGGTGTACGCGGTCTCCGCCGCCGGTGGGGGCGGCGCCGATCCCTTCGCCTGGTCGGCGACGCCGCCCGTCGCGCAGGCCGAGCACGCGAGGCCGAGCGCGATCAGCCCGGCGGCGACCGAGGGAACTCGTGTGCGCCTTTGCATGACGTATCTGCACCTGCTCTCGAAGAGGTCGTCCACAACGGCGGCCGGTGCTGCCGGGACACCATGAACCTCTCACACCGAGGCGCTGCGCGAGGACACAGGAGACTCATGGGAAGCGCCCTCCCTGTCGGGCAATTCCCTTGCGGGGAAGGGGTCGAGGACCACGACGCCGGCCACCCCCGCGCGGCGCCCTCTCAGCACCCCGACAGGTTCGAGCCCGTTTCACAGCGCGCGGCCAGGAAAGCTCCAGACTTCGCACAACCGCCTTCGCCACCATGCGCACATGCAATCCGACACCGTCATCGAGAAGGACCCGGCGCAGCGCGGCCGACGCCGGGCACACGCCGGCCCGGCCCGCGCGGCCGGACGCCGACGCGCGGCGGCGCAGCCGCAGGAGGGGCCTGTCTTCGTCGACAGCTCCGGACGCCGGGCCAGGCTCCTGCGCCGCGCGGGCGTGCTGCTGGGCACCGTCTGCGTCGGCTACGCGGCCGTGCTGGCGCTCGCCTTCATGGGCGGCATCTCCCTGACTCCCTCCCAGCTCCTCCCCTTCGACGGCGGCCCGGCGGCGGAGGCAGGCCCCGGCGGCGGGACGCGGCCCGGCTACGGCCTGCCGCCGGGTGACACCGTGACCCCGGGCGGCGCGCCGGCACCGGGGCGGGCAGCACCGTCCGACCATGCCTCGGCTTCGGCTTCGGGTTCGGCCTCGGGCTCGGGCTCGGGCTCGGGCTCGGGCTCGGGCTCGGGCTCGGGCTCGGGCTCAGCGTCGGCTTCGGCTTCGGCGTCGGCTTCGGCTTCGGCTTCGGCTTCGGCTTCGGCTTCGGCTTCGGCTTCGGCTTCGGGCGGGGCGAACTGATGGCCGCTTCGCGCCGCCGGCACGCCACGCCCGGCAGGATCGGCCGCGTAAGGCGCCAGGCCGTCCCACGGCCCCGCGTGATCATGGCCCTGCTGCTGTTGCTGGGGCTCGTCTGCACGATGCTGCTGGACGGCTATCTGCGCGCCGAGGTCGGCGACGACCAGCGGGTGCGCTCCGACGCCCCGGCGGACACGGTGCCCGACGACGTACTGGAGGGCGGGCCCCTCCTGAGCTTCCCCGGCGGCACCGCCCGCACCCAGTCGGTGCCGGACAGGCGGGGGCGCACCGCAGGACGGCACTCGCGTCGCCGGCGGCCGCGGCCGCCGGCACCGGCCGCGACCGGTCCTTCGACGTGCTGCGGGCCGTGGCGCTCGTCCGCGTGGTCGCCTACCACACCTTCGAGTGGCCCTGGCTGGGATACGTCTTCCCTTCGATGGGCGTGATGTTCGCGCTCGCCGGCTCTCTCATGGCCCGCTCGCTGGAACGCCCGGCCGCCGGTGTGGTCCGCGGCAGGCTGCGGAGGCTCCTGATCCCCGTGTGGCTGTTCGGCCTCGCGCTCGGGGTGGCGATGCTCCTGCACGGCTGGGTGCCGGGGCCCGACGTCCTGCTCTGGGTGCTGCCGGTCGGCGATCCGCCGGGCGACGCGTGGGGCGAGCAGGCATGGGCGGTGCTCTGGTACCTGCGCGCCTACCTGTGGTTCGTCCTGCTCTCGCCTCTGCTGCTGCGTGCCTTCCGGCTCGCACCCCTCCCCGTGCTCGTCCTGTCGCTCGCCCCCGTCGTGGTGCTGGAGGCGGTGTCCGGTGTGCCGGACGGACGGCTGGGGAGTGCGCTCGGCGACGCCTCGGTGTTCCTGTTCTGCTGGCTGCTGGGGTTCGCACACCGCGACGGCGTGCTCGGCCGGCTGCGCGGATCGGGAGCGGTGGCCCTCGCGGTGCCACTGATGGCCACCGGTGCGTGGTGGGCGTCCGGGCACCCGGTGGACGGCTCGTTCGACCTGGACGACATCCCGCCGGCCCAGGCGCTGTGGTCGGCGGGGTTCGTGCTGCTCCTGCTGCGCTTCCGGCCGCGCTTCGACCGGCTCGCACGCCATCCGGTGGCCGACCGGACCGTCACGGTGTTCAACGCGCGCGCGGTCACGGTGTACCTCTGGCACGAGGTGGCACTGATGGCCTCGGTGCCGCTGATCGACCAGATGTGGAACGTACGGGCGCTGGAGCGGTATCTGCCGCTGGACAGCCCGTGGTGGCAGTTCGGTGTCGCCTGGGTGCTGATCGCGGTCGCCGTGGTGTGCGTGGGCTGGGTCGAGGACGTCGCGGCGCGGCGAAGGCCCCGTCTGCTGCCCTGAGCGGCGGGTGTGCGGCGCCCCGCGCACACCCGCCGCCCGACCGGCTCTCAGTCCTCGTGTCCCAGCTGGAGGTCGCGTTCGGTCCTGCCCCCTCCGGGGAGCTGGAGAACGGTGGCGACCGGCGGGTACCCGGCGGCGATGACGGTGTACTCACCGGTGGAGAGGTCCACGAACCGGAAGGCCCCGTCGGAGCCGGTGGTCAGGGTGTCGACCACGTTGCCCGCCGCGTCCAGGAGCGTGACCCTGGCGTCCTCGACGGCCCGCCCGCCGGGGGCGCGGACGATGCCGCGCAGCACGGCTCCGCCGGCCAGCTCGATGTCCTGCCTGGTCTCCCGGGCGGCCTGCACACTGACCGGGAGGGCGGCGGGCCGGTAGGCCGGCGCGCTGGCGGCCAGGGTGTACTCCCCGGCGACCAACTCGCTGATGACGTAAGCCCCTTCGCGCCCGGTCCGGGTCGTCGCGACGACTTCGCCCCGTACGTCGGTGAGGGTGACCGCCGCGTCGCGGACGGGGGCGCCGTCGGGCGTGAGGACCGCTCCCGCCAGCCGTCCCGCGCCGCCCAGGACCACGTCGAGCTCCACGGGCCGTTCGCCGACCGTGACACTGACGGCCTGCGGCTGGTGCCCGCCCGCCGCGGCGATCAGCACATAGGCACCGGCTGCGGGCGCGCTCAGCGCGTACCGCCCGTCGTCGCCGCTCGCACCGCGCCCGACCTGCCGCCCCTGGACGTCGATGAGGGTGAGCGCGGCCCTTCCCACCTTCGTGCCGTCGGGGTGCTGGACGCGTCCGCACACGGGGACTCCGGAGAGGGAGCCGGCCTGCGGGGGGCCGGCGTCGGGGCGCGCCGCCGGGATCGTGGACGGGCTCGCGGACGGGCTTGCGGACTGGTCGGCGGCCGTGGAGGAGATGGGGTGGGACACCAGGGGTTTCTCCTTGAGGAAGAAGGCGAGGAACAGGCCGAGCAGGAGCACCGGCACGAGGTAGAGGAAGATCCGCGGCATCGCGTCGGCGTACGCCTGGATGTAGGCGTCGCGCAGCGCGGGCTCCATGGCGTGGACCAGCTGCGGGGTGATCGACTCCGCGTCGGGCAGGTCGGCGCCGGAGGGGAGCCGCACACCGAGCGCGTCGGCGAGCCGTCCCGCGAACAGCGTGCCGAAGATCGCGGCGCCGACGCTGCCGCCGATCTGCCGGAAGTAGTTGTGGGCGCTGGTGGCGGTGCCGAGGTCGGAGGGACGTACGGAGTTCTGGACGGCCAGCACCAGGATGGACATGACCAGACCGATCCCCACGCCCAGTACGGCCTGCCAGATGCCGTACTCCAGCGCGGAGGTACCGGTGTCCAGGCGGGAGAGCAGCCACATGCCGACGACCGACACTGCCCCGCCGACGACCGGGTAGACGCGGTAGCGGCCGGTGCGCGAGACGAGCTGTCCGGAGACGACGGAGGCGACGACGATGCCTCCCATCATGGGCAGCATCAGGAGCCCCGACTCGGTGGCGGACACGCCCTCGACCATCTGGAGATAGGTCGGCAGGTAGCTGGCGGCCCCGAAGAGCGCGACCCCGACGACCGCGCCCACCAGCGAGGTGACGTTGAAGACCGAGTCGCGGAACAGCCGCAGCGGGATGATCGGTTCGGCGGCCCGGTGCTCGACGACGAGGAAGAGCAGGGTCGTTCCGGCGGCACCGGCGGCGAGCCCGAGAATGGTTCGCGAGCCCCACGCGTACTCCGTACCGCCCCAGCTGGTGAGGAGGACCAGGCAGGTCGACGCGGCGGCGAGCAGGAGGGCTCCCAGCACGTCGAGGCGGGGACGGACGGCCGGTTTGGGCAGCTTCAGTACGAGCGCGATGACGGCGAGGGTGACGATGCCGAACGGCACGTTGATGTAGAAGCACCAGCGCCAGGAGGCGTGGTCGGTGAAGAAGCCGCCGAGGAGGGGCCCCGCGACGGAGGCGAGGCCGAAGACCGCCCCGATGAGGCCCATGTAGCGGCCCCGCTCCCTGGACGGGACGATGTCCGCGATGATCGCCTGTACGCCGATCATGAGTCCGCCGCCGCCGATGCCCTGGACGGCCCGGAAGGCGATGAGTTCGTCCATGGTCCGCGACCAGCCGGCGAGGGCGGAGCCGATGACGAAGACGACGATCGCGAACTGGAAGACGCCCTTGCGGCCGAAGAGGTCGCCGAGCTTCCCGTAGATCGGCAGGCCGATCGTGGAGGCGAGGAGGTAGGCGGTGACCGCCCAGGACATCTTGTCCAGGCCGTGCAGCTCACCGACGATCTTCGGGAGCGCGGTGGCCACGATCATCTGGTCGAGCGCCGCGAGCAGCAGGGTGAGCATCAGGCCGAGAAAGACCAGCCGAACCCTGCGGGGGCTGATGTCGTCGGGCGGTGCGGGCGGTCCGCCGGCGGCCGGCGGTGCCGGCGGGCCGGGCTCCGCTTCGGCGCCGGACAGCGGCCAGGCACCGGGGGGCCCGTACTCCGTGCCTCCCGGCCCGTCCTTCACCAGAGTGATCCCACCCACCACGTGACGCTCCCCTCGTCGCAGCTGCGCCGCCCATTTCTCGCACCAGGTGGCAAGGCGGGGCAAACGCGACCGGGCGTGCGCACGGCGCACACAGAGGGCTTACGCCCCGGTGGGAGGCACTACGGCGCACAACCGGCCACCCCGGAAAACCACCCGTTCCGGTGAGGCCGGCCGCGACGCCAACAGCAGGAGGAGCAGGGTTACTTCTCGACCTCGGCGGCGAGGTTCTGCAGCAGTTCGTCGTAGATCCGGCCGAGCCCCTTGGGCGCGAAGGTCTTCTCGAAGAACCCGCCGATGCCTCCCGCGCCGTTCCAGACGGTGGTGACGACGGCCTTCGAAGTGCCCTCGCCCGCCGGGGTGACCGTCCACGTGGTGACCATCGTGGAGTTGCGGTCCTTCTCGACCAGCTGCCCGTCGGTGGGCTCGGTGACCTCGAGCAGGCAGTCGCGTACCCGCTTGCTGGTGGCCTGGAGCTTCCAGTGGACGAGGGTGCCTTCGCCGTCTCCGCCCTCGCGCACCTCGTACTCGCTGAAGTGCCCGGTCAGCACCTTGCCCCGGACCTCCTTGTAGTCGGCCAGCGCATCGAACACCGTCTCTGCGTCCGCCGCGATGATCCGCTCTGTCGTGGCCTCGACCTGCGCCATGCCTGCTCCTCCAGCACTCGGTTGTTCGGGGTGCTGCTGAGCCAACCACCTCGGGGACGGCCCCTCAAAATCGGGTCCGGCCTTCCACCGGGCACGATCAAGGGAACATATGTTCTATTCTCTGCGGAGTGCTACCGAGGAGGCGTTCATGCGCTGGGACAATCTTGCAGAGAACACCACAAAAACGGGCGACGGTGCCCTCTTCGCCGCGGACGCGGTGACCACACGCACCTTCGACACCCCGGAATTCAGGGGAATCACCTTCCACGAGATCCGGGCCCGCTCGATCGTGAACCGGGTGCCCGGCGCCTCCCGCATGCCGTTCGAATGGACCGTGAACCCGTACCGGGGGTGCAGCCACGCCTGCGTGTACTGCTTCGCGCGCAGGACCCACAGCTATCTGGACCTGGACACCGGGCTGGGCTTCGACTCCCAGATCGTCGTCAAGGTCAACGCCGCCGAACTGCTGGGCCGCCATCTGGCCTCCCGGCAGTGGCAGGGCCAGCACATCGCGATGGGGACGAACGTCGACTGCTACCAGCGGGCCGAAGGACGCTACCGGCTGATGCCCGGCATCATCGCCGCCCTGCGCGACCACGCGAATCCGTTCTCCATCCTCACGAAGGGCACCCTGATCCTCCGCGACCTCGACCTGCTGCGGCAGGCCGCGGAGGTCACCGAGGTCGGCGTCTCCGTCTCCGTCGGCTTCACCGACCCCGAGCTGTGGCGGACCGTCGAACCGGGCACCCCCTCCCCCGAGCGCCGCCTGGACGTCGTGCGCGCCCTGGCGGACAACGGGATCGGCTGCGGAGTCCTGATGGCACCGGTCATCCCCTTCCTCGGCGACCATCCCGACCAGCTGCGCGCCACGGTCCGCGCCATCGCCGCCGCCGGGGCGACGTCGGTGACCCCGCTCGTCCTGCATCTGCGGCCGGGCGCCCGTGAGTGGTTCATGCAGTGGCTCGCCCACCACCACCCGCACCTGGTGCACCGGTACGAGCGGATGTACGCGGACGGGGCGTACGCGCCGACGTGGTACCAGCGGGGCATCACCCGCCGGGTGCACGAGCTGGCCGCGGAGTTCGGCATCGGCCCGGCCGACCGGGGCGGCGCCCGGCGCACCGTACGCGAGACACCCGCGGCTCCCGCCGCCGGCGCCACCCAGCTGAGCCTGCTCTGACCGCATCCGTCTCCCGGCCCGAACGGGTCAACTCTCGGCCTCACGTGTCCTTCCGCTCCCGGATCCGGGAAGCATGCGGCGGGAGCTGTGCCCACCACAGCCGCGTTGCCCCACCACGGGAGGCCCCATGACGAAACGTGCAGGAATTCTGGTCGCCGTCGGCGCCACGGTCGCCGGTCTGGTGACCGCCGCGCCCTCCACCGCGTCCACACCGTCCGCCACCCCCGCCGCCGCGCCGCTCAAGTGGACCGGCTGCGGGACGAAGTCCTATCCGACGCTGCAGTGCGCAACGGTCACCGCGCCGCTGGACCATGACAACCCGTCGGGCAGGCCGGTCACGCTCGCCCTCTCCCGGATCCCCCACACGGCGAAGAAGTCGCAGGGGCCGCTGCTGGTGAATCCCGGGGGCCCCGGCGGCAGCGGACTCTCCATGGCCGGCTTCGTGGCGGGGTCACTGCCGAAGAAGCTCGCCGCCCAGTACGACGTGATCGGGTTCGACCCGCGCGGAGTGGGCAAGAGCCGGCCCGCGCTGAACTGCCTGCCGAAGTACTTCGCCCCCGTGCGCCCCGACTCCGTGCCGGACTCCTACGAGGCGGAGAGGACCGCGCGCGACCGGGCCGCGTCCTTCGCCACCGCGTGCGGCGAGAAGCACGGCGACCTGCTGCCGTACATGGACACCGTCAGCGCCGCGAAGGACCTCGACGTCATCCGCCGCTCCCTCGGCGCGAAGCAGATCAACTACTTCGGATACTCGTACGGCACCTACCTCGGGGCTGTCTACGCCAAGCTGTTCCCCGAGCGCGTACGCCGCCTGGTGCTCGACTCGGTGGTCGACCCCGACGGCGTCTGGTACGAGGACAACCTCGGCCAGGACCACGCGTTCGACGCCCGCCACAAGGCCTTCGCCGCCTGGGTCGCGAAGAACGACGCCACGTACAAGCTGGGCAGCGACCCGGCCCAGGTGGAAGCCGCGTGGTACGGGATGCGCGAGGCGGTGAAGAAGCACCCCGCGGCCGGCAAGGTCGGGCCGGGCGAGCTCGAGGACACCTTCATGCCGGGCGGCTACTACGACGGCTACTGGCCGCGCCTGGCCGAGGCGTTCGCGGCGTACGTGAACGACGACGACGAGGACGCGCTCGCCACCGCGTACGAGGACTTCGCCGCCGTGGACAAGGCCGGGGAGAACGGGTACTCCGTCTACGCGGCCGTGCAGTGCCGTGACGCCGGCTGGCCCCGCACCTGGAGCACCTGGCGCAACGACACCTGGGAGGCGCACGCGAAGGCGCCCTTCATGGCGTGGAACAACACCTGGTACAACGCTCCCTGCGCCACCTGGCCCGTCGAGCCCCTGGAGCCCGTGCGGGTCACCAATGACGAGATCGGGCCGGCCCTGGTCTTCCAGGCGACCGATGACGCGGCGACCCCCTACGAGGGCGGCGTCACCATGAGCCGCGAGCTCAGGGGCTCGGGCCTCGTCGTCGAGCAGGGCGGCGGGAACCACGGCATCACGCTGAGCGGCAACAACTGTCTGGACAAGCACCTGGTGCGCTACCTGACGGACGGCACCCTGCCTGCCGCCGCCGGCAGCGGGCCGGACGCGGTCTGCGCCGCCCTGCCGGAGCCGAAGGCGACTGCGTCCGCGAAGGCGGGTGCGAACACGAAGGGCAGCACCCTGCACGGCCTGCTGGGCTTCCGCGGCTGATGCGCGGCTGAGAGAGGCCGGGCCCCAGGCCGGGGGCGTACGCGAGGACGGACCACGTGACCACGCATCCCATTCCCGCGTACGCCCCCGGCCCGCTCATACGCCCGGAGCGCACGGGCACCGGGCGCACTCCCGGCCGAGGTGACGGCACGTGCCCGTGCGGACGGTCTCGTGAGGATGTCCCTGTGGGACCTCGAGGACACCGCCCGGGCCCGCCGCTTTACGGTCCCGGAGGTCAGGTACATGCGCGATCCGACGCGCCGCCCGAGCGGTTCGCCTTCGGCACACGGCGCGTTCACGGGTCCGGCCGCGACGCCGGCCGCCCGCCCCGCGTAGGGTCACCCGCATGTGGGGGGAACGGGACACGGTCGGCTGGGCCACGCTCAGGCACAACTACGGATCCGCGAAGGACGTGCCCGGCCTGTTGCGCCGGTGCGCGGGCCCGGATCCGCGCGACGCGGAGCGGGCGGCGGACGAGCTTCTCAACAACCTCTTCCACCAGGGCGGCTGGATCTGCTCCGCCGCCACGGCCGCGCTGCCGTATCTGCTGCGCCTGGCCGCTACGCCGGATGTGCCGAGCCGTCGGACGTTGCTGGGCATCGTGTCGAGGCTGGTGTCGGAGGTCGGGCGGGTCGCCGAGGAGCGGCTGGATCCCGGCTGGCCGGCGGCATGGGAGCGCGCGCTGCCGGAGGTACTCGCGCTGCTCGACGCCGCGGACCCGGCGGTGCGGCGGGACGCGGCCGACGTCATCGGTTCCTGCCGGAGTCCCGGAGAGCTCACGCTGCCGGCGCTGCTCCGCCGCTGGGAGGTGGAGGACGACGCGGCGACGCGTCTCGACCTGGTCCTCGCACTCGGACGCGCGGCGCTGCAGGAGCCGTCGGGCGAACACGGCGCCGAGGCCCGTGCGGTGCTCCGCGGGCTGCTCGACGCCCCCGAGGCGCAGACACGTCTTGCGGCGGTGCACGCGATCGCCCCTGCCGACCCCGGCCTTCCGGCACAGCGGATCGACATCCTGCTGGAAGCGGTGCGCGACCCGGACGTCGAGCTGTGGCAGCACACCAGCACGGTGGAGTCCGGTGTTCAGGGTGTGCAGCACTGGACGGCCGCCCTGCTCACCGGCCCCTCCCCGTCGTTCACGCTCGGCCTGCTGGACGACCACCCCGACGTCGAACAGCGCGTCGGCGGGCTGGCCCGTGCGGGCGGGCTGTTGGCCCGGTGGCGCTCGCCGGCCACCGCGCTTCTTCCGCGCCTGGCCGCCCGGCTGGACGATCCCGCCGCCGAGGTCCGCTTCCGGGCGGCCGAACTGCTGGCCTGCCTGGGGCCGGTGGCATCGCCGTACGCCGATGACGTCGCCGCGCTGCTCGGTGACACCGGCGTCCGGGACACACGCCGACGGGAGACCGTCGCCGAGGCCGCCGTATGGGCGCTGGCGCGGATGAACGACCCTCGCTGCGTGCCGGGGCTGATCGAAGCGGGGGCCAGGCCACAGTCCGGTTTCGCGTCGAACTCCGCCCACTACCCGTCCGCCGACTGGCATTACCCGGTCCTCCCCGCGCTCCATGAGGTCGTCGGCCACCTCCCCGACCACGCCGAGCCGCTCCTCCCGATGATCCGCGGCCGGCTCGACGCCGCCGCGGAGATCCACATACTCCGTTCGTACTGCGACGTGCTCGCGGACTGGGGCCCGGCAGCGGAGCCGGCGGTTCCCGAACTGCTAGGCCTGCTGGAGGACGACCGGGCCTGGACCGCGGCGGCGACGGCACTGGCCGGGATCGGAACACCGGGCAGGGTGGCACGGGAAGTCCTGTCGGCCCGTTCGCGGCCCGGCGACGCACACGCGGAACTCGCTGCCTGGGCCTGCTGGAAGGTCGGTGGCGAACCCGGTCCGGTCCTCGAAGCGCTGGACCGGACCCTCACCGCCGACGGCTTCCCCCGCCCCGCCCTACGCATACTCGCCGACCTGGGCGCGCACGCCGCACGCTACGCGGACCCGCTGAGGACGATGACCGCGGACACCGGGGCCTGGGCCCGTGTCGAAGCGGCGCACGCCCTGTGGGCGGTGACCGGTGACACCGAAAACACCGTCCCGGCGCTGACGACCACCGTGCGAGGGCTGGCCGAGGGTGCCTCCCGGCCGGTCGTGCTCCCTGCCCTGCGCCACCTGGCACGGATCGGCCCCGCCGCCCGGCCCGCCGCCCAGCTCCTGCGCGAGGTGCCGGCCCGTGACCAGCGGCTCGGCAGCGGCGGCGGCTGGCGGGGGTTCCTGGAGGACGAATCCGTCCGCGCCGCGGTCGAGGAGCTGCTGGCAGCGTGCGACGTGGAGGAACTCGCACCCTGAGGGCCGTCCGGCGCCCGCCCCTCACCCCGTCGGCAGCCGCCTGAGCGCCTCCGCCGCCGCCGTGCCGAGGCGCGGGTGCGGCAGGGCGGCTTCCAGGACCGGACGGGCCCTGCCGTCGCCCAGGGTGCCCAGCCCCTCGACGCAGGCGAGCGCGACGCGCCAGTGCGGCTCACCGGGGATCAGCAGCCGGTGCAGGGTGCTGACCAGAGCGGGTACCGCCTCGGGGGCGCGCAGGGCGGTGAGCAGACGCACCGGGTGCAGGGCGTAGGCCGTCCGCAGGCTGTTCGTGGCGAGCGCCGCCGCCGCGCGGGGTGTCCGGGGGTCACCGAGCAGCCGCAGGGCGTGCGCGGCCGAGACGCAGCGTTCGGGATCGCGATGGTTGAGCAGGAGCACCAGTGCCTCGAAGGCCCGGCTGTCTCCCTTGCAGCCGAGCCGGAACGCCGCGATCTCGCGGGCCCACAGCGGGCGTTCGCGCTCGACGAGCACTCCGGCCAGTTCCTCGTCGTCCTCGGTGGCGAGCAGGCGGCGGAAGGCCTCCGACCCACCCGCCTCGCCCTCGAGCCGGTCCGTCAGCGAGCGGAACTCCTCATTCATGACGGTGAGTTTATCCCTGCGCACGTTCCGTGTTCATGGAACTGTGTGCCAGCGCACAGACAGCCAGGGCTGGCGCGCTCGTTACTCGCCGGTTAATCTCAAGTGAGCGGGACACACTCCCCGCCGGCTCCGGTGGCCTGGTGACGCAGCCACCCGGAGTGCTTGTCGGTTCGGCAGTTGTGGACGCGGCCCGGGACAGGGCCCGTCACCTTTCACCCGGTGTGCCGTGCGCACCCGGGATCGTGCACCACGACACGCAATGTCCGCGCACAGAGCGCCGGTTGGGATTTCGGCCCCGCGCGCCGCCGTGCTCCTCCTCAGTCGTCACTCACCCTGGAGTCCCGTGATGGACACCCCGCTCACCACCATTGCCGTCGTCGGCCTCGGCACCATGGGAACCGGCATCGCCGAGGTCCTGGCCCGTGCCGGCCGCGAGGTCATCGGCATCGACGTCAGCGAAGCCGCCGCCCGTCAGGCCGTCGCCTCCCTGGAGGCCTCCACCGCGCGTGCCGTGCTCCGTGAGCGCATCACAGAGCAGGAGCGGCACGACGTCCTCGCCCGGTTCCGCACCTTCTCCGACCTGCAGGCCGCCGCCGACGCGGAGCTGGTCATCGAGGTCGTGCC
Organism: Streptomyces sp. NPDC102402; assembly: GCF_044765765.1. Lineage (NCBI taxonomy): Bacteria > Bacillati > Actinomycetota > Actinomycetes > Kitasatosporales > Streptomycetaceae > Streptomyces > Streptomyces sp. NPDC102402. The sequence goes on from NZ_JBIWKR010000005.1 coordinate 166,698, forward strand.
GGAGACGTACGAGATCAAGCAGCAGGTCTTCCGCGAGCTCGACGCGGTCGTCTCCCCCACCGCGATCCTCGCGACGGGGACGAACGCCCTGTCGGTGACCCGGCTGGCCGCCGAGTCGAAGCACCCCGAGCGGGTCCTCGGCCTGCACTTCTTCAACCCGGCCCCCGCCATGAAGCTCGTCGAGGTGGTCTCGTCCGTCCTGACCGCCCCGCCGGCCGTGGAGAGCGTGACCCGGCTCGCCCGCGAGCTCGGCAAGGAGCCGGTCGCGGTCGGCGACCGTCCGGGTTTCGTCGCGGACGGCCTGCTGTTCGGCTACCTCAACCAGGCCGCGGCGATGTACGAGGCGAACTACGCCTCCCGTGAGGACATCGACGCCGCCATGAAGCTGGGCTGCGGGCTGCCGATGGGCCCCCTGGCACTGCTCGACCTGATCGGGATCGACACGGCCCGCACGGTCCTGGAAGCCATGTACACGGCGTCCCGCGACCGGCTGCACGCCCCGGCCCCGGTGCTCGGGCAGCTCAGCGAGGCCGGGCTGACCGGCCGCAAGGCGGGCCGCGGCTTCTACACCTACGACGCCCCCGGCGGCCAGGACGTGGTGCCGGACGCCCTGACCCCCGCGGAGAGCGCGGGCGCGGTGGCCGGACGCGAGGTCTCCTCGGTCGGTGTGGCCGGCTCGGGGACGATGGCGTCAGGCATCGCGGAGGTCTTCGCGAAGGCCGGCTACTCCGTGGTCCTCGCCGCGCGCAGTCAGGAGAAGGCGGACACGGCCAAGGCCCGGATCGCCAAGTCCCTGGGGCGTTCCGTCTCGAAGGGGCGGATGACGGAGGAAGCCCGGGACGAGACGCTCGCCCGGATCACCCCCGCGGGCACGCTGGACTCCTTCGCCGATGTCGATCTCGCGGTCGAGGCGGTCGCTGAGGACCTGGAGATCAAGCGGGAGCTCTTCACGACGCTGGACAAGGTCTGCAAGCCGGGCGCGGTGCTCGCGACGACCACCTCGTCGCTGCCGGTCGTGGCGGTCGCACGGGTGACCTCGCGCCCCGAGGACGTCATCGGGATGCACTTCTTCAACCCGGCCCCCGCCATGAAGCTGGTCGAGGTGGTCCGCACGGTGCTGACCGCCGACGACGTGCACGCCACCGTCCGTGAGGTCTGCCTCAAGGTGCGCAAGCACCCGGTGGACTGCGGTGACCGGGCCGGGTTCATCGTGAACGCGCTGCTGTTCCCGTACCTCAACAACGCGATCAAGATGGTCGAGGAGCACTACGCGACGCTCGACGACATCGACGCGGCGATGAAGCTCGGCGGCGGCTACCCCATGGGACCGTTCGAACTCCTGGACGTCGTCGGCCTGGACGTGTCGCTCGCCATCGAGAAGGTCCTGCACAGCGAGTTCCGCGACCCGGGCCTCGCCCCGGCGCCGCTGCTCGAGCATCTGGTGGCCGCGGGCTGCCTCGGCCGCAAGACGGGGCGCGGATTCCGCGAGTATGCCCGCCGCTGAGCGGTCGGCGGCAGGCGACGCCAGGTCGCCTGCCGCCGGCCCCTCCGGGCCGGGGGCCCGGTGGGGCGGGTTGCTCGGACCCCCGGGTGACCAGCCCCCGCAGGCGCACTCCGCCGCACCGATGGGTTACGTTCACCTCATGTCCCAACCCGCCAAGTCCCCCCGCTCCTCCGCCGCGACGGACGCCCCGGAGAGTGCCGCGAGCACCCGGGCCGCCGCGCAACGGCTCAAAATGCGCCGCGAGCTGGCCGCGGCGGCGATGGAACTCTTCGCCACGAAGGGGTACGAGGCGACGACGGTCGACGAGATCGCGGGGGCCGCCGGGGTCGCCCGGCGCACGTTCTTCCGCCACTTCCGCTCCAAGGAAGAGGCCATCTTCCCGGACCACGACGACACCCTCGTCAGGGCCGAGGCCGTCCTCAACGCCGCTCCCGCGCACGAGCACCCGCTCGACACCGTGTGCCGCGGCATCAAGGAGGTCATGAAGATGTACGCGGCGAAGCCCGCGGTCTCCGTGGCGCGCTACAAACTGACCCGTGAGGTGCCCACGCTCCGCGAGGCGGAGATCGCCTCGGTGGCCCGCTACGAGCGGCTGTTCACGCGCTATCTGCTGGGCCACTTCGACGAGCGCGACCACCACGTCGGCAACGACGACCCGCTGCTGGCCGAGGTGGCCGCGTCCGCCGTGGTGACCGCGCACAACCATGTGCTGCGACGCTGGCTGCGCGCGGACGGCCAGGGCGACGTCGAGACACAGCTCGACCACGCCTTCGCGATCGTGCGGGAGACCTTCGGCACGGGGATCGGCGCCGGCAGGACCGTGGGCGGCGACACCGGGAGGGCGCCCGCGGCGTCGGCGTCCAGGGAGGGCGAGGTGCTGGTCGCCGTGGCACGTACGGACGCGCCGCTCGACGAGGTCATGCGCACGATCCAGCAGGCCCTCAAGGAGGCCTGAGCCCGGTCCGGGCCGTCTCCCGGCCGTCGGCGGGCCGCACGTCCGCTCCCGCGTACCAGGGCGGTGGCGCGGCGCCTCGCTCCACGCGGTGAGACCGGCGGGAGGAAACCCGGTGGTCGGGGCGGTGGCCGGCGTGCTCGGATGCGTGCATGGAATCCGACGAGATGCTGGCCCTCTTCGATCACGAGATGCGCGAACACGCCCGCCCCGAAGGTCCCGGCGTACGGGTCGAGCGCCGCCCCGACGTCGTCCGCCAGGTCGGCGCCGCCGACGACTGGAACGGGGTCGTCTGGACGGCTCCGGACCTCGATGCCGTACGGGCCGAAGCGGTGATCGCGGAGCAGGTGGAGCACTACACCGCCCTCGGGCACGACGAGTTCGAGTGGAAGCTGTACTCCCACGACCGGCCGGCCGACCTCGGCGGGAGGCTGCTGGCCGCGGGTTTCGCGGCGGAGCCGCCGGAGACCCTGTTCGTCGCCCCGGCCGCCGGCCTGGCCACCCCCGTGGAACTCCCGGCCGGCACGGAGCTCAGGGCGGTGTCCGACGCGGCGGGGGTGGAGCTGATGGTCCGGGCGCACGAGCTGGCCTTCGGCACCGACGGTTCACGGCTGCGCCATCAGGCCCTGGCCCGCCTGACCGACGACACCTTCCTCGCGGTCGTGGTCCTCGCGGACGGCGAGCCCGTGAGCGCGGCCCGGATGGAGCTCCACCCGGGCACCGGCTTCGCGAGCCTCTGGGGCGGCGGTACGGCGCCCGAGTGGCAGCGCAGGGGCATCTACCGGGCACTGATCGCCCACCGGGCCCGTGTCGCCGCCGAGCGCGGCTACCTCTTCCTCCAGGTCGACGCGACGGATCGGTCCGCCCCGATCCTGCGGCGGCTCGGCTTCACGGCGCTGAGCACGACGACGCCGTACGTGTACCGCACCGCGCCGTAGCGCGCACAAAAGAGGGAGCACTGGGGCATACCACCCATGATGTTGCTCATGCGTGCCTACGAGATGACAACTGAGAGAAATTGTTGGCACTGGGTGCCTTGCCACCTGTCACGGAGTGCCATACGTTGAAGGCGTCCGGGCGGCCGGCGTGCAGAGATCTCTCGTACGCCGGCTGTCCCCGCAGACCACGTGTCAGCGCGCCCGGACGCCTGCGTCACAGGCAAACCCTTCTGCTCCACCGAGCAGGCACACAGCACCGCCCGCCGAACCGACGGCACACCTCCACACCGCACCGCTCCCCTGACCACAGGGGTCCTCCGGCGTTTCCCTCGACGCCGGAGACCCGATCTGCCGGAGGCATCACCGTGAAGGAAATCCTGGACGCGATCCAGTCGCAGGACAGCACCGCCGCCGACTTCGCGGCCCTGTCCATCCCCGAGTCGTATCGCGCGGTGACCGTGCACAAGGACGAGGCGGAGATGTTCGCCGGCGTCGCCAGCCGCGACAAGGACCCGCGCAAGTCCCTCCACGTGGAGGACGTGCCGGTGCCCGAGCTCGGACCGGGCGAGGCCCTGGTCGCGGTCATGGCCAGCTCGGTGAACTACAACTCCGTCTGGACCTCGATCTTCGAGCCGGTCTCGACCTTCGGCTTCCTTGAGCGCTACGGGAAGCTCAGCGACCTCAGCAAGCGCCACGACCTGCCGTACCACGTCATCGGATCCGACCTGGCGGGCGTCGTCCTGCGCACCGGGCCGGGCGTCAACGCCTGGAACCCGGGCGACGAGGTCGTCGCGCACTGCCTCTCGGTCGAGCTGGAGTCCTCCGACGGCCACAACGACACGATGCTCGACCCCGAGCAGCGCATCTGGGGCTTCGAGACCAACTTCGGCGGCCTCGCCGAGATCGCGCTGGTCAAGTCGAACCAGCTGATGCCCAAGCCGAAGCACCTCAGCTGGGAGGAGGCCGCGTCCCCCGGCCTGGTCAACTCCACCGCCTACCGCCAGCTCGTCTCGCGCAACGGTGCGGGCATGAAGCAGGGCGACAACGTCCTGATCTGGGGCGCGAGCGGCGGCCTCGGCTCCTATGCGACGCAGTTCGCGCTGGCCGGCGGCGCCAACCCGATCTGCGTCGTCTCCAGCGACAAGAAGGCGGAGATCTGCCGGAAGATGGGCGCGACCGCGATCATCGACCGCAACGCCGAGGGCTTCAGGTTCTGGAAGGACGAGCACAACCAGGACCCGCGCGAGTGGAAGCGCTTCGGCAAGCGCATCCGTGAGCTGACCGGCGGCGAGGACGTGGACATCGTCTTCGAGCACCCGGGCCGTGAGACCTTCGGCGCGAGCGTGTACGTGACCCGCAAGGGCGGCACCATCGTGACCTGCGCCTCGACCTCGGGCTACAACCACGAGTACGACAACCGCTACCTGTGGATGTCGCTCAAGCGGATCATCGGCTCGCACTTCGCCAACTACCGCGAGGCGTGGGAGGCCAACCGCCTGATCGCCAAGGGCAAGATCCACCCGACGCTCTCCAAGGTCTACTCCCTGGAGGACACCGGCCAGGCCGCGTACGACGTGCACCGCAACCTCCACCAGGGCAAGGTCGGCGTCCTCGCGCTGGCGCCCCGCGAGGGTCTCGGCGTGCGTGACACAGAGCTCCGCGAGCAGCACATCGACGCCATCAACCGCTTCCGGAACGTCTGAGGTCCACCATGACCGATCGTCAGAAGGACCGTCCGTGGCTCATGCGGACGTACGCCGGCCATTCGACGGCCGAGGCGTCCAACGAGCTGTACCGGCGCAACCTCGCCAAGGGCCAGACGGGTCTCTCGGTCGCCTTCGATCTGCCCACGCAGACCGGGTACGACCCCGACCACGTCCTCGCCCGCGGCGAGGTGGGCCGGGTCGGCGTGCCCGTCTCGCACCTCGGTGACATGCGACGGCTGTTCCAGGACATCCCCCTGGAGCAGATGAACACCTCGATGACGATCAACGCCACCGCGATGTGGCTGCTGGCGCTCTACCAGGTGGTCGCGGAGGAGCAGGGGGCGGACCCCGACAGGCTCCAGGGCACGACGCAGAACGACATCGTGAAGGAGTACCTGTCGCGGGGGACGCACGTCTTCCCGCCGGGTCCCTCCCTGCGGCTGACGACCGACATGATCACGTACACGGTCAACCGGATCCCGAAGTGGAACCCCATCAACATCTGCAGTTACCACCTGCAGGAGGCGGGGGCCACTCCGGTCCAGGAGATCGCGTACGCCATGTCGACGGCCATCGCGGTGCTCGACGCCGTGCGCGGCTCGGGGCAGGTGCCCGAGGAGCGGTTCGGCGACGTCGTCGCCCGCATCTCCTTCTTCGTGAACGCGGGGGTCCGCTTCATCGAGGAGATGTGCAAGATGCGCGCCTTCGGCCGCATCTGGGACCAGGTCACGCGCGAGCGCTACGGCATCGCGGACCCCAGACAGCGCCGCTTCCGCTACGGCGTACAGGTCAACTCGCTGGGGCTCACGGAGGCGCAGCCGGAGAACAACGTCCAGCGCATCGTGCTGGAGATGCTGGCCGTCACCCTCTCCAAGGACGCGCGTGCCCGTGCCGTGCAGCTGCCCGCCTGGAACGAGGCGCTGGGTCTGCCGCGGCCGTGGGACCAGCAGTGGTCGCTCCGCATCCAGCAGGTGCTCGCGCACGAGAGCGATCTGCTGGAGTACGAGGACGTCTTCGCCGGTTCGCACGTCATCGAGGCCAAGGTCGACGAGCTGGTCACCGAGTCGCTGGCCGAGATCGACCGCATCCAGCAGATGGGCGGCGCGATGGCCGCCGTCGAGTCGGGCTACCTCAAGTCTGAGCTGGTCTCCTCGCACGCCGCCCGGCGGGCCCGGATCGAGGCCGGCGAGGAGAAGATCGTCGGCGTCAACATCTACGAGACGACGGAGCCCAACCCGCTGACCGCCGACCTGGACGCGGCGATCATGACGGTGGACCCCGAGAACGAGGCCCGGGTCGTCAGCGCGCTGCACGAGTGGCGCGACAACCGCGACGAGGCCCGTGCCACCGAGGCGCTGACGGCGCTGAAGAAGGCCGCGGCGGGCACCGCGAACATGATGGAGGCGACCGTCGAGTGCGCGCGTGCGGGTGTCACCACCGGTGAGTGGTCCTGGGCCCTGCGCGATGTCTTCGGCGAGTTCCGTGCGCCGACGGGCGTCTCGTCCGCGCCGGTGGCCGTCACCGCCGAGCCCGGCACCCCGCTCGCGGTGGTCCGCGAGAAGGTGTCCCGCACCGCCGGGGACATGGGCGTGGGACGGCTGCGCCTGCTGGTCGGCAAGCCGGGCCTGGACGGGCACTCCAACGGGGCCGAACAGATCGCCGTACGGGCCAGGGACGCCGGCTTCGAGGTGGTCTACCAGGGCATCAGGCTGACGCCCGAGCAGATCACGGACGCCGCGCTGGCCGAGGACGTGCACTGCGTCGGCCTGTCCATCCTGTCCGGCTCGCACGCCGAGCTGGTGCCGGACGTGCTGAACCGGCTGCGTGAGGCCGGTGCGACGGACGTCCCGGTGATCGCCGGCGGCATCATCCCGGGGGCGGACGCCCGCGCCCTCATCGAAGCCGGCGTAGCCGCCGTCTTCACTCCGAAGGACTTCGGCATCACCGAGATCATCGGCCGTATCGTCGACGAGATCCGGAAAGCGAACAAGCTCGACCCACTGGAGGTCCCCGCATGACCACGCCCAGCCCGTCGCCCGTGAACCGTCTGCGTCCGCGGCGCTCGTGTCTCGCCGTACCCGGATCGAACCCGCGCTTCCTGGAGAAGGCCCAGGGCCTCCCGGCCGACCAGGTCTTCCTGGACCTGGAGGACGCCTGCGCGCCCCTCGCCAAGGAGGGCGCCCGGCACCACATCGTCGACGCCCTCAACAACGGCGACTGGACCGGCAAGACCCGGGTCGTCCGGGTCAACGACTGGACGACGCACTGGACGTACCGCGACGTCATCACGGTCGTCGAGGGCGCGGGCCCGAACCTCGACTGCATCATGCTGCCGAAGGTCCAGGACGCGCAGCAGGTCGTCGCGCTGGACCTGCTGCTGACCCAGATCGAGAAGACGATGGGCTTCGAGGTCGGGAAGATCGGCATCGAGGCGCAGATCGAGAACGCCAAGGGCCTGGTGAACATCGACGACATCGCCGCCGCCTCGCCCCGCCTGGAGACCCTGATCTTCGGCCCGGCCGACTTCATGGCCTCGATCAACATGAAGACCCTGGTCGTCGGCCAGCAGCCGCCCGGCTACCCCGCGGACGCGTACCACTACATCCTGATGCGCATCCTGATGGCGGCCCGTACGCACGACCTCCAGGCGATCGACGGCCCGTTCCTGCAGATCCGCGACGTGGACGCGTACCGCGAGGTCGCGGGCCGTGCCGCGGCGCTGGGCTTCGACGGCAAGTGGGTGCTGCACCCCGGCCAGGTCGACGCGGCGAACGAGGTGTTCTCCCCCTCGCAGGAGGACTACGACCACGCCGAGCTCATCCTCGACGCGTACGACTGGTGCACCTCGGAGGAGGGCGGCAAGAAGGGCTCGGCGATGCTCGGCGACGAGATGATCGACGAGGCCAGCCGCAAGATGGCCCTGGTCATCGCGGGCAAGGGCCGCGCCGCCGGCATGCAGCGCACCTCCAAGTTCGAAGCCCCGGAGGCCTGACATGCAGTTCGGACGCACGTACGAGGAGTTCGAGGTCGGTGCCGTCTACAAGCACTGGCCCGGGAAGACGGTCACGGAATACGACGACCACCTCTTCTGCCTGCTGACCATGAATCACCATCCGCTGCACATGGACAGCAACTACGCCGAGAAGACGACGGACTTCAAGAAGAACGTCGTGGTGGGCAACTACATCTACTCACTGCTGCTCGGCATGTCCGTGCCGGACGTATCCGGAAAGGCGATCGCCAATCTGGAGGTGGAGTCGCTGAAGCACGTCGCGCCGACCTTCCACGGTGACACGATCTACGGCGAGACGACCGTGCTCGACAAGACGCCGTCGAGGTCCAAGAGCGACCGCGGCATCGTTTATGTGGAGACCAGGGGCTACAAGCAGGACGGCACGCTGGTCTGCGTGTTCCGCCGCAAGGTGATGGTGCCCACCGAGACGTACATCAAGGAGCGCGGCGGGGAGCAGCCCGGCCGCCCGGAGATCGTGTCCCCGTCGAGCAAGAACGCGGAGAAGTAGCCATGAGCCGACTCGCGCAGACCGCCGGTCTGACGGACGTCCAGCAGGAAATCCTCTCCACGGTCCGGGATTTCGTCGACAAGGAGATCATTCCCGTCGCGACCCAGCTGGAGCACCGCGACGAGTATCCGACGGAGATCGTCGAAGGACTCAAGGAGCTCGGCCTGTTCGGGCTGATGATCCCGGAGGAGTACGGCGGCCTGGGCGAGTCGCTCCTCACGTACGCGCTGTGCGTCGAGGAGATCGCCCGGGGCTGGATGAGCGTGTCGGGCATCATCAACACGCACTTCATCGTGGCCTACATGCTGAAGCAGCACGGGACGCAGGAGCAGAAGGACACGTTCCTGCCCCGGATGGCGCTGGGCGAGGTGCGGGGCGCGTTCTCGATGTCCGAGCCGGCCCTGGGCTCCGACGTCTCGGCGATCACGTCGAAGGGCGTGAAGGACGGGGACGAGTACGTCCTCGACGGCCAGAAGATGTGGCTGACGAACGGCGGCACGTCGACTCTGGTCGCCGTCCTCTGCAGGAGTGACGAAGGACACCCCGAGGGAACGGCCCCGCACAAGTCGATGACGACCTTCCTCGTGGAGAAGGAGGCGGGCTTCGGCGAGGTCCGCCCCGGTCTCACGATCCCGGGGAAGATCGACAAGATGGGCTACAAGGGCGTCGACACGACCGAGCTCATCATGGACGGACTGCGCATTCCGGCCAATCGCGTGCTGGGGGGCACCACCGGCCGAGGTTTTTACCAAATGATGGACGGTGTCGAGGTGGGGCGCGTCAATGTCGCCGCCCGTGGCTGCGGCGTCGCACAACGTGCATTCGAATTGGGCGTTTCGTACGCCCAGCAGCGCCAGACCTTCGGAAAGCCGATCGCCCAGCACCAGGCGATCCAGTTCAAACTGGCCGAAATGGCCACCAAGGTCGAAGCCGCCCATGCGATGATGGTGAACGCAGCACGCAAAAAGGACTCCGGGGAGCGGAACGACCTGGAGGCAGGGATGGCGAAGTACCTCGCCTCCGAGTACTGCAAGGAAGTCGTCGAGGACGCCTTCCGTATCCACGGCGGCTACGGCTTCTCCAAGGAGTACGAGATCGAGCGCCTCTACCGCGAGGCCCCGATGCTGCTGATCGGTGAAGGTACCGCCGAGATCCAGAAAATGATCATCGGTCGCCGGCTGCTCGAGGAGTACCGGCTCCAAGGCTGAAATGTCCCTTACAGGGTGATTTGGCAGCGAAGAACATCACAGCCGGTCACCTCCGTCGGGAGCCTTTCAGCTGTCCGACTCGGCTCCTGGCTTGCCCAGTTGCCGCTCGCACCCGATAGCATCGCCGGAAAGCCGCCGTCCCCCCGTTGCCAGCGCGGCATCATCCGCTACGAAGGTCATCCATGCCCGACAGCCAAATCCCTGCAACGCGCGGCGGGGTCCGCCTCGCCCGTGGAGCATCGCCGTGGCTCCTCCCGACCGTCGCCACCGCGGCACTCAGCCTCGCCCGGGCCCGCAAGTCCGGACGCTGGGCCGCCGTGGCCGTGCCCACCACCGCGCTCGCGGCGGGCATGCTGTGGTTCTTCCGTGACCCCGAGCGCGAGATCACCCAGGGTCGCGTCATCTCGCCGGCCGACGGCGTGGTGCAGAGCATCATGCCGTGGAAGGACGGGCGCACCCGCGTCGCGATCTTCATGAGCCCGCTGAACGTTCACGTCAACCGCGCCCCACTGGCCGGCACCGTGACCTCGGTGGAGCACATCCCGGGAGGGTTCGTCCCGGCGTTCAACAAGGAGAGCGAGAACAACGAGCGTGTTGTCTGGCACTTCGACACCGAGCTCGGCGACATCGAGATGGTGCAGATCGCGGGAGCGGTCGCCCGTCGGATCGTCCCCTACATCCCGCAGGGCACGAAGGTGGAGCAGGGCGAACGCATCGGTCTGATCCGCTTCGGCTCGCGCGTGGACATCTACCTTCCGGAAGGTGTCGATGTCGCGGTCGAGGTCGGGCAGGCCACCACCGCGGGGGTGACTCGAATTGACCGTAGTTGATCCTGAGACGCAGGCCGGGTGGGTCCCGGAGGCCGACGAGGAGGACGACGCCGAGGACATGCCGCTCTCCATGCGGCTGTCGATAGCGGACACCCTCACCCTCGGTAACGCCACGTGCGGATTCATGGCGGTGTACTTCACCACCACGGGCATCCTCATCCCGCACCTCACCGGCAGTGACGAGTCGGGCATGGCCCGCCACTCCGCTGCCACCGCGGTGATCCTCATGCTCATGGCGGCGGTGTTCGACCTCTTCGACGGCCTCGTGGCACGCAAGCTGCGTTCCTCGCCGATGGGTGCGGAGCTGGACAACCTCTCCGACCTCATCAGCTTCGGCCTCGCACCGGCGTACTTCGTGCTGGTGTACGGCATGGTCGCGGACGACGCACACCAGCGGGTGTCGGCGCTCGCGGCGATCGTGGTGCTGCTGGCGGTGGTGCTCAGGCTTGCGCGCTTCTCGTGCGTGACCTTGAAGGACGGCATGTTCCAGGGCATGCCGAGTCCCTTCGGAGCGCTGACGGTCGTCTCGATCGTGCTCCTGGAGCTGCCCTTCGTGCCGACGCTGCTCGCGATCATCGGAGTGGCGTGGCTGATGGTCAGCCGGGTCGAGTACCCGAAGCCGCGGGGTGTCCTCGCGGTGGCGATGCTCAGCTGGATCGTGGCCGCGATGGGGCTCCTCGCCGCGTGGGCGTTCGACGCTCCCGGCGGGCAGCTGCTCCTGCAGACCGGCTGCGCCCTTCAGGTCGTCCTGGGGGCGGTGATCCCGCTCTTCGCCACGGCACGGCGGGTGAACACCTTCCGCGACAACCGGCGCGAGGCACGGGCGGCTCAGCTCCCGTAACCACGCGTGGACAGACTGCGACGAGGGCCCGGACGCTCCCCAGCGTCCGGGCCCTCGCGCGTACGGCGACGGGACGGCCCGGTACGCCACGCGCCAGGCCCCCGGCCGCCCTGCCCCGCTCACGGCCCGCAGCGGGTGCGCGGCCGCTCGTCGCGGGGGACGCTGGAGAGCGTGCAGGACCGCGCAGAGTCTGTCGCCGCCACGGGTTCGGGCACGGAGCTGCTGGACAGCGCCGTGGCCCACGTCGTGCGGGAGACCGGCGCGTCCGTGGCGATGCTGTACCTCCAGTCGGAGCGCGACGGCACCCTGCACCTGGCCGTGCTCGTCGGGGTGCCGGCCCAGCTGGCCGCCCCCTGGACCCGGGTGCCGCTGTCGGCTCCGATCCCCGTGGCCGACGCCGTACGCCTGCGCTGCCTGATCTGGCTCGGCAGCCAGGAGGAACTGGCCCGCCGGTACCCGCGCCCCGCGCTCGTCCTGCCGTACCAGTTCGCGATGGGCGCCGCTCCCATCCGGACGGGCACCACCGACCGGGGCGGCCTCGTGCTGATGTGGCCGGGCTCCCACTCCTCGGAGCTGTCCGCCGCGGAGCGGGCCGCCATGACCGGCGGGTGCCACGGCATCGGGATGCTCCTCCAGCAGGCCGAGGGCAGCGGCTACCCGGTCCGGCCGGGGAGCCAGCCGCGCGTGCTGCTCCCACCCGAGCCGCCCCGCCCCGAGCCCTCCGAGGCCGCCGCCGCGGCGGAATTCGTCCACCGGCTGCCCGGCGGGAGCTGCGCCCTGGCCCTCGACGGGAGGGTCACCTACCTCAACGACGACGCCGCGGCCCTCCTGGGCGCAGGCGCCGGGGAGGTGCTGGGCACCCTGCCCTGGGAGTCGCTCCCGTGGCTGAACAACCCGGTCGTCGAGGACTACTACCGTGCCGCCGTCATCGGCCGCCAGCAGACGTCGTTCACCGTGTTGCGGCCACCGGACCGGTGGCTGGCCTTCCATCTGTTCCCGAGCGCCACCGGGATCAGCGTCCGGATCCTGTCCATCCCGCGGCCCGGCCCCGCGGAAGCTCCGCCGCCCCGGCTCCCGCCGACCTCGGACGTCCCCAGCCGGGCCACCGCCCTCTACCACCTGATGCATCTCGCGGCGACGCTCACCGAGGCCGTCGGCACCCAGGACGTGATCGGCCTGGCGGGCGACCAGCTGATGCCGGCCTTCCGTATCCAGACGCTCGTCGTCATGACCTCCGCGGAGGGGCGGCTGAGGGTCGAGGGCCGTCGCGGCACCCATCCCGCGCTCATGGACCGCTTCGACGGCGCCCCGCTGACGTCGGCGACCCCCGCCGCACAGGTGCTGACGACGGGCATTCCCGAGTTCTACCCCACCTTCACCGAGCTGGAGCGCGCCTATCCCTCGGCGGGGCTGCGCAACGCCGTCGCCGCCTGCGCCTTCCTCCCGCTGATCGTCTCCGGGCACCCGGTGGGCTCGCTGGTCCTCGCCTACGACCGTCCGCACCCCTTCGAACCCGAGGAACGCGCGCTGCTGACGTCGATCGCGGGGCTGCTCGCCCAGGCCCTGGACCGCGCCCGGCTCTACGACACCAAGGACCGCCTCGCCCACAGCCTGCAGGCCCATCTGCTGCCCCAGACCCTGCCCCGCATCGACGGACTGGACGTGGCGGCCCGCTACCTCCCGTCGACCCGGGGCATGGGCATCGGCGGGGACTTCTACGACCTCATCCGGCTGGACGGGACCACGGCCGCCGCGGCCATCGGCGACGTGCAGGGCCACAACGAGAACGCCGCCGCGCTCATGGGCCAGGTCCGCACCGCCGTGCACGCGTCCGCGGGGGCACCGCCCGACGAGGTCCTGGCCCGCACCAACCGCCTGCTCACCGATCTCGACCCGGGACTGTTCACCAGCTGTCTCTACATCCACCTCGACCTCGCCGGGCACAGCGCACGGATGGCCACCGCCGGCCATCCCCCGCCGCTGCTGCGGCAGCCGGACGGGCAGACCGAGGTCCTCGATCTGCCGCCCGGCCTCCTCCTCGGCATCGATCCCGCGTCGCGCTACCCGACGACCGATGTGCCGCTCCCTCCCGGTGGGGCACTCGCCCTGTTCACCGACGGGCTGGTGGAGGCACCGGGGGTGGCGTTCGACGACGCGACCGCCGAGCTGGCCGCGCACTTCGCCCTCGCCCTCGAACAGGACATGGAGTCCGTCGCCGACACGCTCGTGCGGTACGCGAAGCGGGCCACGCCCGGCACCGACGACATCGCCCTGCTCCTCATCAACGCCCTGCGGCGGGAGCACTGACGGCCGGATGCGGGGGTGGAGGGTCCTGAGGTGCCGAGGCGGTGGGTTCATCGGCACCCCAGGACGTCGAGGGGTGATGCGGCGGAGTCAGCCGCCGTAGAGGTCGCCCAGGCTGATGCCGGTGGCACTGGCCGCGCCGCCCAGCCTGACCTCGTGGTCGAGGCTGACGAACTTCCCGCCCGACTGCCAGAGCGCGGGCTTGAGCACCGCGTACTTCGCCTCGTCCCAGGTGGCCCAGTCGTAGCCCAGCAGGCCGCCGGTGTCACCGGAGTTGGGGTTGAGGCACCAGAAGGTCTGGTGGATGCCGTTGTCCACGATCAGATCCCGCAGGGCGGTCATCCACTTCTGGTTCGGGCCGTTGTCGAGGTGGCCGCCCCACTCACCGATGAACAGCGGCGCGGTGCCGTCCTTGTGCAGGTAGAGCCAGTTGGGGTCCCAGACGTCGCGTTCCAGCGTCGTGCGGTTCCACTCGCCCTGGAACCAGGGCTGCTGGTAGACCGACGGCCCGTAGTCGTGCGGGGAGTAGACCAGCTGGTCCTGCTGCGCGCCGAGGTCGACCGGGTGGTCCTTCGCGCCTCGCAGGTTCCCGCCCCACCACATGCCGTGGTAGTCGGCCGCCGAGGTGGAGGACCAGTTCGCGCCGTCCTTGGGGTAGATCTCGATGCCTTCGCACAGGACGAGGACCTGCGGGTTGATCGCGAGGATCCGCTTGCCCGCGGTCTGGCAGGTGTGCTTGAAGTTGTCCTGGTCCGTGGACCCGTCCCACTTGGCGCGAGGGCTGTCGGACTGCTTGCCGTGCGGCTCGTTCTTGACGTCCATCGCCACGAGCGTGTCGTTGCTCCTGTAGCGCTCGGTCACCCACTCCCAGGCGGTGTAGAACTGCTCGGGGGTGATCGAGCCCTTCCACCAGACCGGGTGCACATGGCCGGAGTTGTCGGCCTCGGCGCTGTGCACGTCCAGCATGACCTTGATGCCGTACTTCTCGGCCACCCCGAGGAAGGCGTCGAAGACCCCCAGGGTCGTCTTGCCCGCGAGTTCGGGGTTGGCCCAGGTGTTGACCGCGCTGGAGGCCGCGGCCTGACCGTTCTTCCACTCCAGCAGGAGCTGGGTGGAGATGGGCACACGGACGATGTTGATGCCTCGCTCCGCCATCTGCCGGGTGACCGTGTCCAGGTTGGCCGACCAGAGCCCGTGGAAGACCCGCTCCGTCGCGTTGAAGCCGAACCAGTTGACCCCGGTGAGCCAGACCCGGTTGCCCTGCGCGTCGACGATCCGGTTGCCCTCGGTGTGCAGCCAGTCGGTGCCGGTGCCGGCCGCGGGCGCCGCGGCCGGCGGCCGGGACACCTGAGCTGCCTGTGCCGGCTGCGCGGCGACCGGGCCGGACAGCGTCATCAGCAGTGCGGTCGCGGTGACGGCGGCGGCGAGCGCCCTGCCCAGTCGTCTTCTCGTCCGTGGCTTCATCCGTTGTCGCCTTTCATGGGGGTGAGGCGGGCACGACGGGTGGGAGCGCTCCCACCTCCTTGTTCACATGAAGCCAGGACCACGGAACGACTGTCAATGGACATGACAACGTTCACTTCTTGAAGACGTATGCCCACCACGACCGCTCGCTATTCCCGCACTTGAGTCATTTATTTGAGCGATGCAGACGAAATCTTGCGCAGGACCGTGGACTTCTTTACTGACGTGCTCCTAGCCTGTGGGGCGTCCGAAGTGCCCCTCGAGCCGCAAGGACGACTCACACGTGACCCCACCACCGCCTGGACCACGACTCCTCAGACGCTCCCTCTCCGCATCCCTCTCCCTCGCCCTCACCGCCGCCGGTACCGCCGCGGCGTTCGTGCTGGCCGGCGCTCCCCCCGCACAGGCAGCCGCGGTTCCCGCGCCCTCCCCCGTCGGGATATCCGGTCGGGGCGCCACGGTCCCGTTCAAGGAACAGGAGGCCGAGTACGCCGCCACCAACGGCACCCTGATCGGCCCGAACCGCCTCTACGGCACCCTGCCGTCCGAGGCGTCGGGCCGGCAGGCCGTCACGCTCGACGCCGCCGGTGAGTACGTCGAGTTCACGCTCACGGCCCCCGCGAACGCGATGACCTTCCGCTACTCGCTGCCGGACAACGCGGCCGGGACGGGCCGGGACGCCTCCCTCGACCTGCGGGTCAACGGCAGTCCGCTCAAGAGCGTGCCCGTCACATCGAAGTACGGCTGGTACTACGGGGGTTACCCCTTCAACAACAACCCGGGCGACACCGACCCGCACCACTTCTACGACGAGACGCGGACCATGTTCGGGTCCACCCTGGCCGCCGGGACGAAGGTCCGGCTCCAGGTGGCCTCCACCGCCGCCTCACCGTCGTTCACCATCGACCTGGCGGACTTCGAGCAGGTCGGCGCTCCGGTCGGCAGGCCCTCGGGCGCCCTGGACGTGGTGAGCGACTTCGGTGCCGACCCGACGGGCGGGGCGGACTCCACGGCGAAGATCCAGGCCGCGGTCGACGCGGGCCGCACCCAGGGCAAGGAGGTGTACATCCCCCAGGGCACCTTCAAGGTCCAGGACCACATCGTCGTCGACAAGGTGACCCTGCGCGGCGCCGGTCCCTGGTACAGCGTGCTGACCGGACGTCACCCCACGGACCGGAGCAAGGCGGTCGGGGTGTACGGGAAGTACGCGGCCCAGGGAGGCAGCAGCAACGTCACCCTCAAGGACTTCGCCATCATCGGCGACATCCGTGAGCGCGAGGACAACGACCAGGTCAACGCCATCGGCGGAGCCATGTCCAACTCCCTCGTCGACAACGTCTGGATGCAGCACACCAAGTGCGGCGCCTGGATGGACGGCCCGATGGACAACTTCACCATCAGGAACAGCCGCATCCTGGACCAGACCGCCGACGGTGTGAACTTCCACTACGGCGTCACGAACTCCACGGTGACCAACACGTTCGTCCGCAACACCGGCGACGACGGTCTGGCCATGTGGGCGGAGAACGTCCCGAACGTGAAGAACAAGTTCACGTTCAACACGGTGACCCTGCCGATCCTCGCCAACAACATCGTCACGTACGGCGGCAAGGACATCACGATCTCCGACAACGTCATGTCGGACACCATCACCAACGGCGGCGGGCTGCACATCGCCAACCGCTACCCGGGCGTCAACTCGGGCCGGGGGACGGCCGTCTCGGGTACGCACACCGCTGCTCGCAACACCCTGATCCGGACCGGGAACAACGACTTCAACTGGCGCTTCGGCGTCGGTGCGATCTGGTTCAGCGGACTCAACGAGCCGATCAGCAACGCCACGATCAACATCACCGACAGCGAGGTCCTGGACAGCTCCTACGCGGCGATCCACCTGATCGAGGGCGCGAGCAACGGGCTGCACTTCGACAACATCAAGATCGACGGCGCCGGCACGTACGCCCTGCAGATCCAGTCCCCGGGAACAGCCTCCTTCAACAGGGTCGTCGCCACGCACATCGCACAGTCCAACCCGATCCACAACTGCGTGGGCAGCGGCTTCCAGATCACCCAGGGTTCCGGCAACTCGGGCTGGTACGCCGACCCGCCCGCCTGCACGGGTGTCTGGCCCGACCCGGTGTGGACCAACGGCGGGGTTCCGGGCGGAGGCGGCGGGCCCACCGACCCGCCGGACCCGACCGACCCGCCGGACCCGACAGACCCGCCCGAGGAGACCGGCAACCTCGCCCAGGGCCGCCCGGTCACCGAGACGAGCCACGCTGACGTGTACGGCGCGGGGAACGCGGTGGACGGCAACGCCAACAGCTACTGGGAGAGCCGGAACAACGCCTTCCCGCAGTCCGTCACCGTCGACCTCGGTGCCGCGAAGGCGGTCAAGCGGCTGGTGCTGAAGCTGCCGCCGGCCGCGGCCTGGGCGACGCGCACCCAGACGATCGGCGTCACGGGCAGTACCGACAACTCCACATACAACTCACTCAAGGCGCAGACGGGTTACACCTTCAACCCGTCGAGCGGGAACACCGCGACGGTGACGCTCACCGGGGCGCCGGTCCGGTACCTCCGGCTGACGTTCACCGCGAACAGCGGCTGGCCGGCCGGCCAGCTGTCCGAACTGGAGGCCTACACCAGCTGATCACGCACGACGGGCCCGGCCTCGCGGCCGGGCCCGTCACTGTGCGGGGTGGATCAGGGCTTGAGCGTGAAGGACTCGGCGGCGGGTGCCACCTCGGCCGGACGGACCACCTTGAGCCCGCCGGGCGCCTTGGCGTCCGGCTTCATGATGACGGTCTCCTTGGTGGACGGTGCCGCCGGGTCGGTGAAGTCGTGCGAGATCCCGAAGTCACCGCCGAAGTCCTTGATGGTGAGCAGGGCCTTGTCGACACCCTCGCGGGTCAGGTCCTTCGACTCGCAGGCCGCCTTCAGCGCCTCACCGAAGACGGTCGCCGCGTTGTATCCGGCGATGACCCCGTTGTCCAGGCCGTCCTTCGGGTACTTGGCCGCGTAGGCCTTGGAGAGCTTCGCCGGACCCTCCGCCGGGTCACCGATGGGCAGGGTGGAGGAGCCGATGAAGTAGTCCTTCTGCAGCGCCGCGCCCGCCTGGGTGGCCAGGAGCTGCGGTGCGTACGCCGAGTTGTTGCCGACCACCGGGACGTCGAAGCCCGTGGCGGCGGCCACGCCCACCAGCGAGGCCGCCTG
Organism: Streptomyces sp. NPDC102402; assembly: GCF_044765765.1. Lineage (NCBI taxonomy): Bacteria > Bacillati > Actinomycetota > Actinomycetes > Kitasatosporales > Streptomycetaceae > Streptomyces > Streptomyces sp. NPDC102402. The sequence goes on from NZ_JBIWKR010000005.1 coordinate 185,182, forward strand.
ACGCGGTCCGGCGCTGATGACGATCGCCTTCACTCCGGCCTGCTTGAGCGCGGAGACCTGGGCGGTCATGTCGTTGTCGGTCGGCTTGATCTTCTGCTCGACGACGGTCAGGCCCGCCTCCTTCGCCGCGTGCTTCGAGCCGGCCAGGGCGTTCTCGCCGTAGTCGCCCTCGAAGTAGACGTGACCGATCTTGTCGCCCTTGGCGATGCGCTTCTCGTCGAGCAGGAAGTCGATCAGGTTGATCGTCTCGACGTCGTACGTGGCGCCGATGACGCGGACGTACTTGGACCCGACGAGGTTCGCCGACCATGCCTGCGGCAGGACGATGCCCTTGTCCTGGCCGTCGATGCGCGACTCGACCGCGGAGACGAACGGGGAGCCGATGAACTGGGTGAATCCCAGCACGTCGGGTTCCAGCTCGGTGTAGGCGCCGATCGCCTTCTGGGGGTCGTACGCGTGGTCGCGGACGGTCAGCTCGATCTGCCGGTCGCAGATGCCGCCGGCCTTGTTGGTCTCCTCCACCCAGAGCTGCTGGGCCTGGGTGACGCTCTTGCCCAGCGAGGCGTACACCCCGGTCATGTCGGTGAGGGCCCCGAGGGTGATCTTGGAGTCGGTGACCCCCTTCCCCGCCTTCACACCGTCCTTGTCGGCAGCGCCGTCGTCCGACGACTTCGCCTTCTCGCTGCATCCCGCGAGGGTGAGGGTGAGAGCCGCGACGACGGCTCCGACAACACGTAGCTTCATTTCTTCTTCTCCCCTGGATTCTTCAGACGCGCAATGCCGCCGGGCAGGAACAGGACGACCGCGACGACCGCGGCGCCGTACAGATAGCGGGACGCCTCCCCGGGTGCGATGCCGCCCGTACCGGGGGCGGACACCAGGGGGAGGGAGTCGCTGTAGTGGGTGAGCACCTGAGGGAGCAGCGACACGAACGCGGCGCCGATGACGGCTCCCGCGACGCTGCCCAGCCCGCCGATGACGATCATGGCGAGGTATTCGAGGGACAGGATCATGCCGAAGTACTCCGGCACGGTCCGCTGGAAGACCAGCGCGAGCAGGACGCCCGCGAGGCCCGCGTACATGGAGGACAGGACGAAGACACCGGCCCGGTACCGGGCGACCGGCACACCCATCACGCCTGCGGCGATCCGGTGGTCCCGGATGGCGTTCATCGCCCGGCCGGGCCGGCCACGCAGCACCCCGCGGGCGAAGAGCCCGCTGACCAGGAGCGCTGCCAGCGCCAGGTACCAGAGCTTCTCGGAGGACTGGAAGGGCACTGCGGCGACGACCACTTCGGCGTCGTCGAAGGTGAACCCGAAGAGCGAGAGCGGGGGCACCGGGCGGCCGTTGAAGCCGCCGGTGAGCGCCTCCGCGTTGAAGAGCACGTGCTGGCCGATGAAGATCAGCGCGAGCGTGGCGATCCCGAGGTAGGCACCGCTCAGCCGACCCGCGATGGGGCTGAAGAGCCCGCCCGCGGCGCCGGCCAGCAACACGGCCAGGATCGCCGCCAGCCAGGTGGGCAGGCCCAGACCCGTGATGCTGTGCCCGTTCTCCGTGCTGCTCTCGCCCGCCAGGATGCAGTAGCCGTACGCGCCCACCGCGAGGAAGAAGGCGTGGCCCATGGACAGCTGGCCGGTCGAGCCGGTGAGCAGGTTGAGCCCGATGGCGCCGATCGCGGCGGCCATCGCGAACAGTCCGGCCTGGAGCCAGAACCGGTCCAGGTAGAACGGGAACAGGAGGAGCAGGACCGAGCCGGCCAGCCAGAGGTAGGGGGCGGGGCGGCGCAGCCGGCCGGCGAGCGGCGTCCCGGTGACGGGCACGGCCCCTGCGGGGGCGGGCGCGGTGGCTTTGGTGGCTTCAGACACGGGACAGCTCCTTCGTACCGAAGAGTCCCGCCGGCCGGACGAGCAGGACGACCACCATCACCAGGTACGGCGCGAGATCGCCGATGCCGCGTCCGAGGAAGGACAGGTCGCTCTGGTAGCCCGTCGCGAGTGACTCGGTGACACCGACGAGGAGCCCCCCGACGAGCGCCCCGGTCGTCGAGTCGAGACCCCCGAGGATCGCGGCGGGGAACGCCTTGAGTGCGGCGAGCGAGGTGGCCCGTTCGAGGCCGGGGGTCGGGAACACCGTGAGGAAGAGCGCGGCGACGGCCGCGAGGGCTCCCGCGACCGCCCAGGCGGACAGCGAGACCCTGCCGAGCCGGATGCCCATCAGGGCGGCGGTCTGCGGATTCTCGGCCGCGGCCCGCATCGACACGCCCCACGAGGTGAAGCGGAAGGCGAGCAGGAACACGGTGATCAGCAGCCCCGCGACGAGGAACGCCGCGATGCGGGTCTCGGCGAGGGTGACGCCCCCGATGGTGACCACGTCGTCGCCCCACGGGTCGCCCAGGGCCATGACGTCCGTCCCCATGCGCCTGACCAGCTCGGTGGTGAGGAGGATGTCGACGCCGATGGTGACGATGGCCAGGACGCTCTGGTCGCTCCCGCGGTAGCGGCGCATCACGAAGAACTCGACCGCCGAGCCGACGACCGCCGCGCCCGCGATCCCGACGCCGAGCGCCGGCCAGAAGCCGATGTCGTCGTGGAGCACGGCGGTGACGTAACCGCCCGCCAGGAGCAGCGAGGCGTGTGCGAAGTTGACGACCTCGGTCGCCTTGAAGATGACGACGAAGCCCAGGGCGATCAGCGCGTAGACCGAGCCGATGGACAGGCCGCCGAGGAGGAGTTCGATGAAGGTGGTCATTCCTGTGCCCCCAGGTAGGCCTGCACGACGGCCGGGTCGTTCTGCACCTCGGCGGGCGTGCCACCCGCGATCCTGCGTCCGAAGTCGAGTACGGTCACGGCGTCCGCGAGCCGCATCACCACCCCCATGTCGTGTTCGACCATGACGATCGAGATGCCGAGGCTGTCGCGTACGCCGGCGACGACGGCCGCGGTCCGGCGGCGCTCGTCGGCGGTCATGCCCGCGATGGGTTCGTCCAGGAGCAGTACCTCGGGCTCCATGCACAGGGCCCGGCCGAGCTCGACGAGCTTCTGCTTGCCGTACGGGAGAGCGCCCGCGGGGAAGTCGAGTTCCTTCTCCAGGCCGATGAACCCCGCGATCTCCCGCACGCGTTCGAGGTGCCGCCGCGCCTCACGCGTGGCGGACGGCAGCCTCAGCCCGGAGGCCACGAACCCGGCGCGGGTGAGCCGGTGGCGGCCGAGCATCAGGCTCTCGGCGACGGTGGCGTGCGGTGGCAGGGCCAGGTTCTGGAAGGTGCGGGCCACGCCGAGGTCGGCGATCCGGTGCGGGGCGAGACCGGTGAGTTCGGTGTCCCCCAGGTGCACGCTGCCCGAGGTGGCGCGGTAGACGCCGGAGAGCACGTTGAAGGTGGTGGACTTGCCCGCGCCGTTGGGCCCGATGACGGCGTGCACGCTGCCCGGTTCGACGGTGAAGGACACCGCGTCGAGGGCGGTGAGTCCGGCGAAGCGGACGGTCACGTCGCGCACGGCGAGGGGAGCCGGGGAGGTCGTCACGCGGACCACCTGCTCAGAGTGCGCGTGGTGCCTTCGGCCTGTGCGGCGTCCTCGGCGGCCGTCTCGTCCACGACGCCGAGGTAGCGGCGGCGTACCTCGTCGGAGGCCGCGAGCTCGTCGGCCGGCCCGTCGAGCGCGACCTCGCCGACGTCCAGGACGTACGCGGTGGAGGCGAGCCGCAGCGCGATGGCCGCGTTCTGCTCGACGAGCATGACAGAGGTGCCGCCCGCGTTGATCTCCTGGATCGTCTCGGCGATCTTCGCCGCCATCAGGGGTGCGAGGCCGAGGGACGGCTCGTCGAGCAGCAGCAGGCGGGGCGCCGCCATCAGGGCGCGGCCCATCGCCAGCATCTGCTGTTCGCCTCCGGACAGCAGACCGGCCCGCTGGTGCGCGCGCTGGGCGAGCACCGGGAAGAGCTCGTGCACGCGTTGGAGGGCGGTGGCCGCCGCCTTGCGGCCGCCGCGGGCTCCGAGGGCGCCCGCCCGCAGATTGTCCGCCACCGTCATCCGGGCGAACACCTGCCGCCCTTCCGGCACCTGGATCACTCCCGCCGCCACCACCTGGGCGGGGCGGAGCCCGTCCAGGGGGCGGCCGTCGAAGCGGATGGTGCCCGTGCCCGTACCGCGGTGGAAGCCGAGGGTCCGCGATACGGCCCGCAGCAGCGTGGTCTTGCCGGCGCCGTTGCCACCGAGTACAGCGGTGATCGCGCCGGCCGGCACGTCGACGGAGACGTCGCGCAGTGCCCGTACCGGGCCGTAGCCCACGGACAGTTCGCGGATCTCGAGCGTTGCCATGCGTCCTCCTCCTTCCGACTGGTCGTTGTGGTGCCACAGACCAGCAGTGGGCGCGGCGCCCGTCCACGGCCCCGAGCGCAATCGCTGCGGGTGACCAGTCTTCGACGGACCCCGTTGTGCGGGCGCACAGAGGGAGGTGATCCGCTGCCGTCCCCGGCGCGGCCGGTGGCATCCTCACCAGCCATGAGCGGCTGGGCTGCGGAACGGAGCGAAGACATGCGGCAGCGCAGTGACGAGCAGGGCCGGGCGATGCTCGACGCCCTGCTGGAGGGCCGGTCGGAGCCGGGCCTCGCGGGGCACGCGGCACGCTGTCTGGGCCTGCCGGAGCGCGGCCGCTACGCGGTGGCGGTGCTGCGGCCGGGCGGGCCGGCGGGCGTGGCGATGGAGGCGGAGGGTCTGAGGTTCCTGCGGAGGAGGCGGGCGGACCGCGAGGTGGTCGTCGTCGCCCTGGGTGACCAGGATCCGGCGGTGCTCGCGGCCCTGCTGGTGCGGTGGTGCCCGGGCCCCGGCGGAATCGGCCCGGTGGCGGACGGTCTGGTGGGCCTGGGTGCGGCGCTCCGGCTGGCCGAGACGGCGCTGCTGACCTGCCCGCCGGGCACCACGGAGATCGTCCGGCTGGAGGAACGGCTGCCCACGGCTCTCGTGGCGAGCCAGCCGGAGCTGTCGGCCCGGCTGGTCGCGGAGGTCTTCGGCCCGTTGCTGGCGCTGGACCCGGCCGACCGGACACTGCTGGTGCGTACGCTCGAGGCGTGGCTGGAGTGCGGGGGGTCGGCGGGGCGGGCCGCGGGGCGGCTGTACTGCCACCGCAACACCGTGCTCAACCGGCTGCGCCGGCTGGAGCGGCTGACCTCGCGGTCGCTGTCGAGGCCGCGCGAGCTGGTCGAGATGATGCTGGCGCTGGACGCGTTCAGGCTGACGGCACCGCAGCCGTGAGGGCCCAGGGTGAGGGGGCGTCCGCAGCGGCCCCCTCACCGTGGTGCGTCAGGACAGGAAGTCGCGGGCGATCGCCTCGGCCGCGCGTTCCAGCAGGGGGCCTGCCTGCGCCATGCTGACGGCCGGGTCGGGCTCCAGGTCCGACAGGGCGTAGGCCCGGGTGATGCCCGCCTTCACCAGTGCGTCCGCCGGCAGGGCGAGCCGTCCGCACACGGCGACGGCCTCCACACCGGCGGCGCGCGCCGCGGCGGCGACGCCGGCCGGGGCCTTGCCGTGGAGGGTCTGCTCGTCGAGCGAACCCTCACCGGTGACGACGAGCGTGGCGCGGGCCAGCGCGGGGGCGAAGCCCAGGACGTCGAGCATGACCTCGATGCCCGGCCGGAAGCGCGCGCCCAGTGCGACGAGCGCGCCGTAGCCGATGCCTCCGGCGGCGCCCGCTCCTGGCAGCTCGGCGGTCTCGGGCCCCAGCACGGACGCGTAGTGGACGAGCGCCGCGTCGAGGACCGCGATGTCGTCCTCGGTGGCGCCCTTCTGCCGCCCGTAGATCTCCGGGGCGCCCTTCGGTCCGGTCAGCGGGTTGTCCACGTCGCTGGCCAGGATCAGGTCGATGTCGGCGAGCCGGGGGTCGAGCCCCGACAGGTCGGCCTCGGCCAGCTCCGCGAGCGCGGCACCGCCGGGGCCGACGGGTTTGCCGTCGCCGTCCAGGAAGCGCGCTCCGAGCGCGGCGAGCATGCCCGCGCCACCGTCCGTCGTGGCGCTGCCGCCGACCCCGAACACGATCGTCCGGGCGCCCGCGTCGAGTGCGGCCGCCAGCAGTTCCCCGGAGCCGTACGTGGTCGCCGTGAGCGGGGCGAACTCCCCCGCGGGCAGGTGCTGGAGGCCCGAGGCCTCGGCCATCTCGACCACGGCGGTGGTGTCGCGCACCGCGTACGCCGCGTTCACCGGCGTGCCGAGCGGCCCGGTCACCCGCGCCTCGCGGCGCTCGAATCCGGCGGCCACCGCCGCCGCGACCGTGCCGTCGCCACCGTCCGCGACGGGCAGGGTCTCGACCCGTAGCCCGGGGACGACGCGCCGCAGTCCGGCGGTCACACGCTCCGCGACCTGTACGGCCGTCAGCGAGCCCTTGAACTTGTCCGCCGCCACGAGCACGTGGGGGGTCTCCATCACTGCTCCGTCCGCCACCTTGTATCCCTTTGCTTTCGAACAGGCAGTCGCGCCGCCCCGACCCTATCCGGAGCACCCCTGATCTGCCCATGGCTGTCCGAAACCACGTCCGCGCCGCCTACGCTGCCTCCGTGACCACCTCTGACTACGCCACGTACATCGCAGGCCTGCCCCGTGTGCTGGCCGGGGCCGCCACTCTGATCAGGGACGGGCGGGGCCGGATCCTGCTCGTCGAGCCGAACTACCGGGAGGGCTGGGCGCTTCCCGGCGGCACCGTCGAGTCGGGTGACGGCGAGAGCCCCCGGCAGGGTGCCCGCCGCGAGACGCTGGAGGAGATCGGTCTCGACCTGCCGCCGGGCCGGCTCCTCGCGGTCGACTGGGTGCGCGGTCCGGCCCGTCCGCCGATCGTCGCGTACCTGTACGACGGTGGTGTGCTGGAGCGGGAGCGGTTCGACGAGATCCGGATCCAGGACGACGAGCTCCTGTCCTGGCGGCTGGTGGACCGCGCCGACCTCGACGCCTATCTGCCGGATCGCCTCCGGCGGCGTGTGTCAGCGGCGCTGGAGGTGCTGGACTCCGGCGCGGGGGCGGCCGAACTGGAGGACGGCGTCAGGGTTTCGGCCTGAGGGGTCAGCCCTGGGGGTCCTGCGGCCTGGCGTCGGCCTCCCGCCGCGCGTCGTCCTGCCCGGCGGCCCGTGCCTCGGTGCGGTGGCCGCGCGCGATGTAGTCGCGCACGACGAGTTCGACGGCGTCCCGCGGGTTTCCGACACCCGCGAGCACCATGACCTCCACGACGAGTTCCGCGTCCAGACTGACGTTCACTGTGGCCATGCGTGGACCCTAGGGGGCGCCGGCGGAAAAGTCATCGCGGTGGGACCGGGCCGTCCGTAGGGTCGGGCCATGACTCTCGTCGCGATCCTCAGCGGCGCCGGCGTCTCCACGGACTCCGGCATCCCCGACTACCGCGGGCCCCAGGGCCTCTGGCGGAAGGATCCGGAGGCGGAGAAGCTCGTCACCTACGACTTCTACATGTCCGATCCGGAGATCCGCCGCCGGTCCTGGCTGATGCGCCGCGATGCGGCGGCGTGGGGCGCCGAGCCGAACGCCGCCCATCGCGCGGTGGCCGCGCTCGAACGGTCCGGTACCCCGGTCCGGGTCCTCACGCAGAACATCGACGGCCTGCACCAGCGGGCGGGGCTCTCCGCCCGCAAGGTCGTCGAGCTCCACGGCACGGCGCGCGAGGTGCTCTGCACCAGGTGCCACGCCCGGTCGGCGATGACGGCCGCGCTGGCCCGTCTCGACGCAGGCGAGGCGGACCCGCCGTGCACGGTCTGCGGCGGGATCCTGAAACCGGCGACGGTGATGTTCGGCGAGCGCCTGGATCCGGGGGTGCTCGCCGAGGCGATGGCGATCACCAAGGCGAGCCAGGTGTTCATCGCCGTGGGTACGACGCTCCAGGTGCAGCCCGCGGCCTCGCTGGCGGGGATCGCCGTGGAGCACGGCGCGCGGCTCGTCGTCGTCAACGCCGAGCCGACGCCCTACGACGAACTGGCTGAGGAGACCGTCCGCGAACCGATCGGGACGGCACTGCCCGCACTGCTGGAGCGGCTGTCCGCGGAACGGGGCTGAGGTCTCCTCTTCCGGACCGCCGTGCGCGGCCCCTGCCGCGGAAGCGCGCGTGGCCGACTGTGGGGCGCGGGGGCGGATCCGTATGCGCCCGGCAGCGCGCCGAGCGCCGTCACCAGCACCACGCGGGTCAGCCGGTTCCTCGTCCCGTTCCGCGGCGTGGCCGGTCCGTCACGCCCCTTCGCCGTCCAGTCCCGCCCGGATGCGGCGCGAGGGGCTGAAGGCGTACAGGTCCAGGATCTCCGGCGGGTCCGCGAGGCCGGGCCCGCCGTCCGCCGCCCACGTGGCGATGTCGGCGACGGCGTGCGGGTCGTTGACCAGCCCGAGCCAGACGGGGCGGCCGCCCGCGCGGCGGCCTTCGGCGGAGGGCTGTACGACGATGACGTTGCCGTGCTCGCACGCGTCCAGGCACTCCACCGCGCGGACGGTCGCGGCTCCGTCGAGGGACTGCCGCAGCTGTGCGAGCTGGCCGGCGTGGTCCACTCCGGGGATCTTCCCGGTGCCGCAGCAGCAGCCCCGGCAGACGCTGACCGTGGGGCGGGAGGGCCCGGTCGCGGCGGTCTTGCGGGGACGGCGGCTCATGCGGGTGCACTCCCGGGGACGGTGCGGATGATCACCGTAGGACTGTACCGATCCGGCCCCCGGCGGACCGGGTGGGGTAGTGTTGACGGCTGCGAAGGGGAGTAGCCCCGCAAACCGGTCGTCGACACACTGGAGCCCTCGGGTTCCCGGTGGCCGGGCTCGTAGATCCTTACGGGTGGGCGAGACCTTCGGTCAGGTATGACGCGCCCGCGCCCTGCGGGCGCTGCCGTCATGCCGGGCCGAGTGGTCCTCCGAAAAGCCCCTGGGGCACTTCGCGGAAGGCCCGGGGCCCGGCTCTCACAGAAGGCCACCCGGAATGCATCTCGCCCCCCTGGCGATCCTCACCGCCTTCGGGCTGATCTTCCTCGCGGAGCTCCCCGACAAGACCATGTTCGCCTCGCTGGCCATGGGCACGCGCATGCGCCCGCTCTACGTCTGGTTCGGAACGTCGTCCGCGTTCATCGTGCACGTCGCCATCGCGGTCGGGGCGGGCGGGCTGATCGGCCTGCTGCCCGACTGGATCGTCAAGCTCGTCTCGGCCTCCCTCTTCGCGTTCGGCGCGTTCATGCTGCTGCGCAGTGGCGGCGGGGACGACGACGAGGACGAGGAGGTCAGGACCGTCACCGGTTTCTGGCCGGTCTACTCGACCGCCTTCATGGCGGTCTTCATCAGCGAGTGGGGCGATCTGACCCAGATCACCACCGCGAACCTCGCCGCGAGCAACGGCGCCTGGTCGACGGCGATCGGTTCGGCCATCGCCCTGATGTCGGTGTCCGCGCTGGCCCTCCTGGCCGGGCGCTTCATCGCCAAGCGCGTGCCGCTGAAGACGGTGCAGCGCATCGGCGGTCTCTGCATGCTCGGCCTCGCGATCTGGTCGGTCGTCGAGATCTTCACGGGCTGAGCCGACGGGGGCCCGTGACGGGGCCGGGTGCCCGGCCCCGTCCGCCCCCGGTCAGAACAGGGCGGGCACCTCGTCCTCCGCGCCCCGCTCGAAGGCCAGGAGCCGCTGCTTGCGGTCCAGCCCGCCGCCGTACCCGGTCAGGCTCCCCGAGGCTCCGATGACGCGGTGGCAGGGAACGATGATCCCGACCGGGTTCCTGCCGTTGGCCAGGCCCACCGCGCGGGAGGCACCGGGCTTGCCGAGTCGGTCGGCCAGTTCGCCGTAGGAACGGGTCCGCCCGTACGGAATCCGTACGAGCTCGGCCCAGACGTTGCGCTGGAAGTCGGTGCCCTCCAGACGCATCGGCAGGTCGAAGTCCGTCAGCTCGCCCGCGAAGTAGGCCTCGAGCTGGCGGGCGGTCTCCCCGAAGGGCCGCGGGTCCGGTACGCCGAAGGTCTCCTCGGGCGGGCGGTGCCGCTGCCCGGTCATGTACAGACCGGACAGCAGGCCGTCCGTCGCGACCAGGGTCAGATCCCCGTACGGGCTTTCGATGACCGTGTGCTGTCTGGTCACCGTGGATGCGGTCGTCATGGTTCTCGTCCTCACGCCCTCAGGCGGGCAGGTGGTTGATGGGGTGGTCGTCGACGGTCCACAGGTACTGCACGGCGTAGGCGCGCCAGGGGCTCCACCGGGCGGCGCGCGCGGTGAGGGCCGCGGGGGTCGCCGGGAGGCCGAGCTGTCCGGCCGATCTGCGGATACCCAGGTCGGTGGGGAGGAAGGCGTCCGGGTCCCCGAGGGCCCGCATGGCGATGATCTCGACCGTCCAGGGGCCGAAGCCGGGCAGCGCGGCCAGTTCCGCACGGCTCCTCTCCCGGTCGGCCCCCTCCCCCAGGTGCAGGGACCCGTCGGCGAGCGCGCTCACGAGCCCGGTGAGCGTGGCGCGGCGGCTGCGCGGCAGGGCGAGCGACTCGGGGTCGAGCCCGGCCAGCGCCGCGGAGGACGGGAAGAGATGGGTCAGGCCGCCCTCGGGGTCCTCGACCGGAACTCCGTGGGCGCGGACCAGCCGGGCCGCGTGGGTGCGTGCGGCCGCGGTGGAGACCTGCTGGCCGAGCACCGCGCGCACGGCGAACTCCGCCGCGTCGACCGTGCGCGGCACCCGCCGTCCGGGAGCCGCGTCGACGAGGGGGGCGAGCAGCGGATCCGCGCGCAGTTGTCCGTCCACGGCGACGGGGTCGGCGTCCAGGTCGAGGAGTCTGCGGCAGCGGCTGATGGCCTGGGTGAGGTCGCGGGGGTCGGTGAGGGAGAGCCGGCAGTCGATGTGGCCGGCCCGCGGTGACAGCGCCACGATCCCGTGTCCGTGCGGAAGGGTGAGGGTGCGGCGGTAGGCGCCTTCACGCCATTCCTCGACGCCGGGAACGGCTGTCGCGGCCAGGTGCCCGAAGAGGTTGCTGGGATTGAGGGGGGCACGGTACGGCAGCCGCAGGGCGATGACGCCGGGGGCGGCGTCCGTCGCCCGGGTGCCGCGTATCGCGCGGGCGCGCAGCTCGCCGGGGGCATGCGCGAAGACCTCCCGCACGGTGTCGTTGAACGTGCGGACGGATGAGAATCCGGCCGCGAAGGCGACCTCGGCCATGGGGAGCCCGGTCGTCTCGATGAGTACCCGGGCGGTCTGGGCCCGCTGGGAGCGGGCCAGCGCGAGCGGTCCGGCGCCGAGCTCGGCGAGGAGCTGGCGTTCGATCTGGCGGGCGGAGTAGCCGAGCCGGGCGGCGAGCCCCGGGACGCCTTCCCGGTCGACGACGCCGTCCTGGATGAGACGCATGGCGCGGGCGACGGAGTCGGCGCGGACGTTCCACTCCGGGGAGCCGGGGCTGGTGTCGGGGCGGCACCGCTTGCAGGCCCGGAATCCGGCCTGCTGGCAGGCGGCGGCACTGGGGTAGAAGGTCATGTTCCTGGCCTTGGGCGGCACGACCGGGCAACTGGGCCGGCAGTAGATCCGGGTGGTCAGGACCGCGGTGAAGAACCATCCGTCGAAGCGGGCGTCCTTGGACTGTACGGCCCGCACGCAGCGCTCGGTGTCGGTGTGCATGGTCCAAGCATCGGGCACCGGAGGCGGCGGGGCTGGCGGAAATCCGACATCGACCTCATGGGGGACCGCGCACCGGTCCGGCTCTCGTGCGTACGCCCGATCCCGCCGCCGAACACCCCACGGACCCCAGAAATACGTGCAGCCACCCCTACAACGTTCAGATCGATGAACTGTAATCACGTACAGAACTATTGACGCGCTCACGACACGAGCCTACGGTCCAGGAAAGCGCTTACCACTTGTACCCCGTGCGACGCCGCCCTACCACCCCGTTCACACCCTCGAACGGATGGCTTCGCCGCGCCGACGTCCTGAAGGACGGGAGACCCCCGTAATCCCGCTCGGCCCGCCGACCCGGTTCCCACCGAGTCCCCCGGATCCGCCGCTCCGGCCCCCCACTGGTCACTCCCCCCAACCTGGAGACGAACGATGCAGAAGAAGAAGCCCGTCATCGCGTGCGTCAGCCTGCTGGCCGGCTCGCTCGTAGCACTGTCCGGCACCATGGCGCAGGCCACGTCGGCCCCCGAGGCGACGGCCACCGGCACCAGCGCGGTCGCCGCCCCGGCCGCGGTGGCCGCGGACGCGCTGTACGTGGCTCCGGACGGCAGCGACGACGCGGCGGGCACCGAGTCCGACCCGACCACGCTCTCCTCGGCGATCGCCCAGGTCTCCTCCGGTGGGACGATCTACCTGCGCGGCGGGACCTACGCGTACTCCGAGACGGTCACCATCCCGCCGGGCAACGACGGCACCGCGAGCGCCCGTACGACACTGGCCGCCTACCCAGGCGAGAGCCCGGTCCTGAACTTCTCCGCCATGAGCGAGGACCCGGCCAACCGCGGGCTGGCCGTGAACGGCGCGTACTGGCACATCGACGGCATCGTCGTCGAGCACGCCGGCGACAACGGGATCTTCGTCGGCGGCAGCGACAACGTCGTCGAACACGTCGTCACGCGCTTCAACCACGACTCGGGCCTGCAGATCTCACGGATCGCCTCCGACACCCCCGACGACGAATGGCCCGCGAACAACCTGATCCTGAGCTCGGAGTCGCACGACAACGCGGACTCCGACGGTGAGGACGCCGACGGCTTCGCCTCGAAGCTCACCTCCGGCCCGGGCAACGTCTTCCGCTACACGGTCTCCCACAACAACATCGACGACGGCTGGGACCTCTACACCAAGAGCGAGACCGGCCCCATCGGCCCGGTGACCATCGAGGACTCCCTCTCCTACAGCAACGGCACGCTGTCCGACGGGACGGTGAACGAGGACGGCGACCGCAACGGCTTCAAGCTCGGCGGCGACGACATCGAGGTCGACCACGTCGTCCGGCGCAACATCGCCTACGACAACGGGCACCACGGGTTCACCTACAACAGCAACCCGGGCTCGATGACGGTGTCGGACAACGTCGGCATCGACAACGCCGAGCGCAACTTCTCCTTCGACAAGGGCACTTCGGTGTACCGCGGCAACGTCTCCTGCCGCAAGGACGACGGATCGAACGACAAGACCGTGGGTGACGCCGACAGTTCCAACCAGTTCTGGACCGGCTCGAACGGGTCCGCGTGCTCCGCGTACTCCGGCGCGATGGACTGGTCCTTCGCCTCGGACGGCAAGCTCGTCGTGACCTTCGGCGGCAATGCCGTGACGCCGTAGCACTGCGGAACGGTCCGGCGGCGGGTCCGACACCCGGAGCCCCCCGACGGACCGAGGGATCGCGGCCGGACCGCACGGACGCCCCGCTGACAGGGACCGGCGGACCCGCAGGGTCCGCCGGTCCCTGTCGGGCCGGTCACCAGGTCTCGTAGTGGTCGGTCGGCCAGGCCCTCTGCGGCCTTCTTCCAGAAATGGGAACCGTCCAGGTCGCCCGGGAGCGCCTCGACGAAGGCGTAGAACTCTTCGAGCGCCGGCTTGATGACCGCCTCACGCGCGTCGTCGTCCTCGATGTCGTCCAGGGGCTCCAGTTCCCTGACGACGGCCGCGAGCAGGGCGACGGCGGCGCCGGCGTGGCCTTTGCTGGTGAACTCGTGTGCCGACGCCATCCCGGAGGCGTTGTCCCAGCCACTGGGGTTGTAGACCGAGATCTCACCGGCCGGCATCTCCATCAGGTGATACTCGCCCCCGTAGATGCCGATGCAGTGGCACGACTCCGGTATCTCGTCGTCCTTCTGGTAGTAGCCGGCGAAGATCTCGGCTGGTTCGGCAACCCAGCCGGCCTTGGCCTCGTAGCCGGCCTGGTCGATGGCGGCGTCGGGGAACAGCGTCTCCGACAGGCCCGTGCAGGCCTCCACCCACTCCTGGGAGGGGGTGCGCAGCCGGGCGATGACGGCATCGGGGTCACTCAGGATCACAAGGGGCACGGACGTCTCCATTTCGCTGCCGGACGGGCTCCCGGCGCGGGCGTGATGCGTGATCGTATCGCCGCCCGGGCGTCGTTCCGGGACTCATGTCCGCTGCTTCCAGCAGCTGTTGACGTTCCCTGCCACGGCCCGGGCATCAGGTTCCTTCCGTCCTGCTCCCCCGCCCTGCCCGGCGACACCGCCACCCGCGCCCGGAGGGACCGCCGCGAGCGCGCCGGGTCACCCGAATCCGCCCGCCCGCCCGCCCCGAACGACGTCCGACTTCGTCGGGATGGCACGGACGTGGTGAGCCCGGGGCCGGAACGCCGCCCGCGTGTGAGGATTCGGTCACCTTCACGCAATGAAACATGCCGGAAACGCGACGGCGTCCTCCGCGAAACGCACGCCCGCAACCCTCTTCGGGCCGGACCCCACGCCGCCCCGAGGAGGGACCTCTCTCTTGACCCCCGTGACCCTGGCCTCGGAAGGCCTCGACACCGGCGACACCGCCTGGCTCCTCGCCGCCACCGCCCTCGTGCTGCTGATGACGCCGGGCCTGGCCCTGTTCTACGGCGGGATGGTCCGCACGAAGAGCGTCCTGAACATGCTGATGATGAGCTTCGTGTCGATCGCGCTGGTCACCGTCGTCTGGCTGGCCGCGGGTTACTCGCTGGCCTTCGGCGACGACACCTTCGCCGGTCTCATCGGCGGGCTGGACCAGGTGGGCATGGTCGGCATCGGTCCCGACGACCTCACCGGCAGCGTCCCCACCCTGCTGTTCACCACCTTCCAGCTCACCTTCGCGATCCTCACCGCGGCGCTGGTCAGCGGAGCGATCGCGGACCGCATGAAGTTCGCGGCATGGCTGGTCTTCGTGCCGGTGTGGACCCTGCTCGTATACGTTCCCGTCGCCCACTGGGTATGGGGTCCCGGCGGCTGGATCAAGGACTCGCTCGGCGCCCTGGACTTCGCCGGCGGCCTGGTCGTGGAGATCACGTGCGGGGCGTCCGGCCTCGCCCTCGCTCTGGTCATCGGCCCCCGCATCGGCTTCAGGAAGGACGCGATGCGGCCGCACAACCTGCCGATGGTGGTGCTCGGCGCCGGCCTCCTCTGGTTCGGCTGGCTCGGCTTCAACGGCGGCTCGGCGCTCGGCGCCAACGGTCTGGCCGCGGCCTCCGTCCTCAACACCCTGGTCGCCGGATGCACCGGCCTGCTCGGCTGGCTCTTCGTCGAACAGAAACGGGACGGCCACCCGACCACCTTCGGCGCGGCCTCCGGCGCGGTCGCGGGCCTGGTCGCGATCACCCCCGCCTGCGGGACCGTCGGCGTCCTCGGCGCGGCGGTCGTCGGCCTCGTCGCCGGCGTCGTCTGCTCGTACGCCGTCGCGTGGAAGTTCCGGTTCGCCTACGACGACTCCCTGGACGTGGTCGGCGTGCACTTCGTGGGAGGTGTCGTCGGCACACTGCTCATCGGGCTGTTCGCGACGGCCACGATGACCGGTGGCGCGGAGGGCCTCCTCTACGGCGGCGGGGCGGGCCAGCTCGTCCGGCAAGCCGTCGCCGTGGCCGCCGTCGCCGCGTACACGTTCCTGGTGACGTACGGGATCGGCAAGGCGATCGACCGGCTGATGGGTGTGCGGGCCTCCGAGGAGGAGGAGCTCACGGGCCTGGACCAGACGGTGCACGCGGAGAGCGCCTACGATCACGGCGGCCTGGGCCATGCCGCCACGCAGTCCCCCGGCCACCCGGCCATTCAGTCCCAGAACAGGAGCACCGCCCCATGAAGCTCATCACCGCGGTCGTGAAGCCGCACCGCCTCGACGAGGTGAAGACCGCTCTGCAGGACCTCGGGGTGAACGGGCTGACGGTCACGGAGGCCAGCGGATACGGACGCCAGCACGGGCACACCGAGGTGTACCGGGGCGCCGAGTACCGGGTGGACCTCGTGCCCAAGATCCGGATAGAGGTGCTCGTCGAGGACGCCGACGCGGAGCCCGTCATCGAGGCGGTGGTCCGCGCCGCCCGCACCGGCAAGATCGGCGACGGCAAGGTCTGGGCACTCCCCGTGGAGACGGCCGTGCGGGTCCGCACGGGCGAGCGGGGGCCTGGGGCGCTCTAGCGGTTCCTCTCCCGCGCGAGCTCTGTTCCGAACGTGCGGAGGACGTCTCCCTCAGTGCGGGAGGCCTTCAGCCAGGGGATGCTCCCTGGCTAACCTGCGCTTCCGTAAGGGTTCACGGAGGGAGTCGTCCGGTGCCGGCGGTCCGCCGACGGCACCGGCCAGGGGGACACATGAGCATCACGTTCGACACGACCCGCATACCACCGGCCGACAGGGCCGAGGTCATACGCGACCTCATCTGGGATCGCGTCGTCCGTGTGGACATCCAGCACCATCCGCAGCAGGAGCGGATCCGGGCGGTCGGCACGATCAGCGACGTCGGAGCCATGAGCGTCTGCTCGGTGAGATCCAACGCGACCGTCATCCGGCGTACGCCGGCACTGGTACGCGACGACCTCGAACCGAGCGTCTTCCTCAGCCTTCAGGTCTCCGGATCGAGCATGGTGGTGCAGGGCGGCCGGGAAGCGGTGCTGCACCCTGGTGACCTCGCGGTCTACGACACCACCGAGCCGTACACACTGGTGAACGAGGGCGGGATCGACCAGTACTACTTCCGAATCCCCCGCCAGGAGCTGGCGCTGCCGGCCTCCGCCCTGAGCAAGGTCACGGCGGTGTGCCTGAGCCGGGACCACCCGGTCGCCGATCTCGCGTCGACGTACTTCGCGCGCCTTGCCGACACCCGGCTGCGGATGGACGCCCTGCAGACCGGAGCCGTGGAACAGCCCGGCGTCGACCTGCTGCGGGCGGTGCTCGCCACCTGTACCGGTGACTCGCGTCTCGCTCAGGAACCGCTCGAGTCCACCCTGCAGTACCGGATCACGCAGTACATGCGCGCCCATCTCGCCGAGCACGACCTGAGCGCGGCCCGTATCGCCCGCGCCCACCACATATCG
This sequence comes from Streptomyces sp. NPDC102402, assembly GCF_044765765.1. Classification (NCBI taxonomy): domain Bacteria; kingdom Bacillati; phylum Actinomycetota; class Actinomycetes; order Kitasatosporales; family Streptomycetaceae; genus Streptomyces; species Streptomyces sp. NPDC102402. Next base: position 202,124 of record NZ_JBIWKR010000005.1, read on the forward strand.
GTGCGTTATCTCTACACGATCCTGGCCCGGTCGGGGATCGGTCTCGGCGACTGGCTCCGGGTCAACCGCCTCGAACAGTGCCGGAAGGACCTCGCCCGCCCCAGGAACAGATCGGTGACCGTCGCGGCCATCGCCCATCGCTGGGGCTTCACCAGCGCGAGCCACTTCAGCCGGGTCTTCAAGGAGGCCTACGGCCTGTCGCCCCGCGAGTGGCGGCAGTCGAGGAACCGGAGCAGCACGGGTGGCTGACCCGTCGAGCGGGACGGCACCGGTCCGGACACGCGGGCACGGGCTTGCCGTCGCCCGTCAGCTGTTCGACCTGCGCCATTCACCGGGGGTCAGGCCGTAGGCCGTCCGGAACCTGCGGGTGAAATGGCCCGCGTTCACGAATCCCCACCTCCGGGCGACGGCGGCGACGGTGGGGCGGCCAGGTCCCGGAGAGGCGAGCATGTTCCGCGCCCCTTCCAGCCGCTCGGATATGACCCACTGCTCCAGGCTGATCCCCGCACGCCGGAAGACCTCGTAGAGGTGACGCACCGATATGTGGTGCTCGGCGGCGATCCGTTCCGCGCCGAGTCCCTGGTCGGCGAGGTGGCGGCGCGCGTACGCCAGCATCCGGGTGAGGAGCGTGTCGTCCATGATCTCCCGGGTGAGTGGCCCACCGTCGTGCGAGGCCGACACCAGCAGGGCCCGCACCAGTTCGATGGTTCCGTTCGCCAGGGCCGGGGCGCCGGGGTCGGCGGCGAATCCGTCCGGGTCCCGCCACAGGGCTTTCACATGGTGCAGGACCAGGTCGTGCAGCGGGCTCGTCCTCAGCCGGAAGGTGGTGTTGCGCAGGGCGTCCATCGGCAGACCCAGCCGGTCGAAGTCGATCAGCAGGGCCTGGGACGCCCCCTGCCCCGTCCATCCGAACGCGCGCGGTGTCATCTCGTTGAACAGGCAGATGCCGTCCGGGCCGACGATCCCCTGTTCACCGTCGATCTCGGCGCGAGCGCACCCTCGGCTCTGCAACGCGACGGCCACGATCGGCCGGCTCTCCTGCCGCACGTGCCGGGCGGTACGCGTCAGCGTGAACCCGGTGTTGTGGGACGTGAACAGGTCGAGCGCACCGACCCGCCACAGGTGCATTCGTGCCTCGATCCCCGTCTCCGGCTCCTCGTGGGCGATGTGGTTGGGGACGGACGCGTGGGTCAGCGCGTGACGGAACGCCTCCACGCGATCGGCGCGAGGCACGGCATTCGTGTCCAACAGCAGCATGTCGCTCCCCCAACCCTGAGAAGTCGCATTATCGGCCATCGGATCCCGCATCCCCGAAGTCCGCGTGCGGCTCGGGGTGGAGAGCCATGTGTGCGCACCACCAGGACAGACCTGTGCGCGATCAGTCACCCCTGGGGAGCCGCTCGTCCCTAGCGTGAGCCCTGGACGCCGCACAGGGGGAAGTGCGAGCTTCCACCACTCCGACCTTCACCTATGGAACGGACCTACGCCATGCCCGCATCGCGCGACCTCGAACGCGTCGAGCAGATCAATGCCACCGGCCGCACCCCGGTGGTCTTCGTGCACGGCCTGTGGCTGCTGCCCAGCAGCTGGGACCGGTGGGCCACCGTCTTCGAAGAGGCCGGCTTCGCTCCGCTGGCGGCCGGCTGGCCGGACGACCCTGGGACGGTCGCCGAGGCCAACGCCCACCCCGAGGTCCTCGCGGGCAAGAGCGTCGCACAAGTCGCTGACCATGTCGCCGGGTTGATCGGCGCACTGGACCGCAGACCCGTGGTGATCGGGCATTCCTTCGGTGGTCTCATAGCGCAGATGATCGCGGGCCGAGGCCTGTCGGCAGCGACCGTGGCCATCGATCCGGCGCCCTTCCGTGGGGTGCTTCCCCTGCCGGTCTCCTCCCTGCGTGCCGCCCGGCCCGTGCTCTCCAACCCTGCCAACTTCCACCGGGCCGTCCCCCTGACCTACGACCAGTTCCGGTTCGCCTTCGCCAACGCGGTCAGCGAGGAGGAGGCCGAGGAGCTGTACGAGACCTTCGCAGTCCCGGCCCCCGGGGAGCCGCTCTTCCAGGCAGCCGTCGCGAACATCAACCCCTGGACCGAGGTGAAGGTCGACACGACCCACCCCGGGCGAGGACCACTGCTGATCATCTCCGGGGAGAAGGACAACACCGTTCCCTGGGCCATCGCCAACGCCTCGTACAAGAAGCAGCTGCGCAACGCGTCCGCCGTCACCGAGATCACTGAACTGGCCGGCCGTGGGCACGCGCTGACGATCGACAGCGGCTGGCGCGAGGTCGCGGCCACCGCTCTGGCCTTCGTGCAGCGCTCCACCGCCTGAGGACCGCACACGGCACGGCAGGCACAGGAACCTCGGCAGGGGCCGGAGCGAGGAGCCGGACATACCTGTCCGCGGGTCGAGCCGGACGCCGCCGCCGTGGTACTCGCCGGCGCCGGCACCTTCGCCCGCTCGCCCGGCGGGCGTAGGGCGGTGCGGGCCCCGCCGTCCGGACTCCCCACCTCTCACCGCGCTCTCAGCCGCCGCCACACCGCCTTCGCGGCGTGGTGTCCCGACATGCCGTGCACGCCCGGACCGGGCGGGGTGGCCGAGGAACAGAGGAAGACCGCGGGGTGCGCGGTGGCGTACGGCACGCGGGCCAGCTTGGGCCGGAGCACCGTCTGGAGTCCGGCGAACGCCCCGGTGGCGATGTCACCGCCGACGTAGTTGGCGTTCCGGGCGGCGAGCCCGGGCGGTCCCGCGACGGCGCGGGCCAGGACGAGATCGCGGAACCCCGGGGCGAAGCGCTCCAGTTGGCGCTCGATGACCTCGGTGGCGTCGCCCTCCCAGCCGGCCGGGACGTGCCCGTACACCCAGAAGACGTGGCGGCCTTCGGGGGCGCGGCTCGGATCGACGACGCTGGGCTGCGCGGTGATCAGGAAGGGGACGCTCGGGTCGCGGCCCGCCACCGCGGCGCGGAGGGACGCGTCGATCTCGGCGGCGGTGGGGCCGATGTGGACCGTGCCCGCCCGCCGGGCCTCCTGCGCCGTCCAGGGCACGGGGCCCGACAACGCGTAGTCGATCTTGAAGCAGGAGGGGCCGTAGCGGTAGCTGCCGTAGGCGTCGCCGAGACCGGCGATCCGGGCGAGCGCGGTCGGCGAGGTGTCGAAGACGTAGGCGCGGGCCGGCGGGAGTTCGTCGAGACGCCTGACCTCGATGCCGGTGCGGATCACACCGCCCTGCTCACGCAGGAAGGAGGCGAGGGCGTCCGAGATCGCCTGCGAACCACCGCGTGGCACGGGCCAGCCGTTCTCGTGCGCCGCGAGCGCGAAGAGCAGGGCGATCCCTCCGGTGGCGAAGCCGCTCGCCGGGGCGATGGCGTGCCCGGCGAGACCGGCGATCAGGGCGCGTGCCTTCGCTCCCTGGAACCGCCGGGAGAGCAGGGTGGCGGGCTGCACCGCGTCGAGTCCGAACCGCGCCCAGCGGTACGGGTCCCGGGGCAGGCCGTCCCAGGGGGTGCGCAGGAAGTCGGCGGCGAGGGTGTCCCAGTGGCCGGTGAAGGGGGCGACGAGTCTGCGGTAGGCGCCCGCATCCGCGGAGCCCAGCGACATGGCGCTCTCCCCGACGGACCGGGTGAGCACCGCCGCGGAGCCGTCCGGGAACGGGTGGGCGAGGGACAGCGGCGCCTGGAGCCATTCGAGGCCGTGCCGGGCGAGCGGCATCGCTCTGAAGGCCGGGGATCCGATGCCCAGCGGGTGCACGGCGGAACACGGGTCGTGGCGGAAGCCGGGAAGGGTCAGCTCCTCGGTCCGGGCACCTCCCCCGACGGTCTCCCCCGCCTCGAACACCTCTACGGCGAATCCGCGACGGGCCAGCTCGGCCGCGGCCGTCAGCCCGTTGGGGCCGGCCCCCACGACGACGGCGTCAAGCATCGATGGCACCTTCGGACTCCTTTGTCAGCCGGTGGCCGGGGTACCCAGGATATTCACGCGCACCGGCAACGGTCCTCCGGGTAGCCTCACGCCCGATGAACCCCACGTGCGAACCCACCCCCGCTGTCGCCGCGATGGCCTCCCGGCTCGCCCGGGTGTCCGGTATGGAGGCCGTCGTCCTGGGCGGAAGCCGGGCCCGCGGCACGCACCGCCCGGACTCCGACTGGGATCTGGGCCTCTACTACCGCGGCACCCCGGACCTGGCGGCGCTCACCGCCCTGGCGTCCGAGGCCCAGGGGGCGCCGGTCGAGGTGGCGGGCCCCGGCGGCTGGGGCCCCTGGGTGAACGGAGGGGCGTGGCTGACGGTGGACGGCGTGGCCGTCGACTGGATCCTGCGTGATCTGGACCGGGTGGAGTCCGTGTGGTCGGACTGCCGGGAGGGCCGCTTCGAGGTGGGGGTCCAGCCCGGTCACCCGCTGGGCTTCTGGTCCCCCTGCTACGTGGGCGAGGTCGCCCTCGCGCGGATCCTCCAGGATCCGCGCGGTGTGCTGGCGCCTCTTCAGGAGGCGACGCGCGTCTACCCCGAGCCGCTGCGCCGCGCCCTGACCGGTGCGGTGTGGGAGGCGGGCTTCTCCGTGGCCTCGGCCCGCAAGTCGGCCCCGTCCGGGGACACGCTCCATGTCGCCCTCTGCCTGTCGAAGGCCTTCGGGGTCCTCGCCCAGGCACTGCACGCCCACCACCGCGCCTGGTGCCTCAACGAGAAGGGCGCGCTCGCCTCGGCGGCCGCCCTGCCTGACACGCCGGCGGACTTCGCGGACCGGATCTCCGCCGCCCTGCGCGGCCTGGACGCGTCCGCTGTGGAGACGGCGGCAGGCGTCGTCCGCGACGTCGAGGCCGTGCTGGAGGCAGGCTGATCAACCGGCGTCCGGGCCGCCCCTCAGCGCCCGGAGGACACGGTCCGCCGTCGCCCGGTCCCTGGCCGCGGTGAACGGCAGGTCGTTCCCGCCGGTGATGCGGTACGGCACACCGGAGAGCGTCGACTCGGTGCCCCCCGCCTCGGTGACGAGGAGCAGCCCCGCCGCGTGGTCCCAGGCGAGCTCCCAGTTGAAGGCGACCGCGTCCTGCGCGCCGCACGCGACGGCGAGGTACTCGAGACCGGCCGAACCGCACGCGCGGGCGTCGATGCCGTCGGTACGGAGGCCGAGCAGGGCGCGCTTCTGGGCGTCGGAGGTGTAGTCGGGGTGGGACATGGCCACCTTGAGCACGGCACCGGGCGAGGGCGAACCGCTGCGCACGGGCCTGCCGTTGAGCGTGGCTCCCCGGCCCCGCACCGCGACTGCCATCTCGTCCAGGACGGGGGCGTACGTCCATGAGGCGTACACCTCGCCGTGCCGGGCGAGGGCCACCAGGGTGCAGAAGCCCGGCTCGCCGTGGACGAACTGGCGGGTGCCGTCGACCGGATCGACGATCCACACGGGGGCGTCGCCACCGAGTGCGTCGTAGACCGAGGGGTCGGCGTGGACGGACTCCTCTCCGACGACGACGGAGCCGGGGAGCAGCCGCGTCAGGGACCGGGCCAGGTGCTCCTCGGCCAGCCGGTCCGCCGCCGTGACCAGGTCGTGCGGCCCGCTCTTCTCGACGATCTCGTGCGCGGCCAGCTGCCGGTAGCGCGGCAGGATCTCGGCGGCGGCCGCTGCCCGGACCACCGCCTCCACCTCGGCCGTCGCCCCGGCGGTCCCGTACAGAAAGTCATCGATCATGACTCCAGCTAAGCACGGTCCGCCGGGTGCGCTCCGGGCAGGTGGTCAGCGGCCGACGGCGTACCCCTGCATCCCGCGCGGGTTGGCGGCGGCGGACAGCACACCGGTCTCCGGGTCCCTGGCGACCGCGCAGAGGCGGCCCTCGGACCACGGGTCCCCGACGGTGACGTCGTGGCCTCGGCGGCGCAGCTCCCCGACCACCTCCGGGTCCATTCGCTCCTCGACGGTGACGCTGCCCGGGCGCATCCCGCGCGGGAAGAACGAGCCGGGGAAGCTGTCGTTGTGCCAGTTCGGGGCGTCGATGGCGCCCTGGAGGTCGAGGCCGCCGCGCACCTCGTCACGCAGTGCGACGGCGAGGAAGAAGTGCAGCTGCCACTGGTCCTGCTGGTCGCCTCCGGGCGTGCCGAACGCCATCACGGGGACACCGTCGCGCAGGGCGAGGGAGGGGGTGAGCGTGGTGCGTGGACGGCGGCCCGGGGTCAGGGTGTTCGGCAGGCCCTCGTCGAGCCAGGCCATCTGCAGGCGGGTGCCTAGCGGGAAGCCCAGTTCGGGCACGACCGGGTTGGACTGGAGCCAGCCACCGCTGGGGGTGGCGGCGACCATGTTGCCCCAGCGGTCGACGATGTCGAGGTGGCAGGTGTCCCCGCGGGTCGCACCGTCCTTGGCCACCGTCGGCTCGCCCGCTCCGGCCGCGGGTATGCCCATGGCGTCGAAGCCGGGCTCGCCGGAGCCCACGGCGTGGGCGTGCGCGCTGAGAGCCGGGGTGCGGCCCTCGGGGCTGCCGGGGCGCAGCTCCAGGGAGGCGGTGTCCTTGATCAGGGCGCGGCGCTCGTCGTTGTACGGCCGGGAGAGCAGGGCGTCGAGCGGCACGCCGGTGGCGTCGCCGTACCAGGCCTCTCGGTCGGCCATCGCGAGCTTGCAGCCCTCGATGAGCAGGTGGACGTAGTCCGCGGAGCCGTACGCCGGGAGCTCGTCCGGGAGGAGGGCGAGCTGCTGGAGGAAGGCCGGGCCCTGGCTCCATCCCGCGGCCTTCGCGAGTGTCCAGCCGTTCCAGTCGTAGGTGGCGGGCGCCTCGTACGTCGCGGACCAGCCGGCCAGGTCGGCGGCGGTGAGGGTGCCGGTGTGGCGGGTCCCGCTGGTGTCCATGGTGGGGACGGCCGCCTGGCGGACCAGGGCCTCGGCGATGAAGCCGGTGCGCCAGACGGCGCGGGCGGCGTCGATCTGGGCGACACGGTCCTGACCGCCCGTCTCCTCGGCCTCCGCCACCAGCCGGCGCCAGGTGGCGGCGAGGGCCGGGTTGCGGAAGAGCTTGCCCGGTTCGGGCGCCGTGCCGCCGGGGAGGTAGACCTCGGCGGAGGTCGGCCACTCGGTCTCGAAGAGTTCGCGGACGGTCTCCACGGTCTGCCCGACGCGCTCGACGGGGGCGTGGCCGTCCTCGGCGTAGCCGACGGCGTAGCGCAGGACCTCCGCGAGGGTCTTGGTGCCGTGGTCGCGCAGCAGGAGCATCCAGGCGTCGAAGGCGCCCGGTACGGCGGCCGCGAGCGGTCCCGTGCCGGGGACCAGGTCGAGTCCGAGTGAGCGGTAGTGCGCGGCGGAGGCGCCCGCGGGGGCGGGTCCCTGGCCGCACAGCACCTGCACCTCGCCGTCCTTGGGCGCGAGGATCATCGGGACCTCGCCGGCCGGGCCGTTGAGGTGCGGCTCGACGACGTGCAGGACGAATCCGGCGGCCACAGCCGCGTCGTAGGCGTTGCCTCCGTCCTCCAGGACGGCCATCGCGGACTGCGAGGCGAGCCAGTGGGTCGACGACACCATGCCGAAGGTGCCCTGGAGGGTGGGGCGGGTGGTGAACACGGTACGGCTCCTTGCTGCGGCGTGCTGAAGGCGGGGGTGGGTGCGTTCGCGGATCGTACGTACGGGCGACGGGGCCCTGTACGGGCGGGTCAGGCGGCCGCGTCGGGTGCGGTGCCGTCGTCGGTGACGAGGTGGCAGGAGACCTGCCGCCCGCCGGGGATCTCCCGCAGTGCGGGGATCTCGGTCCTGCAGCGGTCGACGGCGAGCGGGCAGCGGGTGTGGAAGCGGCAGCCTGCCGGAGGATCGAGGGGGCTGGGCAGCTCGCCGTGCAGGACGATGCGTTCGCGGGAGCGCTGGGCCACCGGGTCGGGGACCGGGGCCGCGGAGAGCAGAGCCTGGGTGTAGGGGTGCTTCGGGGCGGCGAACAGCTCCGCGGTCGGGGCCTGTTCGACGATCTGTCCGAGGTACATCACGGCGATCCGGTCGGCGAGGAATTCGACGGCCGCCAGGTCGTGGGTGATGAACAGGCAGCCGAAGCCCCGGTCGCGCTGCAGGTCGGCCATCAGGTTGAGCACGGACGCCTGGACCGAGACGTCGAGCGCCGAGGTCGGTTCGTCGGCGACGACGAGGTCGGGGTCGCAGGACAGGGCGCGGGCGATCGAGATCCGCTGGCGCTGCCCGCCGGAGAGCTCGTGGGGGTGCCGGTCGGCGTGCTCGGGGCGCAGGCCGACCTGGCCGAGCAGCTGCTCGACCCGCTCCCGTACGGCCGCTCCGCGGGCACGGCCGTGGAGCCGGATGGGCTCGGCGATGATCTGGCCGACGGTCATCCGCGGGTCGAGCGAGGACGAGGGGTCCTGGAAGACCAGGTGGAAGTCCTTGCGCAGGGGGCGCAGCGCGCGGCGGGAGAGGTGGCTGACGTCGGTGCCGTTGATGTGGACGGTGCCGGCGGTGGGCTCGTCGAGGCGCACCGCGCACCTGCCGACGGTCGACTTGCCGCTGCCCGACTCGCCGACGAGTCCGACGACCTCGCCGCGGCCGATGGTGATCGAGACACCGTCGACGGCCCGGACGGTCCCGCCGCCGGAGGCACCGAAGTGCCGTTCCATGCCGCTGATCTCCAGCACCGGGGGGTGCGTGGCGTCCTCCGTGCCGTCGGCCTCGCGCGGGGCGGGGACGGCCTGTGCGGTGGTCACTTTCCGGCCTCCTGGTCGGGTCGCGCCTCGGTGTCCTCGGGCTGCTCGGGCTGCTCGGGCTGCTCGGGGGAATCGGTGGTTTCGCCAGCTGTGGCCGGCGCGGCCCCGGCACCGTCCGGCGGGTACGGGCCGTCGGCCTCGCCTTCCGCGTACGGGTGCCAGCAGGCGGCCCGGTGCGGAGCGTCTGCTCCGGCCTCCCGGTCGATGGCGCGGAAGCCGGGGCGGCTGCCCGCGCAGGTGTCGTCGGCACGGGAGCATCGCGGCGCGAACGTACAGGCGTCGGGCTGGCTGTCCAGGCTGGGTACCAGGCCCGGGATCTCGGGCAGCCGCCGTTTCCCCTCGCCGCCGGGCCGCAGCACGGCACCGAGCAGGCCACGGGTGTACGGGTGGCGGCCGGAGGCGAAGAGATCGTGCACCGGGGCCTGTTCGACCGCCCGGCCGGCGTACATGACGAGCACCCGGTCGGCCGCGTCGGCGACGACACCGAGGTCGTGGGTGACCAGGACGATGGCGGTGCCGAGGCGTTCGCGCAGGGACTGGAGGACTTCGAGGATGCCCGCCTGGACGGTGACGTCCAGCGCGGTCGTCGGTTCGTCGGCGATGAGGACGGCCGGGTCGCAGGCCACCGCGATGGCGATCATGACCCGCTGCCGCATGCCGCCGGAGAGCTGATGCGGGTACTCCTCGACGCGCCGGGCGGGCGCGGGGATGCCGACGAGCTCGAGGAGCTCGACCGCGCGCGCCCTGGCATCCTTGCGGCTCAGACCCTGGTGCCTGCGGAGCACCTCGCCTATCTGGCGGCCGACGGTGAGGACGGGGTTCAGCGAGGTCATCGGCTCCTGGAAGATCATCGCGATGTCCTTGCCGCGGACCTGCTGGAACTCCTTCTCGGACGCGCCGACCAGTTCCTTCCCGCCCAGCCTGATCGAGCCGCCGATCCGGGCGGTCGCCGGGAGCAGGCCCATGGCCGCCATCGAGGTGACGGACTTGCCGCACCCCGACTCCCCCACGACGGCGAGCACTTCGCCCGGCGCCAGGTCGTAGGAGACCCCGTCCACGGCGTGCACGGTGCGGGTGTCGGAGTGGAAGGAGACCGACAGGTCGCGCACGCTGAGCGCGGGTTCGGCCGACGTCTTCCGTACGGGTTCGAGGACGGTCTCGGTCATCGGGTGGCTCCTCGGGGGTCCAGGACGTCACGCAGGCCGTCGCCGAGCAGGTTGAAGGCCAGCGTCGCCGCGACGATCGCGAGGCCGGGGAAGACGGCGAGCCAGGGCGCGGGCGCCAGGAAGGACTGGGCGCCGGAGAGCATCACACCGAGCGAGGGGTTCGGCGGCTGGACGCCGAGGCCGAGGAAGCTCAGCAGCGCCTCGCCGATGATCGCGGCGGGGATGCCCACGGTCGCCTGGACGATCAGCGCGGAGGTGGCGTTGGGCAGGATGTGCCGGAAGAGGACGGTGCCGTCGCCGCCCCCGTTGGCGACGGCGGCGGCGACGTAGTCGACGTGCTTGAGCCGCAGCGTCTCGGCCCGGGTGATCCGGATGACGGCCGGGATCTGCGAGATGCCGATCGCGATGGTCGCGTTGGTGAGCGACGGACCGAGGATCGCGGCCAGTCCCACGGCGAGCACCAGGAACGGGAACGCCAGCATGGTGTCGGTGAGACGGGAGACGGCGGTGTCGGCGAACCGGCCGTAGTACCCGGCGAGCAGCCCCAGCGGTACGCCGACGAGGAAGGCCAGCACGACGGCGACGAGGCCCACCTGCATGGACGCGCGGGCGCCGTGGACGATGCGGGAGAGCTGGTCGCGGCCGAGGTCGTCCGTACCGAGCCAGTGCGCGGCACTGGGCTCTGCCAGCACGTTCCCGAAGTCCGGCTGCGCCGGGTCGTACGGGGCGATGAGCGGTGCGAGCAGGGCGGCGAGGACGAAGACGGCGGCGATGATCCCGCCGGTGAGCGCGAGCCGGTTCCCGCGCAGGGCGCGCAGTCTGCCGCCGCCGGATTTCCGCCTGCTCGTCGCGGGTGGGGTGGGGAGCGCTGTGGTCGCGGTGGTCACCGGGCACCTCCGAGCCGGATGCGCGGGTCGATGACCGAATAGACCACGTCGACCAGCAGGTTGATGAGGATGTAGGCGGCGGAGGTGCAGAGCACCACGGCCTGGAGTGTCGCGTAGTCGCGGGTGAAGACGGCGTCGATGGTGAGCTTGCCGAAGCCGGGGAGGACGAAGATCTGCTCCGTGACGACGGCGCCGGAGATCAGGTGTCCCAACTGGAGGCCGAGCACGGTCACGACGGTGACCAGCGAGTTGCGCAGCGCGTGCCCGCCGATGACGGAGCCCCTGGACAGGCCCTTGGCCCGGGCGGTCCGTACGTAGTCGGCCGAGAGCGAGTCGAGCATCGCGGCCCGGGTCTGCCGCATCACGACGGCGGCCAGGCCGGAGCCGAGCACGATGGCGGGCAGCACCATGCGGCGCAGGTTGTCGACGGGGTCGGTGCCGAAGGGCACGTATCCGGATGCGGCGAACACCGGGATCGCGATGGCGAATCCGAGGACGAGCACGATGCCGAGCCAGAAGGTCGGGATGGAGAGGCCGATCAGCGCGATGGCGTTGGCGAGCCACTCCTCCGGCTTCCCGCGCCGCACGGCGGCGACCACACCGGCGCCGATGCCGACGACGATCGCGAGGAGCAGGGAGAGGGCGGCCAGCTCCAGGGTGACGGGCAGGGCCTGTCCGATCGCGTCGGCCACGGGGAGGCCGGTACGGGAGGAGGTGCCCAGGTCGCCGGTGAGGGCGTGCCCGATGAACCGTGCGTACTGGACGACCACGTTGTCGTTCAGCCCGTAGCTCTCACGGATCGCGGCGAGGGCCTCGGGGCTGCGCTCCTCACCGGCCAGCGCGAGCGCCGGGTCGCCGGGCAGCGCCCGGATGCCGGCGAAGACGACGACGCTGACGAGGAAGAGTGTGATGAGGGACTGACGCATCCGCGTCAGCAGGTACTTCGTCATCGGGTGTACCCCGCGTTCTTGACCCGGACCAGTCCGTCGCCGTAGACGTGGATGCCGGCGACGTCCTCGCCGGCGACGACGTAGTTCTTCTGTCGGTAGAGGTAGATCAGCGCGTGGGCGTCCTGGACGCGCCGGGTGAGTTCGTCGTAGATCCGGGTGCGCCGGTCGGGGTCCGCGGCGCTGCGGCCGTCGGCGATCAGCTTGTCGATCGCCGGATCCCCGAGGCCGTAGGCGTTCATCGCGCCGGCGGTCTTGAGGAAGTTGGAGACGTTGCCGTCCGGGTCGAGCCGGCCGGACCAGCCGCTGGTGAAGACGTCGTAGTCGCCGCCGTCGGTCTCCGCGAGCATGGTCGCGTACTCGGTGGGGCGCAGCGACAGCTCGAAGCCGGCCTCCTTGACCATGGCCTGGAGCACCTGGCCGACCCGCCCCTGCTCCGGGGTGGTGGACGTCTTCAGCTCGATCTTCACCGGCGTCTTCACCCCGGCCTCCTTCAGCAGCTTCCTCGCCCGGTCGACGTCACGCCGGGGGCAGTCCTCCGGCGCGGGTCCGGGGGCGATGGCGGACTGCGGGGAGATGGGGCCGCAGGCCGGCTCGTACATGCCCTGGAAGACGACCTCGTTGAGCAGGTCGCGGTCGATGGCCAGCTCGAAGGCCTCGCGGACGCGGGCGTCCCGGCCGAGCGGCGTGTCGATCTTCCCGGGCTTCTGTCCGAGGCCCTTGACGTTGCCGACGTTGATCCCGATGCCCTGGTAGCCGAGCGAGGGCGAGTTGAAGAGCTGGAGCTTCGGCTCGGTCAGTGCGCTCTGTACGTCGACGGGCGCCATCTGGTCGCCGACCTGGAGGTCTCCGGAGCGCAGGTTGGCGAGCCTGACGTTGCCGTCGGGTATCGGCTTGTAGACCACGCCGTCCAGGTGGACCTTGCCGGCGTCGTAGTAGTTGGGGTCCTTCCGGAGCACGATCCGGTCGCCGCCGACGCGCTCCACGAAGCGGAAGGGGCCGACGCAGGAGGGGTGGTTCGTGAAGTTCTTCCCGTACTTCTTGAGCGCGGCCGGCGACATCACCATCCCGGCCCGGTCGGCGAGCACGCCGGTGAGCGGGACGTACGCGTGGTCGAGCGTCAGGCGGACCGTGAGCGGTCCGGTGGCCTCGGCCTCGCTGACCGGGGCCAGCTCGGTGCCGCGCGCGGATCCGGGCAGGTCCCGGTGGCGCAGCAGCGAGGTGACGACGGCCTCGGCGTCCATCCGGGTCCCGTCGCTGAACTTCAGCCCGGGGCGCACCTGGATCGTGACCGTACGGCCGTCGGCCGAGGTGGTGGGGAGCGACGCGGCGAGCTGCGGCACGAGGGTGCCGTCCTCGTCGATGTCGTAGAGCTTCTCGCACATGCCCGCGAAGACCGTGCGGCCCACGAGGGTCTGGGCGAGGCTGGGATCCAGTTTGTCCGGATCCGAGTTGAGGGCGACGGTGAGTGTCCCGCCGTCGCGTACGGACCGGTCATCGGTCATGCGCACACCACCGACGCGGGTCGCCGAGGACTGCAACGACGCGCAGCCCGAGGTGAGGGACACCAACAGAACCGCCACCAGGGCGACCGCTTTTCGGCGCACGGGGGCCTACCTCCCGCCAAGGGGTGATCAAGGAATATCGCAGACCGTATTTCGCATACAGTCCGCAAGGCAAGGGCTCTGCCCACATAGCGGACAGGATTTACCTGACGATCAGATAACGGAGCGGCACCGACGGGGCGTCATCCGCCCAGGTCCCACCCACTTCGGACCTGCGTCCGGGCCGGGCCCCCGGGAATCCGCTCCCGTTCGTATACGGAGTCATGGCTCGGCACTCCGCGCCACGGTCCGCCCTCCCGGACCCGGCAGCCGACCGCTCCGGGCCGCCGGGGACGCCAGGGACGCCGGGGACGCCGGGGACGCCGGGGACGCCGGGGACGCCGGGGACATCGGGGAAGCCGGGGCCATCGGCGAGGCAACCACGTCCGACGCTCACCGTGCGGCACGCTGTGAGCCACCATCTCCTCATTTGTGACGTTTCCTGGAAGGCGGCCCGCTCGTGCCCAGTGGTCTCAATCCCGACACCGTCGGCCCGGTGGATGTCGCCGTCATCGCCTTCGAGGGCAACCGGTTCGACGGAGGGATCGTCCCGGCACTCCGCGAACTGCAGCAGAACGCGACCGTGCGCGTCCTCGACCTGGCGTTCGTCTCCAAGGCGGACGACAGCTCGGTCACCGTCGTGGAGCTCACGGATCCGGGCGTGGCCGAGACCCTGCAGCAGGTCTCGGACGTCCAGTTCGACCTGCTGAGCGACGAAGACCTCCGGACCGTGTCCGACACCCTCGCGCCCCGGTCCTCGGCACTCGTCGTGGCCTGGGAGAACACCTGGGCCGGCCGGCTGGCCGCCGCCGTGCGGGGATCCGCGGGCGAGATGGTGCTGCTTGAGCGCATCCCACGGGCCACCGTCGTCGAGGCCATCGCCGCACTCGACGGCAACTGAACAGAGACGAAGGAGACGGCCAGCCATGCCACGACGATTCGGACGCCCAGGCCTGCTGGGAACGATCGCCCGTACCGCGGTGATCTCGGGCACCGCCACCGCGGTGTCCAACCGGGTGGAGCGGCGCGACATGCAGCGCCGGCCGGACTACCAGCCCCAGCAGATGCCCCCGGCTCAGGCGCCCGCCCCGCCCCCGGCCGCTCCGGCGTCGGGTACGGACCGCGTCGCCCAGCTGACCCAGCTCGCGGATCTGAGGACCCAGGGTGTCCTCACCGAGGAGGAGTTCGCCGCGGAGAAGGCCCGCATCCTGGGGTCCTGACGGCATCTCCCGTACGTCCGTGCCCCGGTCGTACGCGCCCGACCGGGCGGGAGGCGGGGGCAGGGAGGCCGTCCGCCCTGCCCGGTTCCGCGCGCCCCGCAGCGCGGCCGACCGGCCGGCCGGCCGTGTCCCAGCGGTCGCGGCGCCGCTCCCGTACCGATACTGACTCCATGCTCGGCCACCTTCGCGACAGAGTCCTGCCGGACCGTCAACGCCGCTCCATGGAAGACCTGCAGCAGGACCTCGACCTGTCGTCGGGAGACAGCCAGGCCAAGCAGTCGGCCTTCTGGACCATGCTCACGCTGTCCTCGGTCATCGCGGCGGGCGGGATCCTGACCGACTCCACCGCCACCGTCATCGGCGCCATGATCATCGCTCCGCTCTCCACACCGATCATGGGGATCGCCCTCGGCGCGGTACAGCGGCGCCGCAGCTCGGCAGCCGCCTTCGTGGCCCTCGGATGTCTGCTGGTCATCCTCGTGGGCGCGGTCGCCTCACTCGTGGTGCCGCCCGCCTACGACCTGCTGAGCGACAGCCAGATCTCCGGCCGGACCTCGCCGGGACTCCTCGACCTCATCGCGGCTCTGGCCACCGGGTTCGCCGGCGCGGTGGCCTTGGCACGCAAGGACGTCGCCGCGGTCCTGCCCGGAGTGGCCATCGCGATCTCCCTGGTACCGCCGCTGGTGGTGACCGGCGTGTGCGCGGGGCAGGCGGCGTGGTGGCTGGCCTTGGGTGCGCTGGTGCTCTTCGTGTCGAACCTCCTCGCCCTGGTCTTCGCGGGCATGGTCGTCTTCGCCGTCCTCGTCATCCCCCGGGCCGCCGAGGACCGCCGGCGGGCGCCACGCCGCGCCTACGTCATGCTCGGTCTCCTCTTCACCGCGGTGCTCCTCCCCCTGGGCGCCAACACCGTGGCCACCGTGCTGCTGAACACCTGGACCGCACGGACCAAGAGCTCCGCGCAGCGATGGCTCGCGCACACGCCCGGCGCGACGGTCACCAGCGTCGACGCACGGTCCAGGACCCTGTACGTGCACGTCCGCGGCCCCGGTGACCTCCCCCCGCTCGAGGACCTCCTGGACGATCTCGACGGGGAGGTCCCCGACGGCGTGCCGATCGTGGTCGACTCGACGCGTGGTGAGCAGATCACCGCCGGAAAGGTCGGGGAGTGAGGCGGTGCGCCGTGTCCGCGTCACGCCTTCCGGCCCCGCTCCGGCCGCAGCGGGGCTGCGCAACCGCTCGGCACGGGCGAGCATGGGGAACCGGACCGAACCGTCGAGAGGAACGAAGCCGTGCATGGTGAGTACAAGGTGCCCGGCGGCAAGCTGGTCGTGGTGGACCTGGACGTCGAAGGGGGCGTCCTTCGCCACGTCGGGGTCGCCGGTGACTTCTTCCTGGAGCCCGACGAGGCCATCCTCTCGATCAACGGAGCCCTGGAGGGAGCCCCTTCCTCGACTGACGCCGCAGGGCTGGCGGCCCGGATCACGGCAGCCCTGCCCGAGTCGACCGCCATGCTCGGCCTGACCGCGGAGGGCATCGGCATCGCCGTCCGGCGGGCTGTGGCCGGTGCGACCGAGTGGGGCGACCACGACTGGCAGCTGGTGCACATGGAGCCGCAGGCCCCGGCCCTGCACATGGCACTGGACGAGGTGCTCACCGCGGAGGTGGCCGCCGGGCGGCGGGCCCCCACGCTGCGCGTCTGGGAATGGGCCTCGCCCGCCGTGGTCATCGGCAGCTTCCAGTCGCTGCGGAACGAGGTGGACCCCGAAGGGGTGGCGAAGCACGGCATGTCGGTGGTCCGGCGCGTCTCCGGTGGCGGGGCCATGTTCGTGGAACCCATGAGTACCATCACGTACTCGCTGTCCGTGCCGGAGTCACTGGTCTCGGGTCTCTCCTTCGCCGACAGCTACGCCTACCTCGACGACTGGGTCCTGGGCGCGCTGGGTGACATGGGGATCAGGGCCTGGTACCAGCCCCTCAACGACATCGCCACCGACGCCGGAAAGATCGCGGGCGCCGCCCAGAAGCGCATGGTCGGCCCCGACGGCGGCCCCGGAGCCGTCCTGCACCACGTGACCATGTCCTACGACATCGACGCCGACAAGATGCTGGAGGTCCTCCGCATCGGCAAGGAGAAGATGTCGGACAAGGGCACCACCAGCGCCAGGAAGCGCGTCGACCCGCTCCGCCGCCAGACGGGCCTCGCCCGGGAGCAGGTGATCGAGAACATGATCGCCTCCTTCCGCGACCGCTACGGGCTGACCACCGGCGCGGTCACGACGGAGGAACTGGCCCGGGCCGAGGAGCTGGTGCGGACGAAGTTCGCCACGGAGGAGTGGACCGCGCGGGTGCCGTAGGCCCGGCCCCAGCACCGAGGGCGACCAGCGCGTCCGCGTGGGCGAGGCCGCTCTCCGCCGCGATCTCGTCGAGCGTCTGGGGTGTGCGCACCGTCGTCAGCCGTACGCCGCCGTTCCCTTCGGCCGTGAAGCCGTGGACCCCGGGCCGGGGCAGGCTGTTGTACGCCCAGTGCGTCGAGAAGTAGTAGGCGCCCGTGTCGTACAGGACGACGAGATCCCCCTCCGCGAGTTCCGGCAGTTCCCGGCCGTGGGCGACGACGTCACCCGCGAAGCAGCACGGTCCCGCGATGTCCTGGCGCAGCGGCGTACCGGTCAGGGGGGCGCCGTAGGCGTCGAAGGCTCCGACCCGCAGCGGCCACGCGTCGGGCATCAGGACGGTGCGCGTGGCGGTCTGCGCTCCCGCGTGGGTGACGGCGATGCGCCGGCCGCCGGCTTCCTTGGTGTACTCGACGCGTGCACCGATGAACCCGTTCTTGGCGAGCAGGGAGCGGCCGAACTCCGTGACGAGGGCGTAGCGGCCGTCGAAGAGGTCCGGGACGGCCGTGAGGAGCGCCCGGGTGTGGTCGGCGAAGGCCGGGCGCGTCTCGTCGTCGTCGAAGTTGACGGGCAGTCCGCCGCCGATGTCGAGGCTGGTGATCTGCCGCCGGCCCAGCGTCCGGTTGATCTCCTCGGCCAGCCGGTACGTCTCCGCGATGCCCTCCGCGATGAGTTCGAGCGGGCACCCCTGGGAGCCGACGTGGGCGTGGAGGCGGGTCAGCCAGGGGCGTTCGGTGAAGGCGCGTACGACGCGCTCGCGCGCGCCCGGATCGCGCAGCGCCACGCCGAACTTCGATGTCGCGGTCGCGGTGCTCATCGCCCCGATGGAGCCGCCTCCGACCTGGGGGTTGACGCGCAGTCCGACGACCGACGCGCTGTGCGCCGGGCGGAGTTCGTCGATGCGGCGCAGTTCGTCGAGGTTGTCGGCGTTGACCGCCACCCCCAGGGCGAGTGCCTCGCTGATCTCCTGCCGCGTCTTCGCCGGCGAGTCGAGGATGATCCGCGAGGGCGCGACCCCGGCGTCGAGCGCGATGCGCAGCTCTCCCGGGCTCGCCACCTCGCAGCCCATCCCGAGCCCGGCGAGCAGCCGCAGTACGGGGACCAGGGAGGCGGCCTTGACGGCGAAGGTGTGGAGCACGTCGGGGGCACGGTCGAAGGCGGCGTCGAGGTTCGCGACCGAGGTGCGGATTCCCTCGGTGTCGAGAAAGCCGGCGACCGGCTGTCCCTCCGAGATGAGCCCGGTGTCGACGGCCCCGCGCAGCACGGCGGAGACACGCTGTGCCGGGGAGAGGGCGGCGGGTTCCGGGGAGAAGTCGCTGGGAGATGTCATGGGGACTCTTTCCGGTGGGGCTGTGCCGAAGGGTGCGCGAGCGGTGTGTCCGGATGGGGAAAGGCTGCTCCCCGCGCCCCTCGCCCGTCTTCGTCGTCCAGGACGAAGCGGCACCCGTCTTCTGGCCGGCCGGACGAACACCATCCCGAATCCCCTCATATCACCCCGGTCAGTCGCACCGCCAGAGCCAGGACCAGCCGGGTGTCGGGGTCGTCGAGGTCGAGGCCGAAGCGCTCACGGACCCTCCGCAGCCGGTACCGGAGGGTGTTCGGGTGGAGCATCAGGCGTCTGGCGGCCCCCGGGACGTCCCCGGCGGTCTCCAGGTAGGCCGCGAGGGAACGCACCAGGTCACCGCCCGCGGCGAGGTCCGCGCGGATCAGCTCGTGCACGGGTCCCGCGCCCGCCTCCCACACGGGGCGCACCGCGTCGAGCATGCGCAGGGCGTCGATCGTCGTCTCCACGTCACCGGGACCCGCGTGCCGTACGGGGCGCGGGTCGCGCCCTCGGGCCTCCCGCTCGCGCAGTGCGCGGACGACCAGCAGCGCCCTTCGGTACGACAGCGAGGCCTCCAGCCCCGACCGCACGGTCTGTCCCGCGCCGATCCAGACGGGTGCCGTGTCCGGGATGCCGGCCGCCAGCGCGTCGAGCTCGCGGGCCAGGGCGAGGGCCTCACACCGGTCGGCGGCGTGGTCGGTGACGGGCAGCAGCACGGCGACCTGGTCCTGTTCGCGCAGGATGCGCGCCGTGGTCCGGGAGGCAGCGGCCTGGGCGGCGAGCACCTCCAGGGTGCGGTCGGCCCCCGCGACCTCGGCATCACCGCGTACGGCGACGACGACCGCGTACGGGGTGTCGGACGGAAGGCCGAGCGACCACAGGTGGGCGCGCCGGTCCCCGTCCCCGTGCAGCAGCCCGCGCAGGGCGTACGCCTCGCGGCGCGCGGTTCCGCTCTCGCGCAGCCGGTGCCGCAGCAGGTGGGGCACCGCGAGGGCGGCGGCGCGGCGCAGCACCTGGGCCGCGCCGGGCGCGAGCCGCCGGCCGTCCGCGGCCGCCCACAGCGATCCCAGCATCTCGCCGCCGCTGCGCACGGCGACGACGAGGCGTTCGGGGCTTTCGCCGTCGGCGGGCCGGTGGATGACGGCCTCGGAGGTCCACAGGGCGCGCAGCAGTCCGCTGCGGCGCAGTTCGGCGACGCGCCGGTCGGGGACCCGGCCGGTCAGGATCGTGGACCGGCGCACCCCGTCCGCGTCGGGGCCGGTCGCGGAGTGGGCGAGCACGCGGAACTGGGTGTCCTCCACCGTGATCGAGCCGTGGCAGTCACGGGCGGTGGCCGAGGCGAGAGCCGAGAGCCCTCCGCCGGCGGCGGAGTCCGCCATGGGGTCGCCGCGGCCGGCCGATGCGAAGGCGGTCGCGGAGCGCAGCAGCGCGAGGGTGTCGCCCCAGTCCGCCCATGCGGCGCGGGCGAGCAGCGCGATGCCGCACTCCTCGGCGGCCACCAGGGCCTCGGCCGGTACGGTCCCTCCCTCGGCCTCCCGCAGCACGACCGCGGCGGCGCCGCGCCGGGCGGCTTCCCGCACTGCGGCGGGGGCGGCCGTCAGGTCCGGCGGGAGCCCCGCCGCCAGCACGATCCGCCCGTCGTGCGGGCGTGCCGCCCCTTCGTCGCCGATGATCACGCCGTGGACCGCGAGGTCCTGCCCCGCGGGGGCGATCAGGAGGCGCAGGACGCCGTCCTCGTCGTGGGCGAGGATCCGGCGGAGCGTGACGTGGTCCGGGCCGCTGCCGGTGGTGCCTGACGTCATGCGCCGAGGATACGAGCAGGCGCCGGGCCGCGAGGCGCCGGCGCGGCCGTCGACGACCGCGCCCGCCGCGGGGTCGCCCCGCCATCCGCATCCGGCCAGCGCCGCGCCGAGGAGCAGCGCGCCCGCGAGGGCAGCCGGCCGTCTCCGTCCCGGTGCCCGGGGCCCGGCCCGGTGGAGAGGACCGGGGTGGGCACGGAGCCGACGGTCCGGGACACCTCATCCGACCTGTGCGTCATCGCGGACAGCTCCCTGTCGCCTCGTGCGGCCCGAGGGTGTCTCCGCCCGCCTTCGTCCACCCTCCCCGCACCCCTGCCCTGACCACGCACGACCGCCCCGGCGGGCGGGTGCCTGCCGGGGCGGTCGTGCGTACGGCGCGCGGCCGTGGCCCGCTGCCGGGGAGATCAGCCCAGGGTCGCGATGGCCTTGTTGAAGGTGGCCGAGGGACGCATGACGGCCTCCGCCTTCGCCGGGTCGGGCTGGTAGTAGCCGCCGATGTCGGCGGGCTTGCCCTGGACGGCGGCCAGCTCGCCGATGATGGTCTGCTCCTGCTCGGACAGCGTCTTGGCGAGCGGTCCGAACGCCTCGGCGAGCGCGGCGTCGGCGGTCTGCCGCGCCAGCTCCTGGGCCCAGTAGAGCGCCAGGTAGAAGTGGCTGCCGCGGTTGTCGATGCCGCCGAGCTTGCGGCTCGGGGACTTGTCCTCGTTGAGGAAGGTGCCCGTGGCCTTGTCCAGGGTGTCGGCGAGCACCTTGGCGCGCGCGTTGTCCGTGGTCGTGGCCAGGTGCTCGAAGCTGACCGCGAGGGCGAGGAACTCACCCAGGCTGTCCCAGCGCAGGTAGTCCTCCTTGACCAGCTGCTGGACGTGCTTGGGGGCGGAGCCGCCGGCGCCCGTCTCGAACAGTCCGCCGCCGTTCATCAGCGGGACGACGGAGAGCATCTTCGCGCTGGTGCCCAGCTCGAGGATGGGGAACAGGTCGGTCAGGTAGTCGCGCAGCACGTTGCCGGTGACCGAGATGGTGTCCTCGCCGCGCCGGATGCGCTCCAGGGAGAACGCCGTGGCCTCCTCCGGCGTACGGATGGAGATGTCCAGGCCGTCGGTGTCGTGCTCGGCCAGGTAGGTCTTCACCTTGGCGATGAGGTTGGCGTCGTGCGCGCGGCCCTCGTCGAGCCAGAACACGGCCGGGTTGCCGGTCGCGCGGGCGCGGGTGACGGCGAGCTTGACCCAGTCCTGGATGGGCAGGTCCTTGGTCTGGCACATCCGGAAGATGTCGCCGGCGCCGACGGCCTGCTCCAGGAGGACGTCGCCCTTGCCGTCGACGACCCGCACGGTGCCGGTGGTGGGGACCTCGAAGGTCTTGTCGTGGCTGCCGTACTCCTCGGCCTTCTGCGCCATCAGACCGACGTTGGGCACGGAGCCCATGGTCGACGGGTCGAAGGCGCCGTTGGCGCGGCAGTCGTCGATGACGACCTGGTAGACACCGGCGTAGCTGCTGTCCGGGAGGACGGCGATGGTGTCGGCCTCGTCGCCGTCCGGGCCCCACATGTGGCCGGAGGTACGGATCATGGCCGGCATCGAGGCGTCGACGATGACGTCGCTCGGCACGTGCAGGTTGGTGATGCCCTTGTCGGAGTCGACCATGGCCAGGGCCGGGCCCTCGGCGAGCTCGGCCTCGAAGGACGCCTTGATCTCGGCGCCGGCGTCCACGGAGTCGAGTCCCTTGAGGATGCCGCCGAGACCGTCGTTCGGGGTCAGGCCGGCCGCGGCGAGCACGTCGCCGTACTTGGCGAAGGTGTTCGGGAAGAACGCGCGGACCACGTGGCCGAAGATGATCGGGTCGGAGACCTTCATCATCGTGGCCTTGAGGTGCACGGAGAACAGGACGTCCTCGGCCTTGGCGCGCGCCACCTGGGCGGTGAAGAACTCGCGCAGCGCGGCGACGCGCATGACGGCCGCGTCCACGACCTCGCCCGCGAGGACCGGTACGGACTCACGCAGGACGGTGGTGGTGCCGTCGTCACCCGCGAGCTCGATGCGCAGCGATCCGGCCTCACCGATGACGACGGACTTCTCCGTCGAACGGAAGTCGTCGACGCCCATGGTGGCGACGTTCGTCTTCGAGTCGGCGCTCCAGGCTCCCATGCGGTGCGGGTGCGCCTTGGCGTAGTTCTTGACCGACGCGGGGGCGCGGCGGTCGGAGTTGCCCTCACGCAGGACGGGGTTGACGGCGCTGCCCTTGACCTTGTCGTACCGGGCGCGGACGTCCTTGTCCTCGTCGGTCCGGGGGTCGTCCGGGTAGTCGGGAAGCGCGTAGCCCTGCTCCTGGAGCTCGGCGATCGCGGCCTTCAGCTGCGGGATCGAGGCCGAGATGTTGGGCAGCTTGATGATGTTCGCGCCGGGAGTCCTGGCCAGCTCACCGAGCTCGGCGAGCGCGTCATCGATACGCTGATCGGCCTTGAGACGCTCCGGGAAGCCGGCGATGATCCGTCCCGCCAGCGAGATGTCGCGGCGCTCCACCGTGACCCCCGCGGTCGAGGCGTACGCCTCGATGACCGGCAGGAACGAGTACGTCGCCAGGGCAGGGGCCTCGTCGGTGTGCGTATAGATGATGGTCGAGTCAGTCACCGGGTGCTCCGCTCCACGTCTGCAACATTGCTTGACATCAAGATATCTCCTGACCGCCCCCCTCTCCACAGTGGCCCGCGCCCATGGCGGCGGAACCGGTCACTCCTGTCCGGCGGGTCGGCGGGTCCCGGCGGGCCCGCGCGCTTCGACCAGCCCGGACTCGTAGGCGAAGACGACCAGCTGGGCGCGGTCGCGGGCGCCCAGCTTGGTCATGGCCCGGCTGATGTGGGTCTTGGCCGTGAAAGGGCTGACCACCATGTGGACAGCGATCTCCTCGTTGGTCAGCCCTCGGGCCGCCAGGGCGGTCACCTCGCGCTCACGGCGGGTGAGCGCCTCCAGCCCCGGGGCGGTGGCGCGGTCGGGGGGCCGTGAGACGAATTCGCCGATCAGCCGCCGGGTGATCGCGGGCGAAAGCAGCGCCTCGCCCCTCGCCGCCACCACGATGGCCCGCAGGAGCTCGGCCGGTTCGGTGTCCTTGAGGAGGAATCCCGCGGCCCCGGCGCGCAGGGCGTCGAAGACGTGCTCGTCGAGTCCGTAATTGGTGAGGATGACGACGTGCACGTCGGCGAGGGCCGGGTCGGCGGCGATCTCACGGGTGGCCTCGATGCCCGTCATGACGGGCATCTGCACGTCCATGAGGACCACGTCCGGGGTGTGCCGGCGGACCAGTTCCACGCCGGCCCGCCCGTCGGCGGCCTCCCCCGTCACCTCGATGCCGTCCTCGGCGTCGAGCAGGGCGCGGAATCCCGCGCGCATGAGGGCCTGGTCGTCGATGATCACGACGCGGATCATCCTGCGGCCCCCCGCGGCGCCAGGGGCAGTTCGGCACGGACGGAGAAGCCGCCCCGGGCTCGTGGCGCGGTCTCCAGGGTCCCTCCGAGCGCGGTGACACGCTCGCGCATGCCGGTGAGACCGGTGCCGGGTGTCACGCGGTCACCCGGCGTGCAGGGGCCGTCGTCGTCGACCGTGACGACGAGCGCCGTGTCGCCGTAGGCGAGCCGCACGGACGTCCCCGCCCGGTCCGCGTGCCGGGCGACGTTGGTGAGGGCCTCCTGCACGATGCGGTACGCCGCCCCGTCCACGTCGGCCGGCAGCGGCCGCTCCTCACCCTCCACGGCGACGGCGAGCACGATGCCCGCGGCCCGGGCACGTCCGGCGAGCTCGTCGATCCGGTCGAGACCGGTACGCGGGTCCACCACGTCCGTGCGGAGCACCTCCAGCGTCGAACGGAGCTCCCGCATCGCTTCTCCGCTCGCCTCCTGGATGGCGAGCAGTGCCGGTTCCGCCTCCGCGCCCCTCTTGCGGGCGAGGTGGACGGCGACCCCTGCCTGGAGCTTCACGATCGAGATGGAGTGGGTGAGCGAGTCGTGGAGTTCGCGGGCGATGCGCAGCCGTTCCTCCCCGGCCCGGCGCAGCGCGGTCTCCTCCCGGGTCCGTTCGGCGTCGAGCGCGCGCTGTTCGGTCTGGCGCAGGTACGCCTGCCAGTTCTTGTCGATGAGGCCCGTGACCCCGGCACAGAGGAACCATCCGAGCAGGAGCAGTATCCGTTCGACGGTGTCCCGGACGTCCGGCGCGGCGACGAGCAGCACCGTGGAGTAGCCCACGAGGAACACCGCGCCGACGGCGGCGGCCTGCGCCCGGTGCCCGTTGCGCGCGGCGGCGTGGACCGCGACCACCACGGGCAGCGCCACCCAGCTCCCCGGGCGGTCGTGGACGGCGTATCCGAACATGCACACCGTGGTCACGACGAGCACCGCGCGCGGCAGCCGGCGGTGTGCGGCGAGTGCGAGGGAACCCACCACGACGAGCAGCAGGTCGAGGACCCCGGGCGAGGAGGCCAGGCACGCCGCTGTGACGACGAGCGTCCCGACGGCCGCCGCGCCGGCCGTGTCGAGCAGTGCCCTCCGGCCGGCCCGGCCGATGTCTCCCCGCATGAGCGGCACCCTAACGCTCCCGCGCCGGCGGGCGCGTCGTCCTGGGGGACGGGATGCGCACTGCTCCCGGGGGAGTAGTGCGGGTACCTCTGCGGTCGCCCCGGGGCAGCCGGGAATGTCTTCCGCCGTACGACGCCCAGGGCGGGTGGCGCGGGCGAGCATCGTCGGCATGACCGGACCCTTCCGATACACCTCGCCCGAACCGCCGAAGTCCGCCACCGGAGCGGTGGCGGACGTCTACGCCCAACTGGCCACCGACTTCGGCATCAAGGACGCCACCACGTTCGTCGTCCTGTCCGCCTCCCCTCCCCTGCTGACCGCGACCTGGGCCCTGATGCGGGAGTCACTGCTGGCGGGGCGTGCCTCGCGTACCGGAAAGGAGGTGGTGGCGGCGGGCGTCTCGCTGGCCAACCGGTGTCCGTTCTGTGTGACCGCGCACAGCGTGCTGCTGCACGCGACCGGTGACCACCGGCTGGCCGAGACGCTCCTGCGGGGGGAGGAGCCGGAGGACCCGGGCGAGCGGCGGCTGCTCGCCTGGGGCAAGGACATGAGCACGCCGCGGCCGTTCGCCGCGCAGGAGACCGCCGAGTACGCGGGAACGGCGCTGGCCTTCCACTTCATCAACCGGGTGGTGTCCTCGCTGCTGTCCGAACAGATGCTGCCCGGCGGCCTGGAGAAGTACCGGCTGGTGCGGAGTGCGGCGGGCCGTTCCCTGGCGGCCACCGTGCGCCGCGAGCTGCGGCCCGGCGCCTCGCTGCCGCTGCTGGAGACCGCGGGTGAGGCGCCGGCGTGGGCGGCGGACAGTCCGGTCGGCACGGCCTACGGTGCGCTGCGTACGGCCGCCTTCCAGGGGGCGGAGCTGCTGAGCGGCGAGGACGCCGCCCTCGTGCGGGAGTCGGTGGCCGGCTGGGACGGTGTCACCCCGCTGCCCCTGGCCGCTCCGCTTCCGGAGCGGACGGGCCGGCCGGGTGCCAGGCTCGCGCTGCTTGCCGCGCGTGCTCCGTACAGGATCACCGACGAGGACGTGGTGGCCTGGCGCGTCCCGCCGTTCACGGACCACTGCCTGGTCCAGCTGGTCGCCTTCGGCGCGATGTGCGCCGTCGAGCGGGTCTCAGCCCTCATGGGAGCCGCGGCCGGACATCGGCCGGGCTGAGCGGCGGCGTCCCCGGAGCGGGCGGCCGGTGCTCGTACCAGCGCCGGTCGTCCTCCAGCTGGGCGGCGAGGGAGATGAGCCGCGCCTCGCTGCGGGAGGGCCCCAGCAGTTGGGCCCCGAGGGGCAGGCCGTCGCGGGTGAAGCCCGCCGGGACGTTGACACCGGGCCAGCCGAGGACGTTCCAGGGCCAGGCGTAGGGGCAGGCCGAGGTCATCGCCAGGTCGGTGCGCCAGGCGCTGAGCCGGTCGAACGCACCGATCCGCGGCGGCGGGGCGGCCGTGGTCGGGGTCAGCAGCACGTCGTATCCGGGCCCGCCGCGTGCCGTGCCGTCGAAGAAGGCGCCGATCCTCGCGTGCTGCCGCACCTCCCGCGCGCGTGCGGCGCGTACGACCCGGCCACCGAGGCGGGTCCCGGTGCGCAGGGCGCTGCGGGTGCGCGGGTCCAGGAGGCCGGGGTCGGGGTGCCGCGCGGCGAGTTCGGCGATGCCGGCGGTGGCGCGGGGGACGAAGGAGAGGCCGATCAGCCCGTAGCGGGGGCGGGCCTCCTCGACGTGGTGGCCGAGCCGGGCGAGGGCTTCGGCGAGCTCGGTGACGGCCCGCAGGACCTCCGGGTGGGGTGCGTTGCGGGTGAGGGTGAGCGGAGGCCGCAGAGCGAGGCCGATGCGGAGCCTGCCGGGGTCGCGGCGCGCCGCGGCGGACGCGTCGACTGCGGGCGGGCGGTGCGGGTCACGGGGGTGCGGTCCGGCCGCGGCGTCCAGGAGGAGGGCCGCGTCCGCGACGGTACGGGCGAGGGGCCCGTTGACGGTGAGGCCCTGGAAGGCGTCGCTGTGCGGGTGGACGGAGATCCGGCCGCGCTGCGGCTTGATGCCGACGAGGTGGGTCCAGGCGGCGGGGATGCGGATGGAACCCGCGCCGTCCGATCCCAGCGCCGCGGGGACGAGTCCGGCGGCGACGGCCGCCGCCGAGCCGCCGGACGAGCCTCCGGGCGTGTGCGCGGTGCTCCAGGGGTTGCGGGTGAGGCCGAAGGCGGGCCCCTCGGTGAACGCCCACTGCCCGAGCTCGCAGGAGTTGGTCTTGCCGACGACGACCGCGCCGGCGGCACGGAGTCTGCGGACCGCCTCACTGTCGGCGGTGGCCGGGGGCAGTGCACCGTCACAGCCGAAGTAGGTGGGCATGCCGGCGACGTCGGTGTCGTCCTTGACGGCGACCGGGACCCCGAGCAGCGGGAGCCGCTCCCCCGCCTCCAGCCGTCGGTCGGCCTCGGCCGCCTCGGCGAGTGCGGCGTCGGTGCGCAGCTGGCGGAAGGCGTTGAGGGTGTGCCGGCTCGCCTCGATCCGCGCGAGTGCCGCGGCGACCAGTGCGTACGACGTCGTCCGGCCCTCCGCCAGCTCCCGTGCGCTGTCCGCGAGTCCGTGCTGCGCGGGCGGCTCCGTCGGCCTGACCGGTCCGGTCCGTTCCGTGGGGTCTGCTGAGGACATCGCCACCGCCTCCTCGCGTCCGCCGGAGCACCGGCCCCGGGGTGGCCCGGGGTAGCCCGAGCGGGTGTACTGGAGAGTAACGAGGCGGGAGGGCCCGCTCAAGCACGCCGGGCGCGGATCGGCGCCCGTCTCCCGTGGATGAGCCCCGGAAGCCGGGCGCCGCGAGCCGGCGTACTACGGCCGTACGTGGATCTCGCCGATGCCCGAGCCGAGCCCGGCGCAGTGGGCGGTCGACTGCCCGGACTCGCCCGGCCGGAGGGTGACGTGTTCCCCGTCCACGTCGGGGGACCAGCCGCAGACCAGGTGGACCCAGAAGACCTGTGTGGCCGAGCCGTTGTTCCTGCACAGCGCGTAGCCGGTGTAGTCGTCGATCGCGTGCTTCCCGGTGTCGCAGGACAGTCCGGGCGGGATGGCGGCGGGCGTCGTGGCGGCGGCGGGCGCGACGGCCGTCGCGGCGAGCGCGAGGGCCGCACCGGTGACGGCGGCGCCTCGCACCAGCGCGCGTACGGCGTTCCCCCTGAGCGTCTTCTTCATGGTCTCCCCTTGGTTGCGGTCGGGTGCCGACGATCTCCAGGGCTGCTCTGCCCCACGCTCCGTAGCCGAAAACAGCGCCGAACCTCACCCTCCGTGCACACCTTCGCCGCGCAGGCAACCGCGCGCGGGCGTACGCTCGCTGGAAGGGGTGAATTCCGTCCGCGAGGGCCCTGACCAGGGACGTTTCCGAGGAGGCTCCGTGACAGGACAGCGCATCGCCGCACGTGCCGCCGCCTGTGCGACAGCGGTCGTACTCGCCGTCGCCGGGGGCACGGCGGCCCGTGCGGACGACGACATCGAGTCACTGCCGGCCGGGCAGATCGCCGACCGCTCCCGGGACGCCCTGCTGGACGCCCGGTCCCTGCATCTGCGGGTACGCGGCGACCTCGGGGAGAACCGGTCCCCGATGACCGTCGAGCTCAGCCTGGACAGGGACGGCAACTGCGCGGGTGACGTCGACCTCGGCAAGGGCAAGGGCCGGGTCGAGATCGTCAAGCGCGGCGACGCGGTCTGGCTGAAGCCCGACGCGGACTTCTGGGAGAACCAGGTCCCGGTCGGCGGCTCGGCCTTCGAGGCGGTCCTCGCCGGGCGGTACATGAAGGGCGACGCCTCGGACTCCAGGCTGCGGCCCGTCGTGGAGGCGTGCGATCTGGGCACCTTCCGCGAACTGGTCTCCGACAACGCGGACACGGCCGCCGGCACACTCACCAAGGGGCAGGTGACGACGGTCGGCGGCGTGCGGACCGTCCCGGTCACCAGGACCCTCCACGGCCGGCAACTGACGGCGTACGTCGACACCGGGGGCGAGCACCACCCGGTGCGGATCACCGTGCGGGGCGACGGGGCGGACGCGGCCGTGGACCTCTCCGGCTTCGACCGGCCGGTGCCCACGGCCACGCCGCCCGCGGACGAGACGGTGGACGTCAGCGCCCTGCTCGGCCGGGCCCCGTCGCAGTCCTGACACCCTGGGCTCCGGCGAGGGTCTCCCGTCCGGATCAGGCCGGCACGATCCGGACGAGAGGCCCTACGCGGCCGGGCCAGGTCAGGTCAGGTCAGGTCAGACCATGACCGCCGGCTTCAAGGGCACGTGCGAGCCGTCGGGAGCCACGAGCATCGCGTGCCCGGCCATGTTCAGCATGGGCAGGTCGGAGGGGTGGTCACCGTACGCGTGGCAGTCCTCGGGATCGATGTGCGGGTGGAGGCCGATGAGTTCGCGTGCCAGCACGCACTTGCCCTCGCCGATCGCGGGCCGTCCCAGGAGTTCCCCGGTCAGGACGCGACCGCAGCGCTCCAGCCGGGCCCCGAGCACGTACTGCGCCCCGACCGCCTTCGCGACGTGGGACAGGACCGGCGGGAAGGATCCGGAGACCAGGGCGACGGCCGCCCCCGCGGCCCGGTGCCGGCGCAGGGCGTCGACGGTGTCGGCGATGTAGAAGTCCGCGGCCCGGCTGCGTTCCTCGTACCAGTCGCGGGCCCGGTCCTCGACGTCGTCGACCGGGGTGCGGCGCCAGGCCCGGTGGAACTCCCGGTTGGCCTCCTCGCGGGGCAGTCCGCGGTCGAGCCGCCCGTACAGGTCGGCGACCAGCTCGTCGGTCCGCCGAGCACCTTCGGCCCCGTCCCGGAGCTCGGCGTAGTGGCGGAGGAACTCGACGCCGCTCTTGCAGCGGATGAGGGTCTCGTCGACGTCGCAGAACACCAGGTAGGCGGGTCGGCCGTCGTTCTTCGGAGTCGTCGGCTGGGTGCTCATGACGCGGAGACCTCCTGCGGTGCGGTGGACCTGGACACGACCGTGGAGTCGCGTTCGGTGAGGGAGGAGAAGACGGAGGTCGCGTACGCCACGGCCGCCGTCTCCCTGCGCAGCATCTGGTGGGCGGCGACCGTGTGGACGTCCCGCCAAGCGCGTTCGAGGAGGCCGGGTCCGCCGCAGGCGTGTACACCGGCGGTACGGAAGAGCCGTTCGACGGCGTCGACGAGAAGATCCGCCGCGGCGGCCGTCCTGCGGCGGTTCCTGAGGACGTCGGCCTCGGCGCGGGTGCCCGTGTCGGCGCACCGGGCCGCGTCCAGGAGGAGCAGTTCGGCGGCTTCGATGTCGTCGGCCGAGCGGGCCAGGGCGTGGTGGAGGCGGCTGCCGTCGGGTTGCGGCAGTCCCCGGCTCTGGGCCCCGGCCGCCCAGACGGACCACTCCGCCAGGGCCCGGCGGGCGGCACCGAGCGCGGGGGCGCAGAAGAGGAGGCCGCCGGCGAGGTGGGCGGGCACGGTGTGGCACCGGGAACGCCCCGCGCCGGGTGTCCCCGCCATCAGGTCCGCCATGGCGAAGCCGCGATGGTCGGGGACCAGGACGCTCTCCAGGACCGCGGTGTGGCTGCCGGTGCCCCGTAACCCGCTGCTGTTCCAGGAGTCACGTACGAGGAAGTCGCTTCTCGGCACGGCGAACATGCGCAGCCCGGGCGGATCGTCCGCGCCGCCGGGGTCCTGTGCGCACACCAGGAGCCAGTCCGCGAACTCCACCCCGCTGACGCACTCCCACTCCCCGCTCAGCAGCCGCCCGGACGGCAGGGCCCTCGCCGCGCCCGACGGCCTGACGGCCGCGCAGACGCGTACGTCCGGGCCGGCCGACCACAGGTCCCGCTGCCCCTCGGGCGGCAGGTAGGCCGCGAAGCGGCTGTGGGCGGCCCACAGTCCCGCACACCACGCCGCGGAGGCGCATCCCTCCCCCACCGCGGCCGCCGCCGTGACCAGGCTGCCGAACGTGCCCTCCGTACCGCCCCAGGCGCGGGGGACGAAGTGCCGTGCGAAGCCCGCGTGTGTCAGGAGGGTGACAGTCTCGTCGCCTAGTCTGCGGATGTCGTCCGAGACCGCGGCATGACCTGCCGCACTCGCTGCCGCGGCGAGGACGGCCGGCGGCAGTTCCGGCGAAGTCCCGTCGCTCTGCTGGTCAAGCGGATTGTGACGCTGCATCATCTGGCAAGCACCTCATTCGGTGAATAGAATTCGTTCACGAACGTATTTTTTTTCTCGGTCCCGCTCCGGAGCCGGCACAGAAGGGGAACGTCATGCCCAAACAGGCACGTGCCCTGCAGACGTACGACCGCGTGCTCGACGCGGCCGCCCACGAGTTCGCGCGGTACGGCTACGCGAACGCGAACCTGCAGAACATCGCGGACCGCATCAGGCTGACGAAGGGCGCGCTCTACGGCCACTTCGCCACCAAGGAGGATCTGGCCAGCGCGCTGGACGACCATCTGTCCAGCGCGCTGGGGAACCTCCTCACCGGGGTCCGGGACTCACCGGACCCGGCACCGGACCGGCTGCGGACCCTCGTCCTCGGCCTGGGCCGGCTGTTCGGCACGGACGAACGGGCCCTCGCGGCCCTACGGTTGTCGGCGGAGTCGGCCCGCTCGGCGGCCGCGGCGATGCCCCTGCTGACGGAGACGCACGATCTCGTCCTCCAGTTGGTGCGGGAGACACAGGCAGCGGGGCGCTGGAAGACCTCGGTCCCCACGAAACCCCTGGCCGACCTCATCGTGGCCGCCCTCTTCGGCAGGTTCCTGACGGAGTCGGGCTCCAGGTCCGGCCATGACCGCGCGGGGCTCGACGCGACCGTCGACGCGATGTGGGAGGTCCTGACTCAGGCGCTCGACGACACCTCGGCGCACTGAGCACGGCCGGAGCCCGCCCTGCGGCGGATCACCAGGAGGCGAACCGGGACCAGGGGGCGCGGCTGCCCACGCACTTCCAGGTCATCTCCGCGCGGGCCAGGAGTGTTCCGCCCTGATGGGCGGCGACGCGCAGGGCGTACTCGCCGGGCGCGGGAACTTCGGGCAGGGGATGATCCCCGGACGCGGGGACTTCGGACGCCACCACGTCGGAGGGGCCCTTCTCGAGGGTCAGAAGAACCGTCTTCCCCATCTCACCGAAGGCGGCGCAGTCCAGGGAGAGCGCGGCCAGGGCGAAGGCCTGTCCGCCGTGCGCCGCGCCGGACGTCTCGTGCACGGTGAGATGGCCGAGCTGGCGGAACCCCTCCAGCATCACCATCAGAGGTACGTGATCGGTGGGGTGGTCGAACAGGACCGCGTGATCACGGTCGACCCGCAGCCCCCACTGATGGTCGGGCCGGTCCCGTTCCAGCACGCAGTCCTTCCAGCGCAGCCGGCCGACCCGGCTCGGTCGGGCGATCCCGGCGTCCGGTGCGGGACCAGGCGGAACCGCCTCGCCGCATGCGACCGGACGCCCGCGTAAGAGTCTGTAGCGCCGTTCGTCGAGCATGAGTCCCCTCGTGTGACCGCGCCCGCAGGGGCGGCCGTCGATCGTGAGCGTGACGTCCAGCCGCGCACCGGCCGGCCGGCCCCGCCGGTCGTGCTCCTCGGTCCAGGTGCCGTGCAGGACCACCGCGAGCGGAGCGGCGCCGACCCGGAGCCCGGCCGGGTCCGTGATGTCGAAACTCACGTCCTGGCCGATGAACCTGGACCCCAGCGGCACACCGAAGTACGTGTGGGCCCCGTAGAAGTGGGCCTGGCGCAGGGTCTCGGCGAAGAGCAGCGGATCATTCAGGCCGTTCTCGTCCGGGTGGTACAACGCGTGGTCACGCGGCCACTGGGCGCCGACGGAGAACGTGTGCGTGCCGGTGCGGACACCGCCGGTGACGAATACCTCGGCGATGGAACTGCGATGCACCAGTTCGCGGGTGACGGGCTGGAGGAAACTGAGTACCTCGGCTGCGGCACCTATGGACGGCGCCTTCATGATCCTAGAATCATCGAGTACGACAGACATCTGAATACCTCGCCTCTCGGCTGGAGTGACCCCTGCGAGCGAACAGACGTGCGAAGTTTCTCTCTGCGCGTCATTAATATACCTGCGCGAAGGTATATTGCAAGGCTAGATGCAGTGCGCTTCCATGGGTCAACTGCCAACTGCAGCAGGAGGGTTGGGATCGGTCAGAAGCAGACACGCCGGCGCAGCACGATTTGGACGTCATGAGTAACGAACGCAATGGACAGAGCACCCGACTCTCGGACACCCCCTTCGACGACACCTCGCACCTCAAGCAGCAGCGCGCCATCCGCACCCGCGGCATCATCCTCAACGCCGCCGCCAAGGCCTTCGCCACGGACGGCTTCCCCCAGGTGACCGTGAAGGACATCGCCGACGGCGCCGAAATGACCAAGGGGGCCGTCTACTTCCACTTCCCCAACAAGGAGGCCCTCGCCGTCGCCGTCCTGGAGGTGTTCTACGGGCGCATGCAGGACGCCATCAACGGCGCCCTGGAGCACCGCGACCCCTCGTCGACCGCGACCTTCGTGGCTGTGCTGAGACGCCTTGCGCGCGCCTTCCAGGAGGATGTCTTCATCCATGCCGGGGCGCGCCTCCAGATCGAACGTCCTTACATCAAGGCCGAGTTGCCTGTGCCGTACGTGGGGACGCTGGAGGTGCTGACGGATCTCCTGGACAAGTGCCGCAAGGCGGGCAGCCTCCCCGAGGACACCAAGCCCGAGGCCATGGCCCGCGCGCTGGGCTCCGCGGTCTTCGGCGCGCAGCACATCTCCTGGGTGCTCAACAACCGCGAGGACGTGGTGGAGCGGGTCGACGAGATCATCGAGGCCTTCGTGCCGTTGCGCTGAACGCCGCACTGCCCGGACCCGGTGAGGGTCCGGGCAGTCCGGTGTCGAGCGGTGCGGCCGTCACTCCTTCACGAACGTGAGGAGATCCTCGTTGAGCCGGTCGGCGTGCGTGGCGAACAGGCCGTGCGGGGCGCCTTCGTACGGTATGAAGCGGCTGCCCTCGACCAGTTCCGCCGTCCGCGGCCCGCACAGGGGATAGGGCGCCGCGAGGTCCGCGGTGCCGTGGATCACCAGGGTGGGCACGGTGACCGCGGCGGTCTCCGCTCGCTGGTCGGTGGTGAAGAGGGTGCGGTAGATCTCGGTCCCGGCCCGTGGCGAGGCCTCCAGACCGGTACCGACCAGCCACCGCGCGAGCTCGGCCGAGACCGGCAGGTCGTCGGGGTCGGCGCCCGGGCCGCCGAAGAACGGCACCGTGCACTCGCTGAGCCACTTGGCCCGGTCCTGCCGGATCGCCTCGGCCATCTCGTCGAAGACCTCGATGCCGAGCCCGTCCTCGTTGTCCTCGGTCCGCAGCAGGAACGGGGTCGTGGACGCCACCAGCGCCAGCTTGGCCACCCTGTCCGTGCCGTACCGGGACAGGTAGCGCACGGCCTCGCCGCCGCCGACCGCGTACCCCACCAGTACCGCGTCCCGCAGGTCGAGGTGGTCGAGGAGGTCCGCGAGGTCGGCGGCGAGGGTGTCGTAGTCGTAGCCGTCCCACGGTGCGTCCGAGCGGCCGCTGCCACGTCGGTCGTAGGTCACACAGCGCAGTCCGCGCCCGGCGAGGAAGGGGGCCTGGAACTCCCACATACGGGAGTCCATCATGGCGGTCCCCAGCAGGACGACGGGGCGTCCGTCGCCCCAGTCCTTGTAGTGCAGCCGGGTACCGTCCCTGGTCGTGGCGTACGGCATGGGCGTTTCCTTCCTCTGGTGCCGGCGGTGGGATGCCTCAGCCGCGCGCGGCCCGTCCGGGTGCGAGCAGCACCAGGGCGGCGGCGGCGAGGCCGAGGACGACGAGTGGGACGAGCGTGATCGCGAACGCGTCCGGATAGGCGTCGGCGGAGCGGCCCGCGTGGGCGAGCGCGGGGAAGAAGACCGATCCGGCCACCGCCACACCGAGGGCGGCCCCGCCCTCCTGGGCGGTGTTCAGCAGCCCCGACGCGGAGCCCGCGTGCTCGGGCACGGCGGCACCCAGCACCAGGTTGGTCAGCGGGCCGGTGGTCAGCCCCATGCCGAGCCCGGCGACGAGGAGCATCGGCAGCAGCCAGAGCACACTCCCGTCCGGACCGATCCCGTTCGCCGAGAGGGCGATCGCGGTGTAGCCCACCGCGAGGGTCAGCGGACCGAAGGCGACCGTCCGGGCGGACAGCTTGCCGGCGAACCGGGCCGACACCAGCGAGGCGCCGAAGTAACCGGCCCCCACCGCCAGGAACATGAGACCGGACTCCAGCGGCGTCAGGCCCATGCCCTGCTGGAGGTAGAGGGCCAGGATGAAGAAGAACGAACCCATGGCCAGGAAGTAGACGACCGTGGCGGTCAGCCCCACCGTGAAGAGCCGGACCCGGAACAGCGCCGGCTCGATCAGCGGCCCCGTGCCGTCGGCGGCCCGCCGCCGCAGGTGCTGGACGGTCAGCGCGACCAGGACGGCCGCACCGGCCAGGCAGCCCCAGACCCAGAGCGGCCAGTCCCGTTCCTGGCCTTCCAGGAGCGCGAAGACGATGAGTGCGAGCGATCCCGTGACCAGCAGCGCGCCGGTCAGGTCGAGCCGGGTCCCGCCGGTTCCGCGCGACTCGGGGATCACACGGTTGACGAAGGCGAGCGAGACCAGGCAGAGCGGGACGTTGATCAGGAAGATGGTCCGCCAGCTCAGGCCCGCCACATCGACGGTGATCAGTGCCCCGCCGATGAACTGGCCGAAGACGCCGGCCATTCCGATGATCAGGCCGTACACGTTGAAGGCGCGGTCCCGGGCGGCACCCGTGTAGACCGTGCCGATGATCCCCAGCACCTGGGGGACCATCAGCGCGGCACTGGCACCCTGCGCGATGCGGGAGACCACGAGGAAGTCGATCGTCGGCGCGAAGGCACAGGCGGCCGAGGCGAACATGAACAGCGTCATGCCCACGAAGAACATCCGCCTGCGGCCGTACATGTCGCCGAGCCGGCCGCCGGTGATGAGGCCCGCCGTGAAGGCGACGCCGTAACCGACGACGATCAACTGGGCCTGGGCCGCGCTCGCCTGGAGGTCCGACCGGATGGCCGGGACCGCGACGTTGGCGATGAAGAAGTCGAGAACGGTGATGAAGGTGCCCACCAGCACCACCACGAGGGCACCGGCCGAGGGGGCGCCGGCCGGTGCGGTGGCGGCCTGTCCACGCTCCTCGGCGGTGAGGTCCGGGCTTGCTTCAGAGGTCATTCCGACTGCTCTCCTGTGTTGTGTTTCGTGTTTCTTGATTCCCGGTCACCAGGTCACCGGAAGTCGGGTCACTCCGTGGAAGACGGTGCCGCGACGGAAGACCGTGCTCGGGTCGGCCGCCAGCCGGAGGGACGGGAAGCGCCGCAGAAGGGTGCGCAGGGAGAGTTCCATCTCCAGCCGCGCGAGCGGAGCTCCCTGGCAGTAGTGCGGGCCGTATCCCCACTGGAGGTGGCCGCTGGTGTCCCGGTCCGGGTCGATGGTGCGGGGGCAGGCGAAGACGGACTCGTCGTGGTTTCCCGCCGGGACGGAGATGACCACCGCGTCCCCCTTGGCGACCGCCACCCCTCCCAGGTCGAAGTCCTCCAGCGCCAGGCGGACCATCGCGTCCTGGGAGATCGACCAGTAGCGCATCGACTCCTCGACGTACTGCGGGATCAGCGCGCCGTCGTCGGCGGCCACCTTGGCGAGGAGGGTGTCGTCGCGCAGCAGACCCAGGATGTTGAGGGCTATCTGGTTGGTGGTCGTCTCGTGGCCGGCCACGAGCACCAGGCGTGCGATGCCGACGAGTTCGTCGAGGGTGATGTCACCCTTCGCCTGATGGACGGCGAGTCTGCTGAGCAGGTCGTCGCCCGGCTGCTTCAGTTTGCCGAGGGCCAGTTCCGCCAGGTAGGAGGACATCTCCACGAAGGCGGCGTACGACACGGCCGGGTCGCCCTGGGAGATGACGAGCCGGGTCTTCTCGATGAAGAACGGTGAATCCTCGTCCGGGACGCCGAGCAGCCGGGCGATGACCAGGGTCGGCAGGGTCTGCGAGAACGCCGCGTGCAGGTCCGCCGGCTTCTCCAGGTCCTCGAAGCGGTCCAGGAGATCGTCGATGAGCCGCTGTACCGGTTCCTTGAGTCCACGCACCCGGCGCATGGTGAACTCGTTCTGGATCAGCCCGCGCAGCCGCGCGTGCTCGGGGTCGTCCAGGCGCAGGAACGAGCTGGGGTTGCTGCCCGGCGGTAACTGGATGCGTACCGGCGCTCCGGGCAGCCGCTCGTCGGCGCTGAGCCGGGGGTCGGCCAGGGCCTGGCGCACGTCCGCGTACCGGGTCACCAGCCAGGCCAGGCGCGACTCCGCCGCGCCCTCCGGGATGCGTACGGCACAGGGCGGGGCCTTGCGCAGCTCAGCCAGTACGGGCGCAGGCTCACCGCTCTCGGTCCGGTCGAACGGCCAGTCCAGCACACGGGTCTGCGCGTCGAGCGACATGGGAACCCCTCTAGTAGGAAGCACTTCTCCGTCCACTGTCTCCTGACGGTCTGACGTGTACCTGACGTAGGAATGACTCCTTCCGCTCTCTCGCGCGTCCGTTCGATCCGGCTTTGACCGTTTGGCTTCCTTCATGCCGATCAGTCGAGAAAGGCCGACTCTATCCAGCGGCGTACGCCGCCCTTGCGCATGCGGTGCAGCCGCCCCACGGTGTCGGCCACCCGGCGCGGGCCGCCGACGGAGAGGAACTTCTCCTGGACCATCTCGGAGTGTCTGGCGCGGGTGTCAGGGCCCGCGGCGCCGACCGGGATCAGACGGGAGCGGGAGAACGTGCGGCCGTCGGTCAGCCGGACGACGACCCGGGCGCCGGTGGCCTTGGTGGAGCGGGAGAAGTCCCGGCCGCCGGCCTCCAGCGTGCCGACGAGGTCGACCAGGTCGTCGCCGCCGAAACCGCGCAGCCAGGGAGTGGCCAGCGGGCCCGCCTCACGCACCGCCTCGCCGAACGGAGCGTCGGACAGGAAGAGTTCGCGGGTCATCGCCGTGTCGTGCTCCAGCCGCACCTTGCGGGCCAGTGACCAGCGCACCGGGTCGTCCAGATGCGGCGCGGAGAAGTCGGCCACGGAGAAGTCGCCGGTCAGCAGGGTGGTGGCGACCGGGTAGGGGACGTCGAGGACGAGTGCGCCCAGGGGGGAGCGGGGACCGTCGACGTACTGCGCCGCGCGCTCACCCGCGAACAGCGTGTACAGGGACGCCTCGACGACTATCTCCCGCACGTCCTCCGGGCGGATCGGGCCGAGTTCGCGGTGGATGTCGGCGGCGCAGTCGACGGCCGCGTCGATGCCGGGACCACCGGGGTGCATCTTGAAGGAGAGGGTCTCGGTGTGCCATCGGCGGCCGAGCCCCTTGGCCACCGCCTGGGGCAGCGGAACCGTCGCGAACCGGGCGAGGAAGCCGTCCTGGTGCTCGATGATGTCGGGGGCGCCGCGCAGTCCGGCGGCGGCGGCGTCGCAGGCGTCCATCGCGGTGCGCACCGGCGTGAAGGTGTTGAACAGCCGGGCGTCGCTGGCCAGGAAGGCCCGCATCAGCGGCCAGTTGGGCATGGCGAAGGCGAGCCCGAAGGCGTTCTCCCACTGGTCGGCCGCGGCCCGGTCGCAGTGCAGCCGGCCGGCGACCGCCCCGGCAAGGTGGGTGTGCACGGCACTCTGTCCGCGCAGCGGGCCGAGGGTGGCGGACGCGGTGATCCGCGCCGCGCACTCGTTGGCCGCGACGACCGCGGTCAGCAGGGAGAGCCCGTCGAGCTGACGGGCGTACGCGAAGGCCAGGGGCACCGCGACGGTGGAGTTGGACAGGTGTCCGGCGTACGCCGTGTCGTCGAGGTTGAGCCAGGAGCCCAGGGCGGCGAAGACGCTCGCCGCCGTGCGCGGGTCCCGCTGCATGGGATGGCCGAAGGCCGCCACCAGGCGCCGGCCCAGGGGGTGCTCGAGGCCGGCCCGGATGGAGGCGATCTGGGACAGCACCTGGCTGGCCGCGAGCTTCAGGACGCGGCACGGGATGTGCTCCGGACGCAGGTTCGCCGCCCATTGGGACAGTTCACGCAGCGGTGTGTCCGAGGGCGGGCGGCCTCGGCCGGGCAGCACCCGGCCGTCCCACTGCTCGCACAGGGCCCTGGCCACGCTTTCGCTGAGTACAGCAGCCGTCATGGCGTGACACACCTTCTCTGCACAGGAACGCGGATGGGACGGCGGCGGGGGGGGGCACCGGTCCTCCCGGTGCCCCCCGCCGCCGCTCGCGTGGAATCAGGCGCCGGGGACCTTGTCCAGGAACCCGTAGACGCCGTTGATGCGGCCGTCGTCACCGGTGACGAGGACGTCGAAGCCGATCGCGACGGGCTCGGCACCGGGCTCGGTCACCAGGCCCCACTGGAAGCGCGCGATGTTGTGGTGGGTGTCCACAGCGCCGTGCAGCTCGAAGGAGAGACCCTTGAACTGGTCCTGCGCACCGGCGACCACGGCGCCGAAGCCGTCGTGGCCCTCGACCGCGGCGAGCGGGTCGATGTACGGGGCGCCGGGCGCGAAGAGCTCGGCGATGCCCGCGGCGCGCTTGTCGGCGTCCGTCTCGTTCCACAGGGCGAGGTACTGGGTGACGGTGTTGGTGAGGTCGCTCATGGCGGTCTCCTTCTCCTTGTACAGCGATTGCGGTGACTGCCGGGCCGCCAGGTGTGCCGGCTCGGCGGGTGATGGTCGTGAGGTCCCGGATTTCCGGGGCGGGTCAGGTCCGTCCGGTCGCGGGCGCCCAGACGGGGAGGATGCCGGGCATGACCTCGAAGGTCGCCGACGGGCCGATGCCGTGCTGGTACTCACCGTCGTGTTCCAGGGGCAGCCTGAGGCCGTCCGTGCGCTCCACGGTGATGGTTCGGCCGCGTGCGTAGACGGTGGCCGGGTGCTCCATGTGGGCCGCCGTCCGGGTGAGTTCGGGAACGTCCGCGGCGTGCACCCCTTCGCCGATGACGCAGACGTCGAGCAGTCCGTCGTCGAGGAGGGAGTCGGGGAGCACGAGGTAGCGCCCGCCCCGGTAGCGGCCCCCGCCGACGTTGGCGAGTACGGTCGGCCCCTCGTGCACCACGCGTCCGTCGACGGTGACCCGGCCCGGGTACGGGACGTACGCGGCCGCGGTGTCGGCGAACGCCTTGGTGTACAGGTCCCGGCCCGTCAGCGGGATGTCCTTGGCCGTGATCAGCGCGTCGGCGATCACACCGGAGCAGGCACCCAGGTAGACGTACTGCCGGGTCTCTGCCAGCCGGGCCAGGTCGAGGCGGCGCAGCCTGGCGCTGCCCCCCGCGCCCGAGTCGGTGAGGACCGCCTTGAGGGACTCGGTCCAGGGGCGTTCGCCCCACAGCATCTTGTAGCCGGAGTTGCCCGTGCCGCCGGGGACCACCGCGAGCGCGGCGTGGCCCGGGGCGAAGGCCAGGCCCTGCACCACCTCGCGGACGGTGCCGTCCCCGCCGATGACGACCACGAGGTCGGGTACGCCGTCGGTGCGCTCCAGGGCGCGGCACACGGCACCGGTGGCGTCCCCGGGAGCCGAGGTCAGGTGGACCTCGACGTGCTTCACGCTCCCGGCGCACAGATCGGTCACCTCACGGACCAGGTGCGGGCTGTGGCTGCCGGACGCGGGGTTGGCCAGCACCAGGACCCGGGCGGGACCCGGGGCTGCGGCGTTGTCTGCCATCGGGCGTACTCCTCGGGATCGTGGTGGCTGCGGATGGGGCCGCTCCCGGCCTGCGGGCGCGGCTTCCACAACTGTGCCAAGAGGGGCTGACGTGGCTCTGACGTGCGGCTGACGCCCGGCAGCCGGCCGCCCGCCGCCGTCGGGGACTCCGCCGGCGGGCACGGCCGGCGCTCAGCGCGCGGCCGCGGCGACGACCCGCTGCAGCCGCTGGGCGAAGTGCATGGTGACGGCCTGGGCGTGCGCGTCGATGTAGAAGTGGCCGCCCGGGTACTCGCTGTGGCCCAGGTAGGCGGGGCTGCGGCCGGCCCAGTGCTTCATGGCCTCCGGGTCCTCCTGGAGCGGGTCGGAACGGCCACCGTAGGAGGCCAGCGCGCAGCTGACCCCCGCCCGGTCGTCGACGTACTGCGCGGCGACCCTGAGGTCGGCCCGCAGCGCGGGAACGACCAGGGCGAGCATGGCCGGGTTGTCGTAGACCTCGGCGGGGAAGGACCCGAGCCGCTTGATCCACTCGATCAGCTCGGGCTCCGGCATCCGGCTCTGCTCCTCGGTGGGCGCGTACCAGCCCTGGGGCGACCAGCCGGACATGCCGATCATGATCGGCGACCGGCCTCCCTCCTCCTCCAGCCGCGTGGTCAGCCGGAAGGCGAGCTGGGCGCCGAGGCAGTGTCCGAAGAAGGCGAACGGCCGTTCGTCGAGGTCGTCGAGGACGGCTTCCTGCAGGGCGTCGAGCAGCGGGTCCCAGTCCTCGTACGTGGTCTCGTCACGGCGGTTGTGACGGCCGGGCAGGGTCACCGCCTGGGCGGCGATGTCAGCCGGGAGCAGCTTCTCCCAGTCGCGGTAGATGATGGCGCCGCTGCCCGCGTGAGGCAGCAGGAAGAGCCGTACGGAGGCGTCCGGGGACGGCTCGACGGGGTGGAACCACTGGCCGGTCCGGGACATCTCCGTGCCTATGACGCTGGTCACGATCGCGTTCCTCCATCGGTGAGGGTCAGGCCGAGCTCGCGTACCGCGGGGAGCAGCACCTCGGCGACTTCCTTCAGCTGCGGCTCCGGGTCGAGCGACCCGATCCGCAGGACGAGGTGCCGGGCGCCGGCGCGGACGTAGCCGCCGAGCCATTCGGCGCACTGCTCGGCGCTGCCCCAGCCGTAGGCCTGGATGGCCGACATCTGTTCCAGCGAGCGCCCGTAGTACTTGCTGATGTAGCTCTCCAGCTCGGCCTTGGCGGCGCCGGCGTCGCTGTTGACGGTGACCGTCGCGTAGAGCGCGGGGGTCACCGCGTCCGGGCCGCGGCCGGCGTCCGCGGCGAGTTCGGCGATCCGCCGGCAGGCCCTGCCGTACGCGTCGGTGTCCGGCAGGAAGGGCAGCCAGCCGTCGTAGCGGGTGGCGGCCCGTGCGAGCACCTTCGGGGTGTCGCTGCCGGCCAGCCAGAGCGGCGGGCCGCCGGGGGTGACGGGGCTCGGCAGCCGGTCCAGCCGGTCGGCCTGCCAGTACTTGCCCTGGAAGTCCGTGGGCCGGCCGGGCTCGCTCGCGGACCAGGCCGTACGCCAGAGGTCGGCGATCTCGTCGAGGCGGCCCACCCGCCCGGTGAAGGAGGCGCCCACGGAGGCGAACTCCTCCTCCGTCTCGGGCATCGGGAAGCCGGAGCCGAGCCCGAGGACGAGGCGGTCGCGTGCGACGTGGCCGAGGCTCGCGACCATGTTGGCGCCGATCAGGGGGTGGCGCAGCGCGGGGGTGAGGGCGGCGGTGCCGACGGTGATCCGCTCGGTGGCGGCCGCGGCGGCGGAGAGCACCACGAGGGGGTCGAGCCGGGGGCGGGCGGTCAGGGAGTCGCCGGCCCACAGGGAATCGAAGCCGAGGTTCTCCGCCTGGCGGGCGAAGTCCAGGAGGGGGGCTGCCGCGTAGGTGCCGTTGATGGCCTGTTCCCTGGTCGGGAGCAGGATGCCGATGCTCAGGGATCGGCCGGGTTGCTGTGGGCGGGTCGTCGGCTGCGCGTCGTCGGGGGCTGGTCGCGCTGGTCTGAGCGCCCCCTCCGGGGCCGGGCCGGGCCGTTCGGCGTCCATAGGTGCCGCTTCCTCTCTTTGACGTGCCGTCACTCGGTTCAGGTCAGCGGATCGCGCGCGGGGGCGGACAGCTGCTGCCGCACGGCGCGGCGCAGGATCTTGC
Organism: Streptomyces sp. NPDC102402; assembly: GCF_044765765.1. NCBI lineage: Bacteria > Bacillati > Actinomycetota > Actinomycetes > Kitasatosporales > Streptomycetaceae > Streptomyces > Streptomyces sp. NPDC102402. The sequence continues at coordinate 244,505 of NZ_JBIWKR010000005.1, forward strand.
CCGACGGGTTGCGGGGCAGGCTGCCGACGATGTGGTAGGTGCCGGGGATCTTGTAGTCGGCGAGGTGCCCCCGCAGGGACAGCAGGAGTTCGCGCGGCGTGGCGGTGGTGCCGGGGCGCAGGACGACGGCGGCGTGCACGGCCTCGCCCCAGCGGGGGTCGGGCAGGCCGACGACCGCGGAGTCGGCGACGGACGGGTGCGCGGCGAGCGCCTTCTCGACCTCGGCCGGGTAGATGTTCTGCCCGGCGACGATGATGGTGTCGTTCATGCGGTCGCAGAGGTAGAGGTAGCCGTCCTCGTCGAGGTAGCCGGCGTCGCCCATGTGCAGCCACTCCCCCACCAGGGTGCGGCCGGTGGCCTCGGGGAGGTTCCAGTAGCCGAGCATCCGGGAGGGGGCCTTGACGCAGATCTGGCCGATGGCGCCGGGGGGCAGTTCGGCGCCGTCCCGGCCGATCACCTTGACCTCGTTGCCGGGGCAGGGCTTGCCGACGGACTCCAGGACCGTGCTTCCCGGGTAGTGGGCCTCGGGAGGCAGGCAGACCGCCACGCTGCCGGTCTCCGTACTGGCGTAGATCTGCGCGAACTCGCAGTCGAAGGTCTCCAGGCACTGCTTGAGCAGCGTCTCGGACATCGGGGCGGCCCCGTAGCAGACCTTGCGCAGGGAGACGAAGGCGTCCGGTCCCGCGGTGCGCTCCCCCGCCATCATCTGCAGCATGGCCGGCGCGGCGAAGGTGGTGGTGACGCGGTGGGCACGGATCAGCCGCACCGCCTCCTGGGGGTCGAACTGCGGCATGATCACGCTGGTGCCACCGGCGTTGAAGGTGTGCATGAACCAGCCGATGCCCGCGATGCCGAAGCCCGGCAGGGAGATGAGGGCGACGTCCTCGGGCAGCCAGTCGATCCACGCCTCGCCGTGTTCGCGCATCGCCCGCGGCAGGGTGAAGAAGCTGCGGTGGGCGAGCACCGCGCCCTTGGGAAGCCCGGTGGTCCCGCTGGTGTAGATCTGCACGACCGCGTCGTCGGGTCCGCTGCCGGACTCCAGTTCGGTGTCCGGTCTGCTGGCGTACCAGGCGGGCAGGCCGGCGCCGCGGGCAGGCTCCCCGTCGGTGTCGGTGCCGTCGATCCGGATCATCGTGTGGAACTCCGGCAGGTGCGGCCGGACCTTGGCGGCGGTCTCCCAGAACTCGTCGTCGACGAAGACCAGGACGGCACCCGAGTCCCGCAGGATGTGGTCGACCTCGTCCGGCGTGAGCCGCCAGTTGACCGGGACCAGGACGGCGCCGATCTTCGCGCAGGCCAGGATCACCAGGTAGTAGTTCTCCGACTCCCGCCCGAGGTAGGCGACGCGGTCGCCGCGCCGCACACCGCTGGTGCGCAGGGCGTGCGCGGCGCGGTTGCTCTCGCGGTGCAGCTTGGCGTAGGTGGTGATCCGGCCCTCGCAGACGATCGCCGCGTGGTGCGGGCGGCTTCCGGCGTGGGCGCGGGAGGTGTGGGTGAGCGTCCAACTGGCGTTGTCGGTGACGGTCATGGTGGTCATGGGGTCCTCCCTTTCGTCCGGGACGAGTCGTGCGGTCATGCCGTGGGCACCGGGCACAGCTGCCCGTCGAGGAAGGCCGCGAGTTGCCGCACCGTCGGGTGGTCGAAGGTGATCGAGGCGGCCAGCGGCAGCCGGAAGACCTGCTCCAGACCCGACTTGACGGTCTGTGCCATCAGGGAGTCCAGGCCGAGCGAGACGAACTCGGCGGACTCGTCGAGCTCGTCGTCGGCCTCCATCTGGAGGACGGCGACGACCTTCTCCCGGACCACCTGGGTGATCAGGGCCCTGCGCTCCGCCGCCGGCAGGGCACCGAGCGAAGCGGCGTCGAAGCCGTCGTCGGCGGCAGTGTCCTGGCGGGCGAGACGGTCGTAGAACTGGTCTCCGGTGGCGCTGCCTGCCACATAGCGGTCCCAGTCGAACTCCCCCACCACCCGTTGGGTGCGCGGTCGGCCGCCCCACAGCCGGGCCAGGGTGTCCAGGGCCCGGGTCGGCGAGAAGAAGCGGACGCCGCTGCGTTCGATCTCACGGCTGAGGTGCTCCTCCAGCCGGGCGGACATACCGACCCTGGCCCAGGCACCCCAGTTGACGGAGAGGCCGGGCAGTCCCTGCCTGGTGCGCCACTCGGCGAGGCTGTCGAGACCGGCGCTGGCCGCCGCGTAGTGCCCCTGGGTGGCGCCGCCGAGGACGGAGGCGATCGACGAGTACGTCACGAAGAACTCCAGCTCCGGGAAGGAGTTCTGCGCGGCCTCGTGCAGCAGCCAGCCGCCGTACGCCTTCGCGGCGAGCTGGGCGTCGATGGACTCCCAGGTCAGTTCGGCGATCAGCTTCTTGTCGTAGGAGCCGGCCGCGTGCACGACCCCGCCCACCGGGTGGGGTCCGGCCGCCAGCTCCTCCACCAGCGCGCGTACCCCCTCCGGGTGGCTCACGTCAGCTCGGACGAGGGCGAGTTCGGCGCTCTCGGCGAGCTCCGCGAGCACCGCCGCGGCCTCGTCGGTGGGCTTGCCGCTGCGGCTGACCAGGGCCAGGCGCCGGGCACCCAGGGCCACGAGCTTGCGGGCGGTGACCAGGCCGAGGCCGCCGAGCCCGCCGGTGACGACGTAGGTCCGGTCGGGGCGCACGGCCGCCTCGGGTGCGGCGTCGGTGCCCTCGGCGGGCGCGGCCGGCTCGTCGTCGTACGCGCCGGGAAGATCCAGCCACACCTCGGCGACGGGGTCCGTCAGGGCGGTCCGCAGGGCCTCGCCCGTCTCGTCCAGGCGGAAGTGCCGGGTTCCGTCGTGCGGTTCGGGGTGCGGCGCGAGCACGACGGACGCGGACGGGACGGTGAGGGTGGAGCGCAGGGTCCCGTCGTGCCGTACGAGGACCTCGTCGCCCGCGGCGAAGCCGGATCCCGCGCCCGCCGCGCGCACCACGCCGGTGGCCAGGGAGCCCAGCACCGGCGGGGGCTCCTCCTCCTCCCGTTCGGCGCGACCGGTGTCCAGCGCGGTGCGGGCGTCCCGGTCGGTGAGGGCGACGGCACGCACCTCGACCTGGACCTCGTCGGTGTCCGGCACGCGTTCCGCGGCCGGCACCAGCGCGAGGTCGGAGAGGTCCCCGGAGTCGGGGGCGCGCAGTTCGTAGCCGCCCTTCCAGGTGAGCGTCGCGTCGCCGGCGAGGAGCCTGCGGACGTAGCGCCTGCCGGGCCGGTGCGCGATCTGGTACTCGCCCGGGGTCTCGGCCGCCCACTCCGCGAGCAGCGGTTCGAGGTCGCTGCCCGGGGCGAGGTCGGCGAGGGTGGCCCGGTACTGCGGGTACTCCGTGAGCAGCACGCGGCCGAAGCCCCACAGGGTGGCGGCGGCGAGGTGCCCGCCGTCGCCGGCCGGGTCTCCGGGGAGCCACTGGGCGCCCTCGGTCACCAGCCAGAGCCGGGGCGGCCGGGCCTGGCCGGCGGCGTCCATCGCGGCCACCAGGGCGAGCAGTTCGCGGTAGTTCTCCTCGCACTCGGCCCGCATCCGCTCAGCGGACATGGCTCCCGGGAGCTGCCGCCAGACCCGGCAGACATCGGTGACCGTGGGGTCGTCGAGGGCCGCCTTGAGCTCGGTGGCGTCGGGCAGCCAGGTCACCTGGAGTCCGGGCCGGCCGGTCGCCTCGGCCGCGCGGGCGGCGGCCGGGTCGAGCAGCAGCAGGTGGCGCACGCCGACGGCGTCGGGCTGTGCCGGGAGGGCCCTGCGCACCCACTCGGGCCGGTGCAGGAACTGGCGGCGGCCCGTCCGGCCCTCGGGCCGGGCGAGGCGGACGCCGAGGAGTTCGGTGACCGGGTCGCCGTTCTCCAGCAGGAGGATGTCGGCGACCCGGCGGTCCTGGTCACCGTGGACGCGGGCGAGGACCCGGAGCTGCTCCCCGCGGGGCTTCCTGAAGTGGCGTACGGAGGCGATCTCGCGCGGTACGAAGACCGGGCCCTCGGGGTCGAGGACGACCGAGGCCTGCACCGCGGCCTCCAGGAGTTCGGCGGGCACGTGCTCGACCGCGGTGGTGTCGCGGCCGGTGAGCTCACCGGTGACCAGTCCGTCCCGGTGCCGTGACGCGCGCAGCAGCATGCGCATGCGCGGGCCGTGGGGGCGGCCGACGGAGGCCAGGTCGGTGTAGATGTCCTCGTCGTCGATGTGCTGCCCGGCCGGGGTCAGTTCGGCGTCCAGCTCCGCGAGTTCCGAGACCGGCACGACCGGCTCGCGCTCACCGGCGATCCGGGCGGTGGCGTGGATGTTCTCCTCGCCACCGACGAGGGTGAAGACCTGCACGTCCGCCCCGCCCTCGGGGCGCGGACGCCACCGGGTCGTCAGGGCCACGGTGGCCTCGGGGGTCACGTCCAGGGGGGCGAGCAGACTCAGCTCACGGACCGCGGCCCGGGTGTGCCCGCTGACCGCGTCCTGGAGCGCGAGGAGCAGATCGACATAGGCGCCGGTCGGCAGCGTCGTACGGTCCCCGTCGGCGAGGTCGGCCAGCGCACCCAGGTCGTCGGCGGTGAACTCGGCGGTGAACTCCCGCACTCCGCAGGCGAACCGTTCCTCCGTACCGAGCAGCAGGTGGCGGGACCTGCCGCCGGCCGCGCCCGCGCGCCTGGGGCTGACCGAGGGCAGCCAGAAGCGCTTGCGCTGGAAGGCGTAGGTGGGCAGGGACGTCCTGGCGGCGACGGGGCGGCCCGCGTGGTAGTCGGCCCAGGAGACCGGCAGACCCGCGGCGTAGTACTCGGCGAGGGCGGTCAGAAGGGTCCCGGTGGAGCGGTCGCGGCGGCGCAGACTCGCCAGCCACACGTGGTCCTCGGCGGTCAGGCCGCGTCGGGCGAGGGCGGTCAGGGCCGCCTGCGGTCCGATCTCGATCAGCGCGTGCCGGCCGCGCTGGGCCACCGCGCGGATGCCGGCCAGGAAGCGTACGGGTTCGCCGATGTGCCGCACCCAGTAGTCGACGGTGCCGATCTCGCGGAGGCGGGCGGGCCGGCCGGTGACGTTGGAGATGAGGCTGATGGCGGGCTCGTGGAAGGTGATGCCGTCGAGGGCGGCCCGGAATCCGTCGTAGACCTCGGCCATCAGGGGCGAGTGGAAGGCGTGCGACACGGCCAGCCGGTCGACGCGGGTGCCACGCTCCTGGAGGAGTCCGACGATCTCGTCGAGGGCGTCGGAGCCGCCGGAGACCACGCACTGGTCCGGGGCGTTGACCGCCGCGAGGGACAGGTCCGGGTGGCCGGCGAGGAGGGGCTCGACGTCCTCGGCCGACGCGGACACCGCGGCCATTCCGCCCGGGGTGCTCACCGCCTGCATCAGCCGCGCGCGTGCGGCGACGAGCTTCACGGCGTCCGGCAGGCTGAAGAGACCGGCCACGGCAGCGGCCACCACCTCACCGATGCTGTGGCCGATGAGGACGTTGGGGCGCACACCCCAGGACATCCAGAGCCTGGCGAGCGCGTACTCCAGGGTGAAGAGGGCGGGCTGGGTGTACTCGGTGCGGTCGATCGCCTCGGGGTCGTCGGCGGTGCCGAGCACCAGCGCGGCCACGGAGCGGCCCAGGTGGGGGGCGAACAGCCCGTCACACAGGTCGACCTGCTCGCGGAAGACCGGGAAGCTCTCGTAGAGCGAGGCTCCCATGCCCGCGTACTGAGAGCCCTGGCCGCTGAACATGAAGGCGGTCCTGCGGATGCCGGAGGGGCCCTCGTGCTTCTCCTCGGCGGCCTTGACCAGGATCTTCTCCAGCGCCGCACGGTCGGCGACGGGTCCCGCGACACGGTAGGGGTGGTGGGTGCGGGAGACGTTGGCCGTGTAGCACAGCTCGTCCAGCGGGAGGCCGGGCCGCTCGTCCAGCAGCTGCGTGTAGTTGCGGGCCTGAGCGCTCAGGGCGGCGGCGCTCTTGGCCGAGAGGGTGAACATCGGGACACCGGTCGGCGCCGTGTCCGGGGCCGTCGGCACGGCCGGGGCGGGGGCCTGTTCCAGGACCGCCGCGCCGATGGTGCCCGCGAAGCCGAAGCTGTTGACGACCGCGCGCCGGACCTCGGCCTTCCAGGGCTCGCACTCGGTGGGCACCCGGACCGGGTAGAGGTCCCACGGGATGCGGCCGGACGGTGTGTGGAAGTTGAGGTGGGGGTAGACCGTGCCGGACCGCATCTGGAGCACCGTCTTGATGACGCCGACGATGCCGGCGGCCGGCTCCATGTGGCCCAGGTTGGTCTTCACCGAGCCGACGAGCAGCGGGGCGCTCTTGGTGTGCGAGTCGGCGAAGGCGTCGCCGATGGCGCCGAATTCGATCGGGTCGCCCAGCGGGGTGCCGGTTCCGTGCGCCTCGACGTACTGGATGTCCTCGGGGGCCAGGTGGCCGGCGGCGAGGGCGGTGCGGATGACCTTCTCCTGCGCGGGGCCGTTGGGCACGGTCAGGCCGGCGCTGTCGCCGTCCTGGCCGACGGCGGTGCCGCGTACCAGGGCGAGCACGGTGTCGCCGTCCCGGGTCGCGTCGCTGAGGCGTTTGAGCACCACGACGCCGCAGCCCTCGGCCCGGGCGTAGCCGTCGGCGGCCTCGTCGAAGGTCTTGCACTGCCCGTCCGGGGACAGCATCTGCGCGTTGGAGAACATCACCGAGGTGCGGGGGTGGTGCAGGGCGTTGACCCCGCCGCACAGGGCGATGTCGGACTCGCCCGCGCGAAGTCCCTGCACGGCCAGGTGGAGCGCGACCAGCGAGGAGGAGCAGGCGGTGTCGATGCTCATGCTCGGGCCGCGCCAGCCCAGGAAGTACGACAGCCGGCCGGACAGCGGGAACATCGTGATGCCGGAGGCGAGGTTGCCCTCCAGTTCCTCGTACGGCAGTGAGTCCAGCTCCATCGAGTAGTCGATGGAGCTGGCGCCTATGTACACGCCGCCGTTGCCGCGGCGCAGGGGCGCCGGGTCGATGTTGGCGTGCTCCAGGGCCTGCCAGGCGGTCTCCAGCAGCATCCGCTGCTGGGGGTCCATGTACTGGGCCTCCTTGGGCGAGATGTTGAAGAAGGAGGCGTCGAACTGGTCGATGCGGTCGAGGAAGCCGCCTGCCGAGGTGTGGATCTTCCCCTTGTCCTCCGGCGTCTCGGGGGTGAACGCGGCCACGTCCCACCGGTCGCCTGGTATGGGACCTATCCCGCTGCGGCCTTCGCGCAGGAAGGCGTCGAACTCGTCGGGCGAGTTGCTGCCGCCGGGGAATCGCAGACCGATTCCGACGATCGCGATCGGCTCGGGCGCCTGCGCCGGCGCCCGGTTCGTCTCTTCCGTGTCGGATTCCGTACGCGGCATGGAACGACTCCTTGGGTCCTGGGCCTGATCGGTCAGTGGGCGGACGGGGCGGACAGGGCGTCGGCCAGGTGGTTCACGAGATGGGTGACCGTCGGCTCGTTGAACAGCACGTTCACGTTGATGGACAGGTCGAGAAGCTGTTCGAGGCTCTGTCGTATCTCGGTCAGTCGCAGCGAGGTGAGGCCGAGGTCGAAGTAGCTGATGTCGACCGGAAGGTCCTCCGACTCGTCCATGAGGAGAACGGCCTTGAACTTCCGCACGACGAGTGTCTCGATCTCGTCAGCGAGCTCGGTGCGCGGCAGTTCGCGCAGCCGCTGGGGCACGGTGATCTCGGCAGGTGGCATGCCGGTCATGCAAGCAGCGGCGACTGACGCCCCGCTGACGGCCCGTCCGGCCGGTGGCTGGATCAGTCCGGTGTCAGCGCCGGGTCAGATTCGGCTGCCACGATCGTTTTGCTTCGAACATCAATTCCCCGAACCATCGCTCGACCGCGGAACGCCCCGCACCGGATGACCGACACGAGACACGTTCCCACATTCCGATATTCGGAAAGGCTGATGATGCTTCGCGAAGCTGCGCAGGAGGAGAGTGCTCCGGCACCTTCCGGATTGAAGAGCTACGACCTCTACATAGCCGGCAAGGACGTCGCCGGGGACGGTTGGGTCTACACCGTCAGCGGGCGCTCCCTGCTGGAAGACGTGTTCACCAGTGTGAGCCTCAAGCGCACCCTGGAGCAGGACCCCGAGTCGGAAGCGGCCCAGCACCCCTACGTCGTGGGACGCTGCGCCATCGCGGACGACGACGCCATCGATCTCGCCACGCAGGCCGCAGCGGCCGCCGCCTCCGACTGGGCGGCCGTCCCGCTGGAGCGCCGGATGCGGCTCGGCACCCGGTTCCGCGAGGAACTCATCAAGCACCAGGACGAGTTCCTCGAGATGCTCGTCGCCGAGTCCCACCCGGTGAAGCTGGCCCGCTGGGAACTGAGCTGCCTGCTCCAGATCTACGCGCCCGGCAGTCTGCGCTGGTACCTGAAGCAGATGCGGGTCGAGAAGGAGTACGCGGGCCGCAAGCTGATCCTGCAGCGCCAGCCGGACGGTGTGGTCGCCTTCAACCCGCCGCAGAACGCCCCGCTGCCCAGCGCCGCCCTGTCCGTGCTGGCACTGATGGCCGGCAACAGCGTCGTGGTCAGGGCGCCGCGCAGCATCGCGCTGAGCACCATGTGGCTGCTGCGCGACATCGTGGCCCCGCTGCTCGAGGAGATCGACGCGCCCCCCGGCGTGCTCAACGCGGTGTGCAGCAACCCCAAGCAGACCATGGACCGCTGGATCGCCGACCCGCTCATCAACGACATCTTCTACATCGGCGGCAGCCAGGAGGGCCTGCGCTTCGAGCAGCGGTGTGTGGCCCACGGCAAGAAGCCGATCCTCGAGCTGGCCGGCAACGACGGCATCGTGGTGTGGAAGGACGCCGACATCAAGTGGGCGGCCGAGGCCATCACCGAGTCCTTCTTCGGCTCCGGGCAGATCTGCATGGTGCCCAACTACGTGCTCGTCCACCCCGACATCGCCGAGGCGCTGATCGCCGAGGTGCGCGAGCAGGTCAAGGGCATCCGGCCGGGTCTTCCGGAGGAGGAGGACGTCCTGCTGTCGCCGGTGCGCCGCAGCGAGCGGTTCTTCCGGCTGCTGCGCCAGGCCCTGGACAACGGCGCCTCGCTGGTCACCGGCGGTCACCGCACGGAGCTGGACGGGACGCCCTCGGAGACGGGCGTGTTCCTGCAGCCCACCGTCCTGCGGGTCGACGGCCTGGACCGGGCCCGCACCTTCGACGTGGTGCGCGAGGAGACGTTCTTCCCGCTCATCCCGATCGTCGTGCCCGAGCGCGACAACGACGACGCCCTGCTGGAGTCCTTCCTCCGCTTCGTCAACTCCAACTCCTACGGGCTGCGCAACTCCCTGTGGTCCCGCTCCGACCACGTCATCGAGACCTTCGTACGGCGCGTCGTCAACGGCGGCCTGCTGAAGGTCAACGACTCCCACATCGGCTTCCTGCCGTACCTGCCCAGCCACGGCGGCACCGGCCGGACCGGCGGCGCCTTCGGTGAGGCCAACTACCCGATGCTCAAGACCTCGCACGTCCAAGGGGTCAGCATCGCCCGCGACATCAGCCCCTACGACGCGGTCTTCGGCGCCTGAGCGCCCCGCCCCGTCCGCCTTCCGGAGGTATCCCCGTGCGTTCCCTCGATACTGCTCGGGCCGTGTGCGAGCAATTCCACCCCGGTCTGCTCAAGGAGATCGAGCAGACCCCCTACGCCGACCGGGAGAAGCCCGGCGGCCCGGTGATCGACCTCTTCCGCATCCACGGTGGAGTCGGTCTGCTGATCCCCGAGGAGTACGGAGGCCACGGCGCGGCCCCGCTGGACGCGCTGCGCGTCCAGCTGGCGCTGGGCGCCGTGTCCCCGTCCCTCGTCGCGGCGGTCTCCATGCACCACTTCACCGCGGCCATGCTCTACTCGCTCGCCGTCAAGGAGGGCAGGCTCACCCCCGGGCAGACCAGGCTCCTGGAGCGGATCGTCCCCGACCAGCAGGTGATGGCCTCCGGCTGGGCGGAGGGCCGCACCGCACAGAACATCCTCACCCCCGCGGTGACGGCCAGGCCCGTCGACGGCGGATACCTGCTCTCCGGCGCGAAGAAGCCGTGCAGCCTCTCGGGTTCGATGAATCTGCTCACCGCGAGCGTCGCCATCCACCACGAGAACGGCACGGCCGAGCTGGCACTCGCGCTGGTGCCGGCCGACGCCCCCGGGCTGTCCGTCCACCCCTTCTGGGGCAACGAGCTGCTCGCCGGCGCGGAGAGCGACGAGGTCCGGCTGACGGACGTGTTCGTGCCGGCGGACATGGTCGTACGCGCCGGGGCGGACGACCCGCACCGGCTGGACGATCTGCAGACGGCCGGCTTCGTCTGGTTCGAGATGCTGATCGCCGCCGGGTACGCGGGCGGGGCCGCCGCGCTCGTCGAGAAGGTCCTGGAGCGCGAGCGGGGCACCGTCCAGGAGCGCGCCTCCCTCGCGATCGAGATGGACGCCGCACTGGCACTCCTCGAAGGCGTCGCGCGGGCGATCGGCCCGGAGGCGGACGAGGAGTCGGTCGCCCGGGTGCTCGTCGCCCGCTACACCGTCCAGAAGTCGCTGCCCGCGATCGCCGCCCAGGCGCTCGAGCTCCTCGGCGGGCTGGACTTCATCGTCGACTCCGGACACGGCAAGGCCGCCGCAGCGGTGCACGCCCTCGCCTTCCACCCGCCGGGCCGCGGCGCCGCGGCGGAGCCGCTGCTCACCTACTTCGACGGCGGCGCGCTGGTCCTGTCCTGAGCCATCCCCCCACGGGCAGCGAGCGGCAGCCCCCACGACTTATGGAGTGAGAGATCCGTGACCGTCATCCAGGAATCACCCGCCGAGACCGAGGCGGAGATCCTCGGCCTGTACCGGGCCCATCTCAGCAAGGGACGGGCCACCCTCGCCGAACTCTTCGGCAGCCACATGGAGACGGCGTCCGAGGGCGCCTGGCTCACCACCAGCGACGGTGAGCGCTTCCTCAACGCCGGCGGCTACGGCGTCTTCATCATGGGCGCGCGCCACCCGATCGTGATGGAGGAGGTGGAGCGCCAGCTGCGCACCCACCCCACCGCGACGCGCATCCTGCTGGAGCCCACCGTGGCCCGCGCCGCCGAGGCGCTCGTCTCCGTGATGCCGGAGGGCCTGGACCGCGTGCACTTCGCGCTGTCGGGTGCCGAGGCGGTGGAGACCGGCCTCAAGCTCGCCCGGGCCGGCGGCCGCAAGCGGACCATCTCGATGCGGGGCGGGTACCACGGCAAGACGCTGGGCGCGCTGTCCGCGACGGCGAAGGACGTCTACCAGGCGCCGTTCCGGCCCCTGGTACCGGACTTCCAGCACCTCCCGTTCGGCGAGACCGAGGCGCTGGAGGCGGAGCTCGCGGCCCACCCCGGTGAGGTCTGCGTCATCCTCGAACCCGTACAGGGCGAGGGTGGCGTGATCATTCCGCCCGCCGGCTACCTCAAGCGTGTCGAGGAACTGGTGCGCGCTCACGACGGATTCCTGATCCTCGACGAGGTGCAGTCGGGATTCGGCCGGCTCGGTGAGTGGTGGGGCGCCGACACCGAGGGCGTGGTGCCCGACGTGCTCCTCACGGGCAAGGCGCTCGGCGGCGGTGTGATGCCGGTCTCCGCCGCGGTGGCGACCCGCAAGGCCTTCCGCCCCTTCGACAAGGACCCCTACGTCCACACCGCCACCTTCTCCGGACAGCCCGTCCTGATGGCGGCCGTACAGGGCGCGATCCGCGCCATGAAGGAAGAGCGCCTGATCACCCGGGCCATGGACCTGGGTGCCCAGTTGCTGCCGCGGATAGCGGAGATCGCGTACCGCAACATCCCCGAACTCGTGGTGGACGTACGCGGCCGTGGACTGCTCATCGGCGTGGAGCTCGTCGAGGCAGGACTGGCCGGCGAGCTGCTGATCGAGCTGTTCAACCACGGCGTGGTCGCCAACCACTCGATGAACGGCAGCTCGGTGGTGCGGTTCACCCCGCCCGCCGTGATGAGCGACACCGATGTGGAGTTCCTCCTGAACTCCTTCGACCTGGCCACACGCGACCTCGTCCGGGGCGCGGCCAAGATGCCGGAAGGCGGTAACTGATCGTGCGTCACGTAGAGCTCGAAGCACTGATACCCGCGGAGCGGAGCACGGCGGTCTTCGACGCCGTACGGCGCTGGGAGCGGTACCCCGAACTGGCGCCGCATGTGAAGGCGACCACCGTGCACGCCACCTACCCGGCCGCGGACGCCAGCTCCAGCTGGGAGCTGCACTTCCGCAGCGGCCTGCTGCGGTGGACCGAGGACGACGTCTTCCTGCCGGAGCTGGGTGAGATCCGCTTCGAGCAGTCCGACGGGGACTTCGACTCCTTCACCGGCACCTGGGCCCTGACGCAGCAGGGGGACGACGTAGCGGTCCGCTTCGACGCAGACTTCGACTTCGGCATCCCGAGCCTGGAGGGGATCCTCGACCCGATCGCCGAGCGGGTCATCAAGGAGACCGTCGCGTGGGCCCTGACCGGCCTCTTCCCCGCCGTCCGCATCTCGGGCGGCATCGACCTCACCGAGCCCGCCGCCGTCGGCGCCTAGCACCGCCCGCAGGAGCTGACCATGGACCAGGCAAATCCCTTCGAGACACCGAGAACGTACTCGCTGCACCGCGCCGAGTACCTGGTGGGTCTCGCCGTCACCACCGGCCTGATCATCGCCCACTTCGGCGACATCCGCTGGTGGGTCGCGATCGTCCTCTTCCTCTACATCGACCTGATCGGCTACATCCCTGGCGCCATCGCCTTCAAACGCAGCGGCGGCCGGCCGATCTCCAAGACGTACTACGTGCTCTACAACGTGATGCACAGCCTGATCACGCAGGCCGCCGTCGCCGCACTGTGGTGCTGGCTGGTGGAGCCGGAGTGGGCGCTGCTGGTGCTGCCGTTCCATCTCTTCGGGGACCGCGGCCTGTTCGGCAACTTCATGAAGTCGTTCGCGCTGCCCTTCGAGCCGGTGCGCCAGCCCGGCTATCTGCGGCTCCTGGACGACCTGGGGCTGGCACACCCCAAGGCGGTCGGTCACGCCACGGAGCCGGTCCCGGTCGGTCACGTCCCGGCGAAGCCCGCCCCCAGGCAGCAGGAGGCCGTGCGATGACCGCGGCCACCGAGGTACGCGCTCTGCGGCGTCCCGTGCGCCAGGACCCGGCCGAGCGGCGACGGGCGCTGTACCACCTCGCCTCCCCTGTGTCGGTGCTGACGGTCGGGCCGCAGGAGCGGCTGCACGGCACCACGGCGAGCACCGTGACCCTGGTGTCGCGCGAGCCCCTGCTGGTGGGGGTCGTGCTGCGGGCAGGATCGTCCTTCGGGCGGCTCGCCGCCGAGGAGGGGCGGTTCGCGATCAACGTCCTCAGCGGCGAACAGGCCGACGTCGCGGCCCGCTTCGCGAACAGCGGCCGTCCCGACGGCAGCGCGCAGTTCGCGGGTCTCGCCTGGACGGCGGACTCGTACGCGAAGGCGCCGCTGATCGCGGGGGCGCTCGCCCACTACACCTGCCGGTTCCACTCCGCGCACGCGGCGGGCGACAGCGAGCTGCTGCTCGGCCACGTCGTCCGGGCCAGGACCGGTGACGGCCATCCCCTGTTCAGCTACGCCGGCGAGCTGTTCGCCGGCTCCCTGCACCCCGCGAAGGAGGCGGCCGCGTCATGACCGGTTCTGTGGCACCCGAGGCCGACTGGGACAAGGCTCCCGGTCTGCTCGACGGCGCGAAGGAGCTCACCCTCGGCCCCGAGGAGTGCGACCTCGCCTACTGGTTCACGTCGGTGGCGCAGGGCACGCTGCGCGACCGGGGCGAGACCGGGCACCACGTCGACGCCGTCGTCCCGGACTTCCTGAAGGAACCGGGCCCGCTGCGCGACGCCCTGGTCCTGGAGTTCGGTTTCCGCGGACTGTCGGAGGAGATCGCGACGCGGCTGCTCGGCCACTACGTCGCCATCGCACCCGGCGTTCCCGAGATGGAGTTCTACTCCACCCAGTTGATCGACGAGGCGCGCCACGCCCGGGTCTTCCGCAACCACCTGGTGGAGCTCGGGATCCCCGAGAAGACGCTCCTCAAGGACATCGACGAGATGGCCGCGGACTACCGCAGGCGGGTCCTTGACCCGGTCGTGGACTTCACCCTCGACATCGTCCGCGACCAGGCGGACTTCGCCGGCGGCGTCGCCGTGTTCGCCATCGTCATCGAGGGCGTGCTCGCCCCGGCGGCCGAGCTGAGCGAGCGCAAGTGGACGCCGCTCTCGCCGGCCACCGGCGAGATCTCCCGGGGTACCGCGATCGACGAGATCCGGCACCTCACGGTGGCCAGCACGATCCTGCGGGACCACGTGGCCGCGCACCCCGAGTACCGCCCGCGTCTCCTGGAGATCCTGCGGTCGGGTGTTCAGCTCTGGGACGAGATCCCCGACCGCGAGTTCGTCATCCACCGCGAGGAGCTCTTCCAGAAGGGCATGGCCCAGCACGCGGACAGGATCGGCGACTACGAGATCTGGCCGGGCGTCCGCATGCTCGACACGACGCCGGAGCAGCGCTACGACATGGCCGAGCAGTGGACCGACGAGATGGCCGAGTCCCGGATGGCGTACATGGGTCTCCCGCTCGAGGCCCTCAGCAGTCCGCGGGCCGGCGCATGAGCGGGGGGCGCGCCGCGGTGGTGTCCGGGATCGGGGCGTACCTACCTCCCGATCTGGTGACCAACGACGACCTCGCCCAGCGGCTCGACACCTCCGACGCGTGGATCCGCTCACGCACCGGAATCGCCGAGCGCTACATGGTCGCGCCGGGCACGGCCACCTCCGACCTGGCCGTCGAGGCCGGGCTGCGGGCCCTCAAGTCGGCGGGTGACGAGCGGGTGGGCGCGGTCGTCCTGGCCACCACCACACCCGACCACCCGTGCCCCGCGACCGCCCCCCAGGTGGCCGCGCGGCTGGGACTCGGGCAGGTGCCGGCGTTCGACGTGGCCGCCGTCTGCTCCGGCTTCCTCTACGGCCTCGCCACCGCGTCCGGGCTCCTCGCGGCGGGGGTCGCCGACAGCGTGCTGCTGATCGCCGCCGACGCCTTCACCACGATCATCAACCCCGAGGACCGCACCACGTGCGTCATCTTCGCGGACGGTGCGGGTGCGGTGGTGCTGCGCAAGGGTGAGGCCGGCGAACCGGGCGCGGTCGGACCGCTGGTCCTCGGCAGCGAAGGCGAGCTGAGCCATCTCATCGAGGTACCGGCGGGCGGCTCCCGCCAGCGTTCGTCCGGGCCCGTGACCGCGCCGGAGGACCAGTTCTTCCAGATGCTCGGCCGGGAGACCTACCGCCACGCGGTGGAGCGCATGACCGAAGCCTCCCTGAAGGCGACCGAGCTGGCCGGGTGGCGGATCGAGGACGTCGACCAGTTCGCGGCGCACCAGGCCAACGCCCGCATCCTCGAATCGGTCTCGGAGCGCCTCGGAGTGCCGGCCGAGAGGCAGTTGACCAACATCGCGCAGGTCGGCAACACGGGTGCGGCCTCGATCCCGCTCCTGCTGTCCCAGGCCGCCGCCGACGGCCGGCTCACCGCCGGGCAGCGGGTGCTGCTGACCGCGTTCGGCGGGGGCCTCTCCTGGGGCGCGACCACCCTGGTCTGGCCCGAGGTCCACGCGGTCTGACGGACCGCGGAACCACCGGCCGTGTGTGCAGTACGCCAGTTCGTACGCATTCGCGTACACCCGTCACGTACGCCGGTTTCGCGTACGCCTTCGAAAGGATCCGACATGCTGGAGCAGCTCAAGGAAATCCTGTCCAACAAGCTCAAGGTGTCGCCCGAGGCCATCACCCCGGAAGCCACCCGGGAGGACATCGAGCTGGACTCGCTGGCCGTGGTGGAGCTGTCGCTGCTGCTCAAGTCCGAACTGGACCTGGACGTCAGCGACGACGACCTCCTGGAAGCCGAAACCGTGGCCGACATGGTCCGGCTCATGGAGGAGCGGAGCGCGAAGGTCTGATGGCCGGCATGGACATCGCCGTCACCGGGCTCGGCCTGGTCACCCCGGGCGGTATCGGGGTCGGGCCCAGCTGGGCGGCGGTCTGCGACGGCAGGCCGGCCGCCGCCCTCGACCCGGTGCTGGCGAACAACCCCGTACGTCTCTCCTGCCGCGTCCCCGGCTTCGATCCCGACTCTCTGCTCAGCGCGCGGCGGGCACACCGCCTGGACAGGTTCGTGCAGTTCGCCCTGGTCGCCGCGCACGAGGCGGTGGCCGACGCAGGTCTCGATCCGACCACCTGGGACGGAGCTCGGGTCGGAGTGGTGCTGGGGTGCGCGGACGGCGGCCCCGGCACCGTCGAGGAACAGCACCATGTGCTGCGGGAGCAGGGCGCCGACCGGGTGTCCCCGCTGCTGCTGCCCATGCAGCTGCCGAACATGCTGGCCGGGCAGACGGCCATCGAGTTCGGGGCCACCGGGCCCAACCTGGTGGTGGCCACCGCCTGTGCCTCGGGCGCGACCGCCATCGGCATGGCCCGGGACCTGCTCGTCCTCGGCCGCTGCGACGTGGTGCTGGCGGGCGGCAGCGAGGCGATGATCACTCCGCTGGTCATGGCCGGCTTCGCCCAGATGGGCGCGCTGTCACGGCGCGAGGACGACCCGGCCTCGGCATCACGTCCTTTCGACGCCGACCGGGACGGCTTCGTCGCCGGTGAGGGGGCCGGGATCCTCGTCATGGAACGCGTCGTGGACGCCCGGGCCCGCGGTGCGCACGTCCACGGCCGGATCATCGGCTTCGGGGCCACCGCGGACGCCCATCACATGACGTCGCCGCATCCGGACGGCGCCGGCATCGAGGCGGCTGTCCGCGCCGCTCTCGCCGACGCCGGCGCGGATCCTGACGACGTGCAGCACGTGAACGCCCACGGCACGTCGACACCGCTCAACGACCTCGCCGAGGCACGCATGATCCAGCGGACCCTGCAGGGTGACCCGCTGGTCACCTCCACGAAAGGAGTCACCGGACATCTGCTCGGCGCGGCCGGCGCGGTCGAGGCGGCGTTCGCCGTGCTGAGCATCGAGCACGAGATGATTCCGCCGACCGCGGGCCTGGTCATCCCCGATGGGCGGATCGACATCAAGCTCGCCCAGTCGGCCACGTCGATGCCGATCGATCTCGCGCTCAGCAACTCGTGCGGGTTCGGCGGCCAGAACACGGCGCTGGCCATCGCTCCGGCCTGAGCGCCCAGAGGGCCGGCACCGGAAGCACGTGTGGGGGCGGACGGCCCGGAGCCGTCCGCCCCGACCGGCTTTCCGGGGCCCGCGCCACCTGGGCACCCACCACCTCACCGCGGCCGGCTCCCCCGGCCGTCGTCTCTCCTATCCGAGGAGTCCGTCATGCACGATCCCACCGAGCTGCTCGAGGACGGGCCGGCCGCCGTACGTCGGCTGGCCCGTCGCCGCTACGACCTCGACCTTCCCGCGCTGGAGACGGCGGTGCGCCGGCGGTCCGAGGCCCAGGCCGACGTGACCCGGCTGCGTACGGAGCTGAACCGCGTCTCGCGCACCCGCGGACGCACGGGGCCGCCCTCCGAGGAGGAGAAGGAAGCCGCCCGTGCGCTGCGGGCGGACGTCCAGCAGGCGGAGGCCGCCGCCAGGGACGCGGGCGACGACCTCTCCCAGCTGCTGCTCGGCATCCCCAACGTGCCTCTGGACCAGGTGCCGGACGGCGACTCCGAGAAGGAGGCCGTGGAGATCCGCCGCTGGGGCCCGGCGCGGCTCGACGAGGGCGCCCCGCACCACTCCGACATCGGCGAGTCGCTCGCCGTCCTGGACGGCCCCGCGGCCGCCAGGCTCTCCGGGTCCCGCTTCAGTGTCGGCCGTGGCGCCGGTGCCCGGCTGGAGCGGGCGCTGACCGACTTCTTCCTCGACCTGCACACCCGCGAGCACGGCTACACGGAGTACTCCGTACCGTTCCTCGTCAGCCGGGACACCATGACCGGGACCGGCCAGCTGCCCAAGTTCGAGGACGACCTCTTCCGAACGCGGGTGGGCGACCGGGAGCTCTTCCTGATCCCCACGGCCGAGGTGCCGCTCACCAACCTGGTGGCCCGGCAGCTCCTGGACGCCCGTGACCTGCCGTACGCCTTCACCGCGCGCACCCCGTGCTTCCGCGCCGAGGCGGGCGCCTACGGGCGCGACACCCGTGGGATCCTGCGCCTGCACCAGTTCGAGAAGGTGGAGCTGGTCCGCGTCTGCGCTCCCGAGGACGCTCCGGCGCAACTGGAACTCATGGTGGGGCATGCCGAGGAGTGCCTGCGCCTCCTCGAACTCTCGTACCGCGTCGTCCTGCTGCCCGCCGGCGACCTGGGCTTCTCGGCCCGGATGACGTATGACATCGAGGTATGGCTGCCCGGAAGCGGCTCCTACCGTGAGATCTCCTCGGTCTCCGACTGCGGCACCTTCCAGGGCCGCCGGGCGGACATCCGCCACAAGCGGGCCGACGGACGCAAGGGGCCGGCCGCCACCCTCAACGGTTCGGCCCTGCCCGTCGGCCGCACCGTGGCCGCCCTGCTGGAGCAGGGGGTCCAGGAGGACGGCTCGGTACTGATCCCCGAGGCCCTCACCCCGTACACCGGTTTCCGCCGGATCCTGCCGGGCGGGGCGACCGCCTAGCCGCCGCACGATGCGGAAGGGCCGGCGTCCCGGGACAGGTTCCCGGGACGCCGGCCCTTCCGCTTCGTGCGCGTCACGCGCCCGTCATGTGCACCCCGCCGTCCACGTGGACGATCTCCCCGGTGGTACGCGGGAAGAAGTCCGACAGCAGGGCGACCACCCCGCGCGCCGCCGGGTCCGGGTCGACGAGGTCCCAGCCGATCGGGGCACGGCTCTGCCAGACCTCGGCGAGCTCCCCGAAGCCGGGGATCGACTTGGCGGCCATGGAGCGCAACGGACCCGCCGCGATCAGGTTGCAGCGGATCCCCCGTTCTCCCAGGTCCCGGGCGAGGTAGCGACTGGTCGACTCGAGCGCGGCCTTGGCGACTCCCATCCAGTCGTAGTGCGGCCAGGCGACCTTCGCGTCGAAGGTGAGCCCCACGACGGATCCGCCGCGCCGCTCCATCAGGGGCAGGCAAGCGGTGGTCAGGGACTTCAGGGAGTACGCCGACACCTGCACGGCCGTCGAGACGTCCGTCCAGTCGCCGTCGAGGAAGGAGAAGGCGCCCTGAGGCCCGTACGCGATGGAGTGCACGACACCGTCGAGGCCGTCGAGCCCGTCGGCCGAGTCACGGATCCGGTCCGCGAGCGTGTCCAGGTGTGTCTGGTCGGTGACGTCCAGCTCGACCACCGGGACCGGCTTGGGCAGCCGGGCGGCGATCCGCTCGATGAGGGAGAGCCGGCCGAAACCGGTGAGCACCACCTCGGCGCCCTCCTCCTGGGCGAGCCGGGCGACGTGGAAGGCGATGGACGCCTCCGTGACGACACCCGTCACCAGGATGCGCTTGCCGGCGAGAAGCCCGCTCATGACCGGACCGCCTTCCGGGGCAGGGACCCGACCAGCGGCGAGTCGTGGTCGAGGACGCCGAGGGCCGTTCCTCCGCCGGGCGAGCCGAGGGCCTCGAAGAAGTCGGTGTTGGATCCGCGGTGCTCGCCCCACGCGTCGGGGACGTCGTCCTGGAAGTAGATGGCCTCCACGGGGCACACCGGTTCGCAGGCCCCGCAGTCGACGCACTCGTCGGGCTGTATGTAGAGGGCGCGACGGCCTTCGTAGATGCAGTCCACCGGGCATTCGTCGATGCAGGAGCGGTCCTTGACATCGACACAGGGCAGGGCGATGACGTAGGTCATCGTCAACTCCTCTTAAGCAGTAGGTTTGTACGACGATCCGGGGACCCGGTCCACGGAGACTCCGGTGGTGCGCTCGCCCAGCGTCAGCACGGTGACGGCCAGCGCGGCCATGGAGGCGGCGATGACCCCGAACAGCGCGCCGGGCCCGTGCGAGTCGAGGACGGGCAGCAGCACGAACGGCAGTGCGGCGGCGGTGAGTTTGGACAGCGAGTAGGCCATGCCGGATGCCGTGGCGCGGATCGCTGTCGGGTACTGCTCGGAGAGATACACGTGCGACACGCTGGAGAAGACGTTGCTGCACAGCGTGTAGACGAAGCCGAACGTGACGATGAGCACGGCCGAGCCGGTGAAGGCGAAGCCCATGCCTGCCGCGACCATCGCCGCGGCGGACAGCGCGACGAGTGTCTTCCGCTCGATGCGGTCGATGATGGGCAGCGAGAGTGCCGATCCGACGGGATAGCCGAGGAAGGACAGAGCCGTGAAGCCGAGGCCGGCCACGATGTCGTACCCCTTGGCCGCGAGGATCTGCGGGGCCAGGGTGCCGAAGCCGTAGTAGCCGACCACCGAGAGCGAGCAGAAGATCCACAGCATCACGGTGCGGCGTCGGAGCCCTCGGGCGAAGATGTCCCGCAGCCTGGTGCGCCCCGCCTCGGGTGCTTCGTCGTCGACCGGCGGCGCCTCTGCGCGCTGTCCGGCCGGGATCTGGGCCTCCATCCGGGACACCAGCAGGTCGGCCTCCTCCGTCCGGCCGGTCGACGCCAGCCAGCGCGGGGACTCGATCAGCCGCCGTCGCAGCACCCACACCACGGCCGAGCCGAGCGCGCCGATCACGAACAGCCAGCGCCAGCCGTCCACCCCGAGCGGGCTCAGTGGTACGAGCCACAGGGCGGCGAAGCCGACCGCGGGCACCCCGCAGAACGCGATCGTGTAGGCCCAGGCGATGAACCTGCCGCGCTTGGCGGCGGGCAGGACGTCGGCCATGTAGCAGTCGGACAGTGCCTGTTCGGCACCGATGCCGATGCCGGCCAGGAAGCGGGTGGCGATCAGCCACTCCGCGTTGGGCGAGAACGCGCCGAGCAGCGAGAAGCCCGAGTAGATCGCGAGGTTGATCAGGAAGGCCCGCCGCCGGCCGAACCGGTCCGCGACCCTGCCCAGCACCAGCGAGCCGACGAACTGGCCGATGAAGACGGAGGCGAGGACCAGTTTGAGGGAGGTCGCGCCGAAGTCGAAGTCGTTCTGGAGCACCTTGGCGATGGTGCCCGACAGGCTGTTCTCGAAGGTGTCGAAGAGCAGGCCGATCCCGATGACCGCGGTCAGGCTGCGGTGCATGGGAGTGATCGGCATGCGGTCCAGACGGACCCCGATCGAGGCGGGAGAGGAGACGTGGCTCACCGCCGTGGTGGTCTGGGACATGCGTGTGGCTCCTATGGGGCTTCGTCCGGATCGGGGAGGGCGGGGCCGGCGTCCGGCGTCGTGGGATCGCGGGACCGGGCGGGGCGGGCGCAGCGGCCCGCCCTGACCCGGGCGGGAGGCCCTGGGGCGTGGCCGCCCGGGCCCGTCGGCCCCGACCCGGACGTGCGGGGCCCGGGGCCGGGGAACGGAACTGACGAGTGGGGGTGGGTGCGGGGGGAGGACAGGCCTGTGGGGGACGGCCGGCGGGAGACGGCCGTGGGGGGACGGCCGGTGGGCTGGCCGGGCGGACGGGACCGTGGGGGAACGCCGATCAGGCGGCGCGGTCCGCGTTCCGCAGGATCTGCTCCTCGACATCACCGCGCCTCACCGGTGCGCTGACCTCGTGCAGGAACGAAGCGACCTCGCGGTACGAGGCCCAGAACCCGACCTCGTGGTAGGGCACACCGCGCTCGGCGCAGTAGTCCCGGGTGAGTTCCCGCGCGCGTGCCAGGTTCTTCTGCGGCATGGCGGGGAACAGATGGTGCTCGACCTGGTAGTTGAGTCCGCCGTAGAGGAAGTCGATCAGCAGGGACGGGCGGATGTTCCGGGAGGTGAGGACCTGGCGCTCCAGCCAGTCCAGGGTCTCCTCGTCACCGTCACGGATCGCCATGCCCTTGTGGTTCGGGGCGAAGATCATGCCGAAGTAGACGCCCAGGACCGCCTGCTGGACCAGGACGAAGGCGACCCCGAGGACGGGAGGGAGCACGGTGAAGACCAGGCCCAGATAGATCGCCGCCCGGGCGACCAGCAGGAACGTCTCCAGCGCTGGGCGCTTGGTCTTGCCCTGGGCGATGGACAGGACGGCCGTCTTCAGCATCTTGAAGGACTCCAGGACCAGGAGCGCGAAGAACAGCACGCTCTGGTACCGCACGACGAACTTCTGCGTGCCGCGCCGGGTCGGGTACTGCTTGATGTCGAAGATGGCGGTGCGCCGGCCGATGTCCGGGTCCATGTCCAGGTGGTTGGGGTTGCTGTGATGCCGGTTGTGGTGGTTGACCCACCATCCGAAGCTGACCCCGTTGACGAAGTTGGCGTGGAAGTAGCCGATGGCGGAGGCGGCCTTCTTGTTGCGGAACATGGCCTTGTGGCCCGCGTCGTGCCACATGAAGGCGGACTGGCCGCCACACAGGCCCATCCACAGGGCCACCGCGAGCTGCCACCACGAGTCGCCCAGTGCGAAGAAGGCGGCGAACCCGAGCAGCATGAGCGTGGTGTTCAGCGCCAGCCGGCCTATGTAGTAGCGCGGGTCCAGGTCGAGGAGACCTTCCGCCTTGACGCGTTTGAGGAGTTCGGCGAACGTGGCCGACGCGCCGCCGCGCTGTTGGGGAGCGGCGGTGGCCTGGGCTTCTTGGACGTGCGGACGCTGCATGCGTTGCTCTCCTTGGGAGAAGTGCCCGAAGCGGGCGGCGGCGCCGCTGCCCTGCGGGACGTGCGGGCGCCGGGATCGACAGTGCTTCCGCGGGCGGTGACGGAAAGCGGGCGCCGGCCGCCCGTCGCCAGGACCGAAGGAGCACCGCGGGGGTGCTCCGGTCCGGCCGCCGGGCGAACGTGTGTCCAGCGTTCCGTGCCGCACTGATGTGACACTGATGCCGGGCTGATCGGGCCCGGTCACAGGAGACGTGGTCCCCCGCGGGACCGGGCCTTCGTTCCTGCGCTCAGGCCGCGGCGGTCTGCGCGTCGCGCAGCCGGACGTCGAGCGCCTGGACGATGTCGTCCGCGGCGCGGGCCACGTCCTCGTCGTCGGGCGCACCGATGATGGCCATGAGCTGCCCGACCAGGGCGTGCTGGAGGGCCTCGGTGGCTCCGGCCTCCGTGGCAGGGGCCTCGGCGGGTGTGGCCTCGTGGGTGTTGTCGCTCACTGTGGCGAGCCTCCTCGTCGTGATGGGATGGATGGGATGTGCTGCGGTACGTCAGAGGTACGTCAGAAGGCCTTGCAGGCACGGAAGACGTGGGCGAAGCCCGCGAGCGAGGCATGCGTCCCGTCGAAGGCGACGTACTCGGGGATCAGCTCGTCCGGCGCCCACTTCTGCTTGTACGAAAGCTGGGTCTGCGCCGGGTAGAGAGCGGCCCCCTCGGCCCACAGGGCGTGCATCAGCCACTGGAACGCCGGGCTGTGTCCGTCGAGTTCGTGGCTCGCGTCGAGGCCGGTGAACGGCGTGAACCCGAAGTGCAGCCACTCGACGCCCTCGGTGCGGAACACCTCGATGGCGTGCGCGTTGATGGCCTCCATCAGTCCCGGGGAGCCCTCGGGCACGCGCCGGCTCAGGTCGTGCATCCAGCCGGCCCGCTCGCCGTAGACGGGCGAGTACGAGATGTACGCGACCGGGGCGCCCCCGATCGTCCCGGCGAACAGCCGGCGCCGGGACTGCGGTTCGCCGCCGATCTGGCCGACCAGGAACTCCAGCTGGTGCGCGCCGCCCTTGGACCCGAGCCAGGCCTCGTCGATCGTCGCTATCGCGCCCTGCCAGTCCTCGGCGGTGACCTCCACGATCTGGAGACCGTTGCGGTGCGCTCGCGAGATCTTGTTGCGCAGCTGCATGAAGCGGGTGCCGCGCAGCGAGAACTCGGGCAGCCTCACGGCCCAGGAGGCGCCGACCTGGTTGACGGTGAACCCTCGTTCGGCGTAACGCTCGGCATCGGCGCGCTGGAGCTGGACCCCTACGAGGTTCAGTCCCTCGTCCTTCACGTAGCGGCGGAACCCGTCGAGCAGGGCGCCGTACGCGTCGGGGGCGGCGAAAGGGCCACCGAACTGGACCGCGTAGCCGCCGGTGCGGCGGTAGACGATGACGCCGTCCGTACCGGGGAGGGTGAAGGTGCTGTTACCGCTGTTGAGCGCCAGGAAGGCGCTGGCGTTCTCGCTCTGGGTGTGTGTCCGGATCGCCTCGAGAACCGAGGTGTCCGCGGTTGTTGCGGGCATGCCCGTACCTCTTTCGGAAGGTGTTCCTTTTGGTGCGAGTAGAGCACCGACGCCACACCGAGGGGAAGACCGAAAGGGAATTCAACAACCGCGTCAGGGACATGTCAGCGTTCTATCAGAACCCCCTGCCAATGTTGTTCTCGTGAACGGCACGGGAAACCGGAAGCCGGGAACAAGGAGAGGTGCCCGGAGCGGCTTATCGGGGACCACGGCAACACACCGAGGTCGGGCCTCAAAACCCACGCAGGTTCAAATCCTGCCCTCTCCGCGA
>NZ_JBIWKR010000005.1:268996-387110 GCF_044765765.1 Streptomyces sp. NPDC102402
CCAGGAGAGGTGCCCGGAGCGGCTTATCGGGGACCACGGCAACACACCGAGGTCGGGCCTCAAAACCCACGCAGGTTCAAATCCTGCCCTCTCCGCGACACAGCCACACAGCACAAGGCCACGTCACCACAACACCACAGCACCACCCCAGGAGAGGTGCCCGGAGCGGCTTATCGGGGACCACGGCAACACACCGAGGTCGGGCCTCAAAACCCACGCAGGTTCAAATCCTGCCCTCTCCGCCACATATGATTCGACGATTTCCGGCCGCCGAAATTCATGCCTCATCTCGGAATTCCGGCATACGCGCCGCATACGCAATCACATTCACGGCGCTCCGGCCGCCCCTCGCCCCCACCCGGGGCGTTTCACGGGACCCCGGACACCGAAGACGCCTGGCCGCCCGCTCGTCGCGCCGCCAGGGCCGCCGATCCCCCGTACCGGCGGACCAATCACCCCGGCGGGCCGCCACCGAGTGCGGCCCGCCGGGGTGCGGGCGTCTCACCCCTCCCGGCCACCGGCACGGACCCGCATCCGCACGGCCGGCCACCCCTCTCACCATCCCCGAGCGACCTCCACGCAAAAAAATACCTTCCCAAAGGAATTATTCTGTGCGAGGATGCGTGCGGGAGGAAGCTCCAGGGATCCGACCCCGGAGATCGCCACGCGCCGGCCTCCGCGGCCCCAGGCCGCGGCTCCGGCGGCCATGACGATTCCCCCACCCGTGTTCAGCCGTCTTCGCCGCCCGAACGCCAAGGGGGAATACGCCATGCTGAGCTTCTCGATTCTCGGCGCACTCCAGATCCGCACCGCATTAGGCCCCGCGGAGATCTCCGGCGATCTCCAGCGGACCCTTATCCAGACGCTGCTCGTGAACGAGGGTCAGTCCATCTCGGGCGAGAGCCTCATCGAGGAGATGTGGGGCGAATCGGCCCCGGACAACCAGTCGAACGCTCTTCAGGCGCACGTCAGCCGCCTGCGCCGCAAGCTGAAGAGCCTCGAGCCCGGCCGCGCCTCGTCCCGTGTGACGATCCATCCGTCCGGCTACCGGCTCACGGTGGGCGAAGGCGAGCTGGACGCCGCCGAGTTCATCAAGACCGTACGACAGGCGGAGGTCGCCACGGCCGGCGATCCGGCGGCCACCGCCCGGCTGCTCGGAGACGCCCTCGCGATGTGGCGTGGCCCCGTCTTCGGTGACTTTCCCGGTGGCACCCTCTGCCAGTTGGCCTGCGGCCGCTACGAGGAGCACCGCATGCGGGCCATGGAACTGCGCTTCGACGCGGAGCTGCGCCTGCGCCACCACGCGGCCATGCTCGCCGAGCTCCACGACGCCCACACCAACCACCCCCTGAGGGAACGCTTCTGCGAGCAGCTGATGATCGCCCTCTACCGCTCCGGACGCCAGGCCGACGCACTCAACGTCTACCGCCGGATGTGGCAGCACCTCTCGGACGAGCTCGGCATCGAGCCCTCGCCCTCACTGCGCCTCGTGGAGAACGCGATCCTCTCCCACGACCCGGCGCTCGCGTGCGAGTCCCAGGCGCCGGTCATACTCCAGCCCGCCTGACCCCCGCCCTCGTGCGGCTGCCGTGTAAGCCCGCCGTCAGCGCCCGGTCAGCCCCTGTTGCGACGATCGCCGTGGACGACGAAAGCGCACATAAGCAGTCCCCCAGACACTCGGAGACCCCCATGACCACGAGTCAGACATCTGCCCGCTCAGCGGACACCGCCGGACGCGTGACGGCTGCGCGTCCTCTGCGCATGTTCCTCGGGCTCGACGCCGCCGTGACGGCGGGGAACGGCCTCATCTACCTGATCGCCGCGGGTCCGGTCGGCGACCTGCTCGACCTCGACACCGGCCTGCTGCGCGGCATCGGCGCCTTCCTCACCGTGTACGGCATCCTCGTGGGCGTCCTGGCCTCCCGCCCGGTGCCGGCTGCCGGCGCCACCAAGGTCGTCATCGAGGCCAACCTGCTGTGGGCCGTCGCGAGCGTGGTCACCGCCGTGTTCGGCTGGTTCGACCCGAACACCGTCGGCACCGTGTGGATCCTGATGCAGGCGGCCGTCGTCGGCGGGTTCGCCGTCCTTCAGATCAACGGCCTCCGCCGACTGGGCAGCTGACCGCCCACCACAACGCTCGCTGTGCCCCGTCGCTGGACGAGCGGGCGGTCGGGGCAGCCAACCGGTAGGGGGAGACATGCGGTTCCACGTCGCGGAGCTGGCCGGGATCCGGGAGCAGGTGCACGCGGGCCCGAGCGAGAAGGCAACCTCCGCGCAGAAGGCCAAGGGCAAGCTCACCGCCCGCGAACGGATCGGCCTGCTCCTCGACGAGGACTCGTTCCACGAGGTGGAGCCCCTGCGCAGGCACCGGGCGACCGGCTTCGGCCTGGAGGCCAAGCGGCCTTACACCGACGGTGTCATCACGGGCTGGGGCACCGTCGAGGGCCGGCCGGTCTTCGTCTACGCGCACGACTTCCGCATCTTCGGCGGAGCGCTCGGCGAGGCCCACGCCGAGAAGATCCACAAGATCATGGACCTGGCGATGTCGGCGGGCGCCCCGCTCGTGTCGCTCAACGACGGTGCGGGCGCCCGCATCCAGGAAGGTGTCACCGCCCTGGCCGGCTACGGCGGGATCTTCCGCCGCAACACCAAGGCGTCCGGGGTCATCCCGCAGATCAGCGTGATGCTCGGCCCCTGTGCGGGCGGCGCGGCGTACTCGCCGGCTCTGACGGACTTCGTCTTCATGGTCCGCGAGACCTCGCAGATGTTCATCACGGGCCCGGACGTGGTCAAGACCGTGACGGGCGAGGAGATCTCCCAGAACGGCCTCGGCGGCGCCGACGTGCACGCCGAGACGAGCGGCGTCTGCCACTTCGCCTACGACGACGAGGAGTCCTGCCTCGACGAGGTGCGCTATCTCCTCTCCCTGCTGCCGGGCAACAACCGCGAGACCCCGCCCTCGGTTCCGGCCGACGACCCGGTCGACCGGCGTTGTGAGGCGCTCGTCGACCTGGTCCCGGTGGACGGGAACCGCCCGTACGACATGCGGCAGGTGATCGAGGAGATCGTCGACGACGGCGAGTTCCTGGAGGTCCACGAACGGTGGGCCACCAACATCATCTGTGTGCTGACCAGGCTCGGCGGCCAGGTGGTGGGCGTCGTCGCCAACCAGCCCCGGTCCCTCGCCGGTGTCCTGGACATCGAGGCGAGTGAGAAGGCGGCGCGCTTCGTGCAGATGTGTGACGCCTTCAGCGTCCCGCTCGTCACCCTGCTCGACGTTCCCGGCTTCCTTCCGGGTGTCGACCAGGAGCACGGCGGCATCATCCGGCACGGCGCCAAGCTGCTGTACGCGTACTGCGACGCGACCGTGCCACGGATCTCGCTGATCCTCCGGAAGGCCTACGGCGGCGCGTACATCGTCATGGACAGTCAGTCCATAGGCGCCGACCTCACGTACGCGTGGCCGACGAACGAGATCGCGGTGATGGGCGCGGAGGGCGCGGCCAACGTCATCTTCCGCCGGCAGATCGCCGAGGCCGAGGACCCCGAGGCCAAGCGGGCCGAGCTGGTCAAGGCGTACAAGGCCGAGCTGATGCATCCGTACTACGCGGCTGAGCGCGGCCTGGTCGACGACGTCATCGACCCCGCGGAGACCCGTGAGGTGCTGATCAGCTCCCTGGCGATGCTGCGGACGAAGCACGTCGACCGTCCGGCCCGCAAACACGGCAATCCCCCTCAGTGACGGAGGTTACGACCATGACCACCCTGTCCCCCTCGTCCACGCCCTGCATCCGCATCGAGAAGGGTGCGGCCACGCCGGAGGAACTCGCCGCCCTCACGGTCCTGTTCCTCGCCCGGGCCCCCCGGGACGCGGGCACCGAGGCCGACGGCCCGGGCGCGGCCACCTCCTGGCTGCCCGACCTGTTCCACGCCCCCCACAGCTGGCAGGCCCGGTGAGGGGCCGCGCCCGGCACCCGGGCCGTCCCCGGTGCGCGAGGACGGGGGCGTCGCCTCGGGCCGGAGCGAGGGCGACAGCCCGCCGGACCGCCGGGATGACGACTGCCTGCCGGAGATACGGCCGGCCGACCCCGTGAAGCGCCGCCGCCCTCTCCCCCGACCGGGCAGAAAGCCGGTCGGGGGAGAGGGCGGCGGCGCGCGTCACAGGGTGTTCGGCGGCCGTAGGGACGGGCGGTGGGACGGTTGGGTCAGGCGGAGAGCGCCGGGATGATCGTCGAGCCGTAGGCGTCGATGGTCGCCTCCCGTGCGTCGTGCATGTCGTAGACGGCGAACTGGTCGACGCCCAGCTCCCGCAGGACCCGCAGCTTCTCGATGTGCGCCTCGGCGGGCCCCAGCAGACAGAAGCGGTCCACGATCTCGTCGGGGACGAAGGCCGCGTCCGGGTTTCCGGCGCGGCCGTGGTGGCTGTAGTCGTATGCGGAGCGCCCGGCGATGTACTCCGTGAGGGCTTCGGGCACCAGGCCGGAGTGCTCGCCGTACCGGGAGACGAGGTCGGCCACATGGTTGCCGACCATGCCCCCGAACCAGCGGCACTGCTCGCGGGCGTGCTCCAGGTCCTCGCTCACGTAGGCGGGCGCGGCGACGCAGATGGTCACGGAGTCCGGGTCGCGGCCGGCCGCGGCAGCCGCGTCGCGTACCGCCCTGACCATCCACTCGACGAGGAAGGGGTCGGCCAGCTGGAGGATGAACCCGTCGGCCTTCTCCCCGGCGAGTGCCAGCGCCTTGGGACCGTACGCGCCCATCCAGACGGGCAGCCTGCCGTCCTTCACCCAGGGGATCTGCACCGGCTGTCCGTCGACGGTGGCCTCGCGCCCCTCGGCCAGGTCCCGGATCACGTCGATGGCCTCGCCCAGTCTGGCCAGCGTGTTGGGCTTGCGGCCGGCCACCCGCATCGCGGAGTCGCCGCGTCCGATGCCGCAGACGGTCCGGTTGCCGTACATCTCGTTGAGCGTGGCGAACGTGGAGGCGGTGACCTCCCAGGTACGGGTGCCGGGGTTGGTCACCATCGGCCCGACGATCAGCCGTTCGGTGTGCTCCAGGATCCGGCTGTAGATGACGAAGGGCTCCTGCCACAGCACGGCCGAGTCGAAGGTCCAGCCGTAGCGGAAGCCGTTCCGTTCCGCGCGGCGCATGAGTCCGACGACGGCCGAGGCGGGCGGGTCGGTCTGGAGGACGAGTCCGAAATCCATGGCAGATGCTCCTTGTGGAAGAACTGACACGTGGCGCGCGGGTCGGGAAGCCGTGCCGGGACCGGCGGTGAGGATGCCTGTCCCGTATGCGCCGACCGGTCGGCGCATACGGGCGGAAGGACCCGGGACGCCGCTCCCGGAGACGTGTTCCGGCAGAGCCTTCCACATCGGGCCGCGCCCGCCCCGCTGACGCGGCCCCTGTCAGGGCGAGTCGCGGGGGGACAATCCTGGACCGCTTCCCGGCCTTTGGGAAGGGGGACTCTACGCGCGAAGCCGCCCGGCGCGGCGAGCGTGGCCGGCGGGCCGTACGGCCCGGCGCGCCCCCGCGTGCACTCACCCCCCGGAGGCATTCCAGAGTGAGAGGTTCACCCCGTAAAGGTATCGTTTGTCGAGTTCGGTCATGCGTACGGCCTCTGCGCCCGTGGTGGTCCTGGGCCCACACGGCCGGCGCACGCCGGCACGTCTCCCTCCACGCGGCAGCGATTCCAGCGGAAGGCATCGACATGGGCACGGTCACCACCATCGACGGGACGAGCATCTACTACAAGGACTGGGGCCCGCGCGACGCCCAGCCGGTCGTGTTCCACCACGGCTGGCCGCTCAGCGCCGACGACTGGGACAACCAGATGCTGTTCTTCCTCGCCGAGGGCTACCGCGTGGTGGCCCACGACAGGCGGGGCCACGGGCGCTCGAGCCAGAGCGCCACCGGGCACGACATGGACACCTACGCCGCGGATGTGGCGGCCCTGGCCGAAGCGCTCGACCTGCGGGGCGCCGTGCACATCGGCCACTCCACCGGCGGCGGCGAGGTGGCCAGGTACGTCGCCCGGGCCGAACCGGGACGGGTGGCGAAGGCCGTACTCGTCAGCGCGGTCCCGCCGGTCATGGTGAAGTCCGCGTCGAACCCGGGCGGCCTGCCGATCGAGGTCTTCGACGGTTTCCGCGCCGCCCTCGCCGCCAACCGCGCGCAGTTCTACATCGAGGTGGCCTCGGGCCCCTTCTACGGATTCAACCGCCCCGGCGCCGAGGTGTCCCAAGGGCTTGTCGACAACTGGTGGAGGCAGGGCATGCGCGGCGCGGCCAACGCGCACTACGAGTGCATCAAGGCCTTCTCCGAGACCGATTTCACCGAGGACCTCAAGAAGATCCAGGTGCCGGTCCTCGTCGCCCACGGCACGGACGACCAGGTCGTGCCCTATGAGGACGCGGGCCCCCTGTCGGCGGAGCTGCTGACGAACGGCAGGCTCAGGAGTTACGAGGGCTATCCGCACGGCATGCTCTCGACGCACCCGGAGGTCCTCAACCCGGACCTCCTGGCCTTCGTGAAGGAGTAGGCCCAGGGCACCGTCCCGCCCGATCGCCTCAGCCTCCGCACGGCTTGGTGAAAACGGACCAGTGAGGGTGAGCGCCGCCCACGCGCGGGCCCGCCGTCCCGGCCTAGCGTGGGCGGAGCGGGATCCCCCGCCCGCCCCGCCCTTCACCGAGGACCGCCCCATGCCCATGCAGCCCTGGTTCCCCGATGCCAAACTGGGCATCTTCCTCCACTACGGCATCTACGCGGTGGACGGCGTCCCCGAGTCCTGGTCGTTCTACGACGGGCAGGTGCCGCACGAGCAGTACATGCGGCAGCTGGACGGCTTCACCGCATCCGCGTACGACCCGGAGGGCTGGGCCAGGCTCTTCGCACGCGCCGGGGCGCGGTACGCCGTACTGACCGCGCGCCACCACGACGGCGTGGCCCTGTGGGACACCGCGCACGGCGATCTGGACGTCGTACGGAACACACCCGCCGGGCGCGACCTCGTGGCCGGGTACGCCGATGCGCTGCGCGGCCAGGGCCTCAAGGTCGGCCTGTACTACTCGCATTCGGACTGGAACCACCCCGACTACGCGAGCGTGGTCCACCCCGAGCCGCCGAACGAGGACGTGGCCACCCACCCCCTCGTGACCCCGGCGGACGGGGTCGAGGACCCGGAGGCGTGGGCACGCTACCTCGCGTACCGCAACGCCCAGGTCGGCGAGCTGGTCTCCCGCTTCCGCCCCGATCTCCTGTGGTTCGACGGGGAGTGGGAGCGCAGCGAGGAGCAGTGGGGCATGCGCCGGCTCGCCAAGCAGATCCTCGCCGGCAACCCGGAGACCGTCCTCAACGCGCGCATGCTCAGCCACGGTGACTACGCCACACCCGAACAGGGCGTGCCGCTCGTGGCACCGGACGGGCCGTGGGAACTGTGCCTGACGCTGAACGACTCCTGGGGCTACCAGCACCGGGACCGCAACCAGAAGTCGGTACGCCAACTCGTGCGCTACTTCACCGAGACGATCGGCTTGGGCGGCAATCTGCTGCTGGCCGTCGGGCCGAAGGAGGACGGCACCATCCCGGCGGAACAGGTCCGGCGCCTGGAGGGCCTCGGGGCGTGGATCGCCCGGCACGAAAGGGCGGTGTACGGCACGGTGGCCGGCCTGCCGGCCGGTCATCACTACGGCCCCAGCACACTCTCCACCGACCGGCGCACGGTCTTCCTCGTCTGCTTCGACACCCCGAACGAATCGGTCGCGCTGCGTGGCCTGCGCAACAGGGTGGAGCGGGTGACCGTGCTCGGCACCGGCACCGAGCTGGCCCACCGGGTCACCGGCGGACTCCACGACGTCCCGGGCGTGCTGTGGATCGACGCCCCGGAACCGGCGGACGTCGACCCGTGCGCGACCGTGCTGGCCGTCGAACTCGACGGTGAACTCGGCCTCTACCGGGGCACCGGGCGGGACTGAGTCCGGCCTGGGCTCGGCCGCCCGTCCCGCTCAGCGGCCGGCGCGCACCGAGCGGGGGGACACGCCCAGTTCACGCCGGCACGCCTTGTTGAACGCCTGCAGATCGTCGATGCCGACCGCCGCGGCCACCGCGGGGATCGGCAGTGTCGACTCCCGCAGCAGATGGCGCGCCCGCTCCATCCGCCGCCGGCGGATGTACGCCACCACGGTGGAGCCTGTCCCGGCCCGGAAGAGGCGCAGCAGATGGTTGTGGGACACGCCCGCCGCCCGCGCCACCTCGGGAACGAGGAGCCGCTCCGCGAGGTGCGACTCGATGTACGCGACGGCGGTGGCGAGCGAGGCGTGCGGACCGTTCCCCCGCCCTGCCGGCACGGCCAGTTCGGCGAGCTCCCACAAGGCGGTCCAGATCTCGGCGTCCGCCCTCCTCGGAGCGCGCGGAGCCGCCGCGATGGCCCGCAGCAGCGTCTCCGACAGGTCGGGGGTCCGTGCCCCGGCGTCCTGGACGACGGGCAGGGTCACCGCCTCCCCCGTGCCGGAGAGGCTCAGGTGCGCGTACAGGTGCTCCGACCGCCCCTGGTAGCGGAAGCGCACCTCGGCCCCCGGCGGGACCAGGCTCACGTGCCCCGGCCGGATGATGTGGAGCACGCCGTCGACGACGAGCTCGGCGGCATATCCGTAGAGGTGGAGCTGCCACAGATCCGGGAGCCGGAACACGTCGACGTCGCTCGTCGTGCCGTGGACCCCTGCACCGAGGCTCAGCACCCGCGGCGGCTCGTCCAGACGCACGGCGACGGTCCGTCCGGGCACACCCCAAAAGGCCCGGGTCACTCGAGGGTTCCGGCGGCGGGACAAGGGCCGGCGGGGCGCGGGTGAGCCACTTCCCCTCCGTTCTCGGTGCGGCTTCGCGGCGCTGGACGCTAACACGTCCACGTCGCGACGGCGCCCTCCGAGGCGACCACGCACCCTCGTCCGCCCGCACCCGGCCTTCGCGCGGTCCGCACCCGGCCTTCGCGGGCCGGGCCTGCCCCGTACAGCCGCTCCCACCTGGGCCGGAGCGCGAGAACCCTTGACGCCCGCCGGGACGGGAGAAAGGATGGCCCGGATCTGACAACGTTGTCACCATTCGGAGACCGCCCATGCCAAGCAATGCCACCCACCACGACAGGCGCAAGTTCCTCCAACTGGCCGGTGTTGCGAGCCTTCTGGCCGTCGGACCCCTGTCCCTCGCGGGTGAGGCGGCAGCCGCCGGATCACCCGTCGCCACGGCCGGACGCCACCCGCTCGACGCCGGCCCGGACAGCGTGTCGGACACCTATTACCAGGTTCTGCTGACGCACACCCGCTGGGCCGAGACGCAGTGGGACTCCGCTCTCGGCCATTACACGCGCAAGGACTTCGGCTTCGCGGTGGTGCTCGGCAACGCCGTGCTCCTGACCCAGGGGGCCTACGACCCCGAGCGGGCCGGTATCGCCAAGGACGACCTCCTCGCCCGCACACTGGCCACCATCAAGCACTTCGCCGCGTCCAACCGCTGCGCGGGCGGCACGGAGTGGGGGCGGACCCTGTTCTTCGACACGACGTTCCAGCTGTACTTCGTGCTTGCGGCCAGACTGCTCTGGGAGCAGCTGGATCCCGGAACACGGCGGAACGTCGACACGATCGTCGCGGAACAGGCCCGGTTCACCGCATCGCTGGGCAGCGGCGACGACCCCGCCTCCGGAAGCTGGACGCCCAACGGGTTCGAGGGCGGCCATGTCGGCGACACGAAGCTGGAGGAGATGGGCGTCTACGCCCAGTC
Source organism: Streptomyces sp. NPDC102402 (assembly GCF_044765765.1). Classification (NCBI taxonomy): domain Bacteria; kingdom Bacillati; phylum Actinomycetota; class Actinomycetes; order Kitasatosporales; family Streptomycetaceae; genus Streptomyces; species Streptomyces sp. NPDC102402. The sequence continues at coordinate 278,768 of NZ_JBIWKR010000005.1, forward strand.
GCTGGCACCCGGCCTGGCCTGGGCCGCCTCAGACCCCCGCCACGCCGACTGGGCGGCGGCCTTCGGCCGGTGGACCAGGAACGAAGCGGGGCTGCCCGCGGCGGACCTGGCGAATCCGGCCCTGGTCGACGGGGTGCCCGTGAGCGCCAACACCGCGACGAACCTCTACGACTCGTTCATCGTCGAGAACCACGACTCCTTCGGCCCGCACTACCAGGCGGAGTTGTGGCGCACCTCAGGCCGGAACGCGGCGCACTTCATCACCGCGGGACAGCCCATGCCCGAGGTGCTGACCGCCCAGCCGAACGCCGTGCCGCTGTGGCGCACACTCCGGATGGTCATGAGCGACGCGGGCGAGCCGCTGATGCCGATGGTGGCGGACCGCGAACACCTCTACGGACGTGATGTGATCCCGCTGGCCTTCCTCGCCCAGGTGACCGGTGACCGCGCCGCCGCCTGGGCGGAGGCCGCGATGGCGGAGCGGCTGGTGCCCTACCAGGCCTACGCCCCGGAGCACCGCCTCGCGAAGTTCTCGGGCGAGGCGAAGTACGAGCCCGAGGCCCGGGCCGAGATCGCCATCAGCTACCTGCTGCACAGGTGGCGCGCCGCACACGGAGGCGTCGTGCCACCGCTGTCCGACCGCGAGTTCTTCGAGCAGGCCGCGGGAGTCAAGGACTTCGGCGAGGGACCTGGCCTGGTGGTCCAGCAGAGCCGGGCGGCGTGGGCGGCTTCGGTCAGCAAGCCGGGCTTCGTCAAGTTCGCGTGGCAGCCGGCCCATGACGACTGGCTGTTCGCGCTCAGCGGGAACGGCCCGATGTTCCTCCCCTCCACCGGCGGGAAGGTGCTGCGGCGGTCGGTCACGACCTACCGGAAGATACGCGACGGTTTCGACGCGACGGCCACTCTGCTCCAGCTCGACTCCGGTCACGCGGGGTTCACCACCCTGCCCTCCGGTGCGGTCGTCTACGCGACCAGTGGCACGGCCGCCGGTGAGGGGCGCCTGCGGCTCCACAACCTGACCATGCCGGGACTGGCCGGCCTCGACGGCCGGCGCACGTACACCGCGGCAGAGGGATCCGCCCAGGTGGATTCCGCGGACAGCGGCAACACAGCGGTCGGGCCGGGGCCGCGCGTCGACACACTGGCACTCCCCCGGAGCTCCCACCGCTTCGTCCGGATGCAGGGCATCTCCGGCCACCCGCAGTACGGGTACTCCCTCTTCACCCTCTCCGTCCGTGACGGCGCCGAGGGCGAGGACCTCGCGCGCGGCCGTGTCGCCACCGCCTCGTCGGAGACGTCCGGCAAGGAGGCGGAACGCGCGGTGGACGGCGACGACACGAGCCGCTGGGCCGTCGCCGTCGCTGAACGCAACCGTCAGGACAGCTGGTTGAGTGTGGACCTCGGCAGCGTCACGGCGTTCGACAGCCTCACCCTGGCATGGGAGTCCGCGGCCGCTTCCGCGTACCGGGTGCAGGGCTCCGACGACGGCGAGACCTGGACCGAACTGGCGCGGTTCCCCGAGGCCGATCTCGCGAGCCGGGGCGGCTGGCTCTCCGTGGACGGAAGGGCGGGCCTCGTGGTCCGGGGCGCGCGCAATCCGCTGGCGGTCTACGGCGACGTGGTGGTGCTGTCCGACGGGCCGGCGGAGGCCCTGACCGTGGAGGGCCATCCGTCGGGCGATCCCGCCGCGGTGCGGGCGGCGGCCTCCCTGGAGGCTCCGCGAGCCGCGAACCCCGTGGTCCGTGCCAGCACCGTCGGCGGGCACCTGAGTCTGTTCAACCTTTCGCCGGACCCCGTCTCCACCGTGGTGTCGGTGCCCCGGCAGGGCGCCGACCTGCACCTCTACGCCGGCTCGCAGGTCGTGACCGCGAGCGGGACGGACTTCACCGCGGAGCTGGACGGCGCGACGGCCGAGGTCGCGGCGGCTCGCTTCACCCTTCGCTCGACGACCGGCGCAGCCGTCCCGCCGGGGCTCCGGGTGGAGGTGCTCGACGCCTCGGCACTGCGCCTGACCGGACCGGCGTGCGACCTGCTCGTCACCGCGGGCAACGGCCGCCGTGCGAAGGTCCGGCTGCGCCGGGACAGGACCGTCACGCTGTCGGTTCCGGGCACCGTCGCCCATCCGCTCGGCGACGCCGCGCTCGGCTGCGACACCTTCCCCAACGGCCCGTTCCCCACCGGCATGTCGGATCCCGCGGCCGCGGTCGACGGCAGGACGGACACGTCGTGGACACCGGGGCAGGACCGCGCGCGGATGGTGGTGGACCTCGGGACCTCGCTCCCCGTCGAGCGCGTTCTCGCGGAGTGGACCCCTGGCAGGGTTCCCGAGGCGGCCGTCGAGTTCAGCACGGATGGCGTCACCTACCGGTCCGGCGGGCGCCTGCGGGTCCGCGGTGGCACCGGCAGCCTCTCCACGCGTGGCACCGCCCGCTATGTGGCGCTCGACGTATCGGGCTGGAGCGGCAGGCACGCACGGCTCAGGACGCTGTCGGTGCTCCCCGAGTAGGCCCCCCGCGCGGCTCGGCCGGGTGCGGCGGCACCCGGCCGGGTCACAGGTACTGGCACAACCCCCGCGGCAGGTAGGCCCCGTGCCCGGCATGTCCCACGTATGCCCCGCTCTCGATCACGGGGACACCGCGCGACAACACCGTCTCTACCCGCCCCGTGATCCGCTTGCCCTCGTACGCCGAGTAGTCCACGTTCATGTGGTGTGTGTCGGCGGAGATCGTCTGCTCCGCCTCCGGGTCGTAGATGACGACGTCGGCGTCCGCCCCCGGCGCGATCGTGCCCTTCCTCGGGTACAGGCCGAACATGCGGGCCGGCGTCGCGCAGGCGATCTCGATCCAGCGGCGGCGCGAGAGGTGCCCGTCGACGACCGCCTGGTGCAGCAGGTCCATGCGATGCTCCACACCCGGCATGCCGTTGGGGATCTTCGAGAAGTCGCCCCGGCCCATCTCCTTCTGACCGGAGAAGCAGAAGGGGCAGTGGTCGGTGGACACGACCTGGAGCTCGTTGTTCCGCAGCCCGCGCCAGAGCGCTTCCTGGTGCTCCCTCGGACGCAACGGGGTCGAACAGACGTACTTCGCTCCTTCGAAGTCCGGCTCGGCGAGGTTGTCCGTGGACAGGAAGAGATACTGCGGACAGGTCTCGCCGAATACCGGCAGCCCCCGGTGGCGGGCGCCGGCGATCTCGGAGACGGCCTCGTCGGCGGAGACGTGCACCACGTACAACGGTGATCCCGCGACCCGGGCGAGCTGGATGGCGCGGTGCGTGGCCTCGGCCTCCAGAGCCACCTTGCGCACGTCGCCGTGGTACCGCGGGTCGGTGCGTCCCTCGGCGAGGGCCTGCTCGACCAGGACGTCGATGGCGATGCCGTTCTCCGCGTGCATCATGATCAGGCCGCCGTTGCCGGAGGCCCGCTGCATGGCGCGGAGGATCTGCCCGTCGTCGCTGTAGAAGACTCCCGGGTAGGCCATGAAGAGCTTGAACGAGGTGATGCCCTCCGCGACCAGGCGGTCCATCTCCTTGAGCGAGGACCCGTTCACATCCGAGAGGATCATGTGGAAGGCGTAGTCGATGGCGCAGTTGCCCTCGGCCTTCTTGTGCCAGGCGTCGACTCCTTCGCGCAGCGAGCGGCCCATGGTCTGGATGGCGAAGTCCACGATCGTCGTGGTGCCTCCCCAGGCCGCCGCCCGGGTACCGGTCTCGAAGGTGTCGGCGGCATAGGTCCCGCCGAACGGCATCTCCATGTGGGTGTGCGCGTCGACCCCGCCCGGGATGACGTACTTGCCGGTGGCGTCGATCCTGCGGTCGGCGGTCCAGCCCGCCGCGGCTTCGGTGCCGTGGGCGGCGAGGGCCGCGACGCGTCCGCCCTCGATGAGTACGTCGGCGTGGATCTCGTCCGACGCGGTGATGACGAGGCCGCCGTGGATGACGGTGCGGCTCATGTACCCCTCCTCGCTGTGGCGATACCGGTGCGGCTCACCGATGAAGGTGTTCTCTGTTCACGTGCGGCCCTCGGGGCTCCTGCCTTGTGAGTCCAGGTTCCGGCACGGGACCACCGGTTCCTTCCCCCGCCAGGGGGATCCCGCTCCCCCGCCCGAGGGAGAACGCCCCGGGCCAGGAGAGCGGGAACCTAGGGCGTCTTTCGAAAGCAGCGCCGTCCGCCCGGGGCGCGGGGCGACGTCGTCATCCCGCCGCCCGCAGTGCCTCACCCAGGATCTCCGCGCCCTCCTCGGCCTCTGCGACGGTGAGCGAGAGGGGCGGCGCGATCCGCAGGACGCTGGTGTCGTGGCCGCCGCCCTTCCCGATGAGCAGCCCGCCCTCGCGAGCCGCCTCGAGTACGGCCGCCGCGGCCTCCGGGTCGGCCTCGTCGCTGCCGGGCCTCACCAGCTCGATGCCGATCATGAGCCCTCGGCCGCGTACCTCGCGTACGGCAGGAGAGGCCGCGCCGACCGCCCTCAGCCGCTCGATGAGCAGCCCGCCGACCCGGCGGGCGTTGCCCTGGAGGTCGTGCTCCAGCAGGTAGGAGAGGTTGGCGAGCCCCGCGGCCATGGTGACCGGTGACCCTCCGAACGTCGAGATCGAGTTCGCGTCCAGGCAGTTCATGACCTCGGCGCGGGCGACGACACCGCCGATGGACATGCCGTTGCCGATGCCCTTGGCGAAGGTGAGGATGTCCGGCGGCCCGTTCGAAGCGTGCGCCTGCCAGCCCCAGAAGTGATCGCCCGTGCGCCCCCAGCCGGTCTGCACCTCGTCGGAGATCCAGAGGATGCCGTGCCGGTCGAGGACCTCGCGGAAGGCCGCGTACAGCCCGTCCGGCGGTGCGGTGAACCCGCCGACCCCCTGGACGGGCTCGGCGATCAGCGCCGCGGCGCCCCTGGTGTGCCCGAGCAGGTCCTCGAGGTCGGCCACACAGGCCTTGACGAACCGTTCGTCGCTCAGCTCGGCGTACGGTCCGCGGCTTCGGACTCCGCCGTGGACGTACAGCGTCTGCAGCGGGGAGAGGCTCGTGGTCGACCAGGACCTGTTGCCCGTGATCGAGACCGCCGAGAACGACCTGCCGTGGTAGCTGTTGCGCATCGCCAGGATCTGGTTCGACCCCCGGTGGGCGGTGGCGAGCAGCAGCGCGGTGTCGTTGGCCTCGGTGCCCGAGGTGGTGAAGAAGACCCGGGCGTCCGGGATGCCGGAGAGTGCCGCCACCCGCTCGGCGAGTTCGACCATCGGGCGGTTGAGGTAGAGGGTCGAGGAGTGGATGAGCCGGCCGGCCTGCTCGGTGACGGCCTTGGTGACCTCGGGCAGGGCGTGCGCGGTCATCGTGGTGAGGATGCCGCCGAAGAAGTCGAGGTAGCGCCTGCCGTCCGCGTCCCAGACGTGGCGGCCCTCGCCGTGGGTGAGTTCGAGGGGCTGCCGGTAGTAGAGGGCCAGCCATTCGGGGCTGACGGCCAGGTGCCGCTCGTGCAGGCCGGTCACGGCTCCACCAGCCCGTCGTACGCGTCCGGCCGGCGGTCCCGGTAGAACGCCCACTGCTGGCGGACCTCCTCGATCAGGCCGAAGTCGAGGTCGCGCACGAGGAGTTCCTCCTCCTTGTCGCTCGCGACCTCTCCCACGAACTGGCCGCGCGGATCCACGAAGTAGCTCGTGCCGTAGAAGTCGTTGTCGCCGTACTCCTCCTGGCCGACACGGTTGATCGCGGCGATGAAGTACTCGTTGGCGACGGCCGACGCGGGCTGTTCGAGCTGCCACAGGTAGCCGGAGAGCCCGCGCGAGGTGGCGGACGGGTTGTAGACCAACTGGGCTCCGTTGAGTCCGAGTTGGCGCCACCCCTCCGGGAAGTGCCGGTCGTAGCAGATGTAGACGCCGACCCTGCCGACGGCGGTGTCGAAGACCGGCCAGCCGACGTTGCCGGGTTTGAAGTAGTACTTCTCCCAGAAGCCCTTGACCTGCGGGATGTGGTGCTTTCGGTACTTGCCGAGGTACGAGCCGTCGGCGTCGATCACCGCCGCGGTGTTGTAGTAGAAGCCGGACCGCTCGACCTCGAAGACCGGGACGACGATCACCATGCCCGTCTCGCGGGCCAGGTCCCGCATGCGCCGGACGGTCGGTCCGTCGGGCACGGGTTCGGCCCAGCGGTAGTGCTCGGGCTCCTGGACCTGGCAGAAGTAGGGGGCGTTGAACACCTCCTGGAAACCGATGATCTTCGCGCCCTGCCGGGCTGCCTCGCGCGCGTGCTCCTCGTGCTTGGCGATCATGGATTCGGTGTCGCCGGTCCAGGTCGCCTGGACGAGTGCGGCGCGTACGACGTGGGACATGAGCTGCTCCTTCGACGCGGCGTCAGAGAGCCTCTACGTTTCTCTACGCCCGTAGACACGGTGCATAGGAGGAGAACGTAAGCCCCGTCACACAACGGGGCAAGACCATCGCCGTGAACCGGCGGAGTCGATCATGTTTCACACCCGAGCGGTCGATGCCCTTCCGGGGGCCGGGGCGTCCAGTGCGCGCAGAGTCCCGTACGCCGCTTGGACGAAGGGGGCGAGGGGGGTGGGTGCCGTGTTCGTCAGGGCGACGAGTCCCGTGCCGGAGACCGGGAGGAAACCCGTGAACGCGGTGAATCCACGGGTGCCACCGGAGTGGTGGAGGAGCGCGCCGTCCGGACGTGGACGGAGGTTCCAGATGAGGCAGAGGCGTGCCCCGGTCCTCGGAACGCTCAGCCGGGGCCGCTGGACCTCCGCCAGCGCGGTGCGCAGCGCGCGGTCCGCCACGGAGCCGGGGTCGAGCAGGGCACCGACCAGGTGCAGCAGGTCACGGGGGCTGGAACGCACGGCTCCGGCCGCCGCCAGCCCCGGCATCCGCAGTGCCGGGCGGGGGCGGCCGTGCCAGTACCCGGTGACCTGCGGGGCGTCGGCGTCGCAGTCGGTGCGGGTGAGGCCGAGCGGGGCGGTGATCCGGTCGGCCAGCAGAGCGGGGTAGTCGCCCCCGGCACCGCCTGCCGCCCTGGCGAGGACGTGGCCCAGCAGCGCCCCGCCGAAGTTGGAGTAGAGCACCCGGGTGCCGGGACGGTGGCGCGGCCGGGTGCGGCGCAGCGAGGCGAGCAGGTCGTCCTCGAAGAACCCGGCGTACGGGTTGCTGAGCCAGCCGCTGCGGACCGCCCGGGAGAGCAGTCCCGGAGGCAGCCGGGGCAGGCCGGAGGTATGGGTGGCCAGGTGGAGCAGGGTGAGCGGCGGCCCGGCCAGCCTGAAGGGGAGGTAGCGGTCGGCGCGGTCGCCGTAGCGGACCTCGCCCCGTGCGGCCAGCTCGGCGAGCAGCAGGGCGGTGAAGGTCTTCGTCAGCGAACCCGTCTCGAATCTGCTGTCCTCGCGCACCGGGCCGCGGAAGAGCACGGCGCGCTCGGCGCCCCGCACCGCGGCCACCGCCGCCACCGGGCCCTCGGCCGCCGCCAGGAGAGGGCCCAGGCGGTCGGCCAACGGCAGTCCCGTCACGCCTTCACCCCTGCTCAGCCGCCCGGGCCAGCGCGATGGAACCCGCGACGGCGGCGACGACGACCGTGTGCTGATGGTCCGTGAACCGCCTCTGGGGGTCGTCGTCCACGGGGTCGCTGTCCCGGGGGACGAGTCCGTCCTCGTGCTGGAGCGCCGCGATGGCCTCCCAGTCCTCAGGCCGGCAGTACGGGTCCTCGATCGAGGCCCCGACGACGAGGAGTTCCGTCACGAGGTCCCACTGGCCCACCTCCCGCCAGACGTCGATCCACACGGGGAGCCAGGTGCGCACGTAGTCGGCGAGCTCGGGCGGCAGGCCGCCCGGGTTGCCGCCCCAGTCGGTGAGGTGGAAGACCGTGTGGGTCATGGCGTAGGCCGTGATCCAGTTGACGGCCCACGGCTCCGGCCGCGCACCGAGCCAGGTGCCGGCCGCCAGGGCCTTCATGTCCTCGGTCCGGGCCAGGCCGACGACACGGGCGGCGTTGGCGACGGCGAGACGCCGGTTCGGAAGCACCTCGACACTGCTGACCGACCGCATGCGGGAGCGGTGCGCGAGGAGCCGGTCGAGCTCCTCGTGCCGGTAGCCGCAGCGCACGAAGGGGGCGTACATCTCCAGCGGGTCCGTCATCAGCGTGTGGCGGAGCTGGCGTTCGTAGATCATGTCGCCGCGCCGGAACTGCTCCCAGGTGAAGTCCATCAGGCTCTGGGCGGCGGCCAGCCGTCCTGGTCCGGCGACGCCGTCCCGCAGGATGAGAGAGGCCGCGAGCGTGGTCTCGCCCAGGGGTTTGTAGACGCTGTCGGGGTCGGCCATCGTCTCGGTGGTGCCGGGCGGGAGACCGCCCAGGTCCCGGTTGGCGTGCAGCCAGGAGAGGGAGCGGTCCGCCATGGTGCGGGCCGCCCGGGTGACCGGTTCGGGGATCGTCGTCATCTGTGTGCCGCCTTGGGGGCCGCGCCGGGCCGCTGTTCGAGGAAGTGACGTGCGATCGCCAGGTCGAGGGCGCCGCGCGGTCCCGCTCCGCCCACCAGGTGCACGTGCTCCAGGGCGACGTCCGGGTCCAGGGGCAGGCCGACACCTTCGTGCCGCAGCCAGGCGAGCCACCGGACGAGGCGTCCGGCGGTGGGGAAGTCGCGGCGCAGGACGGACCGGCTGACTCCCCGGCTCAGCGGGAGGGCTCCGTCCCGGGCGGCCGTGTGCACCGGGCCGTCGAGACCGAGCGTGGCCAGGGGGGCGAGCTGGGCCATCCTGACGGACCAGGCACTCCACTCGTCGGGGCCGGGGAGCTCGTCGCCCGACGGCTCGGGGGCCAGTTCGCGCAGGGTGTCGTCACCGGCGAGCCGGGCGAGAAGGACCGCGGTCGCGTGGTCGCGACGGGCGACCGTCGTCTCGTCCGCGCTCTCGGAGGAGGGAAAGGCGTCGAAGGCCTTGACGGCGACGGCCGCGTCCTGCGGCTCGAACGCCTGGCCTGCCAGGAGGTGTGGACTGAAGACGTCGGCGCCCAGAACCCGTACGGCAGCCAGTGCCGCGAGGGTGTCGGGGGCGTCGTCGACGTACCGCGCCAGCTGCACGGGGTCCCCGGTGCCGGTGAGGGCACCGAGGACACGTGCCGCCAGGGCGTCGGCCGCCTCGGCGAATGCGGAGTGGGAACTCACTTGCCCCGGGGCTCCTTCGGCTCCTTGGGAGACAGGAGGAGGAGCGCGAGCAGGAAGCCCGCGGCCTCGGGGGTGTAGAGCGGGGCGTCGCTGACGACCGCCTCGGGCTCCGCCATGAGGGCGCTCAGCGTGGTGGTCTGAGCCGGGGTCGCGGTGAGAGTGATCTCCTGGGTAAGCATGGTGCCTCCACATCACTGGGGGGACATGTACCACTTGTGTGGTTATGCCTTGACCGACCCTAGAGGGTGGGCCGGAAATTCTCTCCGCAAGTCCGCGCCCACTGGCCATGTGCATGGACCACAGGCCCCGGAGAGCCACGGTCCGTACTCCTGGCCCACTCCGCCGCGGAGCAGGGGCCGAAGCGCGGGACCGGCCCACCCCGGCGGGGGCCACTTTCGCCAACCTGTTCCCGTCCGTGGCGGACGGATCGCCCCGCTCCGGAGCCGGACACCACACGCCCCATGCCCCATGCCCCAGTACATCAAGTCGGCACGGTGCGAGGGCTGTTCACGTGACGTCCACCCCGGCCGACCCGAGGCCGGGGAAAGTGGTGCGTACGCGCCGGCTTCCACCGGTCCGGCCGGTGGACCGGCATCACCGGAGACCCCTCCGGAGCCCCCGGGGGGGCACGGTCGGCAGTTGTCCGGCTCGCCGACCGACCAATCCGGACGGCTCTCGGCTCCGAACCGGGAGGGGAACGGAATCGGTCCGGCCCGGCCGCCGGACCGCCTCGGCACGGATGTGACGTGGGCCCGGCAACGGATGGCCCTGCGGGCATGCGGCCCGACAGGCGGACGAAGGGGAGACGTACGTGGGCATAGCCAGTGCGCCGGCGAACGAGGTACGGGAACGCCGGAGACAACACGCCTCAGCGACCACGGACGAAGGGACCACCGACGAAGCGGCCGCGGGCAGCGCCGCGGACGCGCTCCGCCCCGCCGGCTCTCCGGGCGACGAGGTTCCGGGGGAGACCACGGACTCTCCGTCGACGCCGTCCGGCGGGCGGACCGCCCCTCGCGCCTCCACCCCGTCGACCGGGCCCGTCTTCGTCGACCTGACCGGACGGCGCAGCCGTACCTGGCGCCGGGCGGGAACCGTCGCCGCGCTCTGCTGCGCCTGCTACGCCGCGACCCTGGTCGCCACGCTCATCGGAAGCGATGCCGGCGCGCCCTTCCTGCGGCTGCCCCGGGCGATGGGCCTGGACCGCGAGACCGGACCGCGGCCGGCACCGGCCGCGGACGGCGGCCGTTCGGCCTCCCCGTCTCCCGAAGCGTCTCCCGGAGCGGCCGACGGGACGGCAGGTACGGGAACACTCGCCGCGGCAGGACCGTCCTGGAGCGCCGAGCCCCACTCCGAGCCCCGCCGCGCGTCCGCCGGCCCGTCGGACATCCCCGTGGTGGACGCCGAGAGGGCGACGCCCCCCAGGGCCTCGGCGTCCGGGCCGCCCGCACCTGGCCCGGGGAGCGGCGGCTCGCCGACGGCGGAGCCCTCCCACCTCCCGGGGACCGGCGCCGGCTCCGAGCCCCCCGCCGACGACGGTGACGACGCCCAGGTCCCGGAACCCGAGGAGACGTCGTCGGGCAGAGGCCCCCTCGGAGACCTGGTCGGAGGTCTGCTCGGCGGCCTCCTGGGCGGCGTCTGACCGGTCACGCGCTCCCCCGGCCTGCCGCAGCGGCCTCAGGAGGACCACGACACGCGGCGCCCCTACGGTGCCGCGATGCCGGCCACCCTGAGGGCGTGGACCAGGTCCCATTCCCGTGCCGTGGACACCTCGCGTGCGGCGGCAAGCAGTTGGGGCACCAGGTGGCGCGGCCCGCCCTCGGCGACACGGGCAGCGTCCTGCGGCGTCCGTACGCGGACGAAGGCCCCCAGCAGTTCCCGGGCCTCCGGCCCGAGTCCGGCGCGGTCGAGCGCGACGACGGCATCGGCGATCTCCTCGGCGGGCCGGGCGACCCCCTGCCGGAGCAGCTGCCCGCAGTCCTCGTCGCGGCCTGCTGCGGCCAACGCCCCGGCTGCGGCCGCAAGTTCGGCGGGCGGCAGGGAGGAGACCTCCCACAGGAGGGTCGCCCAGTCGGCACCCAGACCGGCGTGGTGCAGAGCCACGGCGAGGACCGGCAGGTGCTCCGCCGGCCGGCCGGCAGCGTCGCACAGCGCGGCGTGCGCCTCACCGGTGCGGCCCTCCGCGCGAAGCCGGACGAGCAGCGCGACGGTGGCCTCCGCGGCCCTGCGTACGGCGGGGTCGGGCTCCGCGGCCCGCGGGAACCGCGGAGCCGCCCCGTCGGCACGGACGGCACCGAAGCGCGCCCCGCGCGGCACGGCGGCGGCCGCCGAGGGCGCGGGGAGCGCGGGCCCGTCCGAAGGGACCGGGTCCGCTTGTGTCTCGTCCTCGACGTCCAGGCCCGCGAAGCGCGCTCCGCCTGTCTTCCTGCGCCTCTTCACCGCAACCGGCTCCGCCTGCGGGCCGGGGCGCGTCCGGTGGGCCCCGGTCTCCTCCGGGCGGCGGGGACCGGGGGCGGACGGCTCGCCGTGGGGGTCCGGAGCGTCAGCGTGTCCCTCTTCCCGGAACCAGCTGTCCGGCACCGCCCTCTCGACCGCGGCCAGCCGGTGACGGAGCTCCACGCAGCGGGCCGTGGCACGGACGTGGTCGTCCCGCGCCCAGGCCAGCGCTTCCGTCTCCCCGTCCGCCGCACCTGTGCCGTCGGCACCGGCCGCCCGCATCCGCCGGGCCGCGTACGACTGTTCCTGGAGCATCACGCCCAACCGGTCGACGAGGGCCTGCCGCCCACCCGGTCGCCTGTCGTGCGCGGCGGCGGAGGCGGCGCACAGCGCGGCGGCCTGTACGGACTCCTGCGCGGCGAACGCGGTGCCGCGCGCCGCGGCGAGGTCCTGGAGCAGCGACTCGACGACGTCCCAGGGAGGCACCTCGGCACCGTCGAAGCAGGCACGCATGCCTTCGGGGTCGCGCGCCCGGAAGACTCCGTACCAGCCCCGCCCGGGATCGAGCATGGCCGCCAGGCCTCGTAGGTACTGTGCGAACGCCCTTACTTCCGCCGCATACTGATGCACTGTCACTTTCGCCCTCACCGGTCGCCCGGGACTGGACCGTTCCAGTCCGCGGGCATTCGACCGCAGGCGTGTTACAGATGGACCACAGGGGCTTTTCCGGCGTGGTGCGGCCGGAGCGCGGGCGGTGCGGGCACGCCCCGGTCAGAGAGTGACGGCGATCCCCGTGTGGGGCCGCTTGCCGAGCCGCGCGACCATGGCGGGCCAATCGACCAGCCAGAACTTCCACGTGTACTTGCGGGCGAGCACCTTGCGCACAGCGGCGGTCCCGTCAGCGTCGAGCAGCCGGGCCGTGCCCTCGGCGCTCGGCGCGCCGTCCGCGATCCGGCCGCGCATGTCGCAGACCGTGACCAGGACCCGGCTGTCGTTGCGCAGCCTCTTCACCTTCCACGAGTCCGAACGGGTCCAGACGTAGAGCACACCGCTGTCCGCCGCGGCCCAGACGGGCGTGGCGACGGGCGTGCCGTCCTTCCGGTACGTGGTCAGACTGACGTACTCACTGCGGGCGAAATCCTGGAGAGTCACGGGCGTGACCCTACTCGGCCCTATGCCGTGAGCGGCAGCTCCCCCGGTTCCGGCAGGGATCCGGGCACCGGCCCGGCCACCGGTACACACCGCGTGAGCAGTTCGTCCATCGACAGGCCCAGGGCGGCCGCCAGCGCCGCCACGGTGAAGAAGGCGGGGGTGGGGGCCCGGCCCGTCTCGATCTTGCGGAGCGTCTCGGCGGAGATGCCCGCGCTCGCGGCGACCGCGACCATGCTGCGTCCGCCCCGCGCCTCACGCAGCAGCTCGCCGAGGCGCTCACCGCGGAGCCGCTCTTCGGGGGTCAGTGGATTCCGTACCATGCCGTCATTCTAATACCGGCTGGGCCGGTATAGTAATTGGCCGGATGCGACGGTGGGCGGACATGTCCGTCGAGGCGGTGAACGAGGCCGGCCGGGGTGCCGCCCGGGTGCGCGTCGAGCCGGCGGGACCCGGCGGCCACGGACGCTTTCCCGGCCCGCCCTCCGCGTCAGCTCCCCGCGACGAGCTTCCGGGCGAGCGACTCGCCCTCCGCGACGGCGGCCGCGTGGTCCTCGACGGGCGACACCTTGGAATTCCGGAAAAGGATGTACGTGACCCCTGACGCCGTCCCCCCGGTCCTCGGGTCGGGGTCGATCCCCAGCTCCCGCGCGGTCGCGTACGACGCCTCCCCGATGATCCCGGTGGGGCCGGTGTCCCCGACGACCGCCCAGGTGACCTTGCCCTGGTAGACCACCGCCGCCAGGGCGCCTCCCTCGATGCCGGACGCGGAGTACTTCCACAGCGGCCCGGGGCCTGGCACGACGACGTACGGCAGCCTGCTGGAGTCCAGCGGCTTGCCGGCCGATGTCTGGAACGCGGTCTGGGCCTGGAAGGACGGGTCCGTCCTCGTGTTGCAGACGGCGGTGGTCCGCCCGTCGCAGTCGATGTCCATGTCCGCCTTCCAGAACACGGTCTCCTTCGTCCCGCACACGGGGATGTTCGCCGGGGTCCCCTGGTCCGTCCGGTACATCCCGTGGGAGATCCGGTCGCAGCCCTTCACCTCCGCCAGGAGTTCGGCGGCACCGACCGTGCCCCCGTCCGGGGTTCCGGCGGGTGGTTCGGCCGACGCGGGAAGGGCCGAGGCGGCGAGGACGACGGCACCCGGGAGCGCCACGAGGACCGGCATGCGCTTACGCACCGTGGAAGACGCCCTTTCACTGGACACGGAGGCCCCTGACGGGCCTTCCCTTGCCGACGCGGCCCGGACGAGGGCCCGGCCGCCGCACGGCTCCGGGGCCGGCACGACGCGCGGGAGCGTCGAACCGGACCCGGAGCACCCGCGAGCGGCGAACCGTCACGGACGTCCGCTCGGATGCACCACCATGGCCGAGCCCCCACCGCGCCGCACCTTTTCCGCTGCCGCGAGCCAGCGCCCGCCGGGCAGCCGCTGGATGCCCGTGGCGGCCCCGATCTCCGGGTTGGCCTTGAACACGTGGCCGAGCGCCTCGAGCTCCCCGCGCACCGGGCTGTCCCACAGGCCCGGCTCGATCTCCGTGGTGGCCGAGTTGCGCTGGCTGGCGCGTGGCGCCGCGATCGCCTCGACGAGCGGCAGACCCCGGTCCAGATGCCCGGTCAGCGACTGCAGGACGGTGGTGATGATGGTGGCGCCGCCCGGCGATCCGAGGGCCAGGACGGGCTTGCCCCGCTCCAGCACGATGGTCGGCGAGATCGACGACCGCGGGCGCTTGGCCGGGCCGGGAAGATTCGGGTCGTGCACCGCCGGATTCGCCGGGGCGAAGGAGAAGTCGGTCAGCTCGTTGTTGAGCAGGAATCCCCGCCCGGGCACGGTGATGGCGCTGCCGCCCGTCGACTCGATCGTCAGGGTGTAGGCGACGACGTTGCCCCACTTGTCGGCCGTCGTCAGATGCGTCGTGTTCTCGCCCTCGTACGTCGTCGGGGCGGCCGTGCCCCCGGTGGCGCAGCGGGCGGGATCCCGCGGGTCGCCGGGCGCGAGCGGGCTGGTGAGGACCGCGTCGTCCTTGATGAGGCACTCGCGCGAGTCGGCGAAGCGCTGGCTGAGCAGTTCACGCGTCGGCACGTCCTCGAACGCCGGATCGCCGACCCAGCGCCCCCGGTCCGCGAACGCGATCCTGCTCGCCTCGATGAGACGGTGCAGATACCGCGTCCTGCTCACCTTCGAAAGGTCCGTCGACTCCAGGATGTTGAGGGCCTCCCCCACACTCGTGCCCCCGGACGAGGACGGCGCGATGCCGTACACGTCCAGGCCCCGGTAGCCGACTCTCGTCGGGTCCTGGCGTAGCGCGCGGTACGCCTTCAGGTCGGCGGCGCTCAGATCCCCCGGGCGCACCACTCGGGTGGCCGCCGGGTCCACGGGCGGCTTCCTCACCGTCGACACGATGTCCCGGGCGAGGTCGCCCCGGTACAGCTCGCCGACTCCCTCACGGCCGAGCGTCCTGTACGTACGTGCGAGGTCGGGGTTCTTGAACACCGAGCCGGTCACCGGCAACCGGCCGCCGGGCAGGAAGAGTTCGGAGCTGGCGGGGAAGTCGGCGAACCGGTCCTGGTTCGCCGCGGTCTGGGACCGGAAGGTCTCGTCCACGACGAACCCGTCGCGGGCCAGCCGCTCGGCCGGTTCGAGCAGCCGCCCGAGCGGCTTGCTGCCCCAGGCGTCGAGCGCCTTCTCCCAGGTGGCCGGCGTGCCGGGGGTGCCGACCCCCAGTCCGCTGGTGACGGCGTCGTTGAAGGGGATCGGCCGCCCGTCCTCGAGGAAGAGCGAGGAGTCGGCGCTGCGCGGGGCTGTCTCGCGCCCGTCGAGGGTCTCGACACGGCCGGTCCTGGCGTCGTAGTGGACGAAGTACCCACCGCCCCCGATGCCCGCCGAGTAGGGCTCGGTGACTCCCAGCGCGGCAGCGGTGGCGACGGCGGCGTCGACGGCGTTGCCGCCCTTGCGGAGCACCTCGATCCCTGCGGCCGAGGCGTCCGCGTCGACGCTCGACACCGCTCCCCCGTACCCCACCGCCACAGGCGACTTGGGCGGTGGCACGTGGGGCGACGAGGCCGCGGGGGCTGCGGCACCGAGCGAGCCGATGACGGCGATCGCGCTTAGGAACGACACATTCCGGCCGACGGAACGACGCATCCGTACCTCCTGTGAGGGATCGTCCGCGCAGGGTAGCCCCGCATCGGCCGGATCGTCAGGACCGCCTCGGCCAGGTGTCCGAACGGACCGCTACTATGCCCGCTCATGAATGACGACGTACGCAACATCGCGCTCGGTCTCATAGCTGCCGGAATCAGTGCCGCTCTCGGCTGGCTCGCCCGTACGTATCTCTGGCGGCGCAAGCTCCGCCGCAAGCAGGCCTTCTTCGGACTGCCGGGGAATTCCGAGTGCCTGCTCGTCGTCAACCGCGACGCCGGCGGCGACGGCGCGGTCCACCGCCACGACGTCTTCGCCCTGCTCGAACTCTCGGCCCTCATCAAGGGCTGTTCGGCGCACGCGCAGATCGTGTCCCACGACACCGCCCAGCAGGGGTTCGGCGAGCGTACGGAGTTCTGTGTCGGAGGGCCCGGGTCCAACCGGCGCATGGCCGCGCACCTGCAGCAGTTGCTGCCGGGCGTGAGGATCAACACGGGCCCCGAGCCCGGGCCCGACCGTGCGGCCTTCCAGGTGGGTACGGAACGCTACCGCCTGGAGGCGGGCGCCGCCGAGCACGTGCTCCTCGCGCGGCTGACGGGCGGTCAGGACGCGCGCCCCGTCTTCCTGTTCTGCGGGCAGCGCGCCATCACCAACCAGGCCGCCTCGCGCTACCTGATGCGCAACCACGAGAAGCTTCAGCGCAAACACCGCAACAGCTCCTTCGTCCTGCTCCTCAAGGTGGTCAACTCCCAGGCGTACGGCCCCGATGTGGTCGAGCTGATCGGCGACGTCACACGAGCCGCCCAGGCCCCGCTGCCGACGGCGGCTCCCGTCTCCCACCGGGCCGCGGGCTGACATCCGGGACGGCACGACGGCCGCCTCCGGAGCCGGAGGCGCGCCACGTGAGGGAGGCGTCGGCGCCCGGCAGCAGGGCGAAGGCCCGCGAGTCGTCCGCCGGGGCGGTGCCGCAGGAGCAGCCGGGGCTGAGACAGCGCCGGGTGGTGGCGGTGCTCGTGCCGGTGTCGACGTCGTCGACGAGGATCACGAGGGATCCGCCCCGGCCCCCGCCGGACCTCGGCCGGCCGGCCCGTCGGCGCGCGTCCACCCCGGACGGCGGCACGCCCCGCTGGAAGAACAGCTCCGGGAGGCCGGCACCGCATCCGGAGCCGGGGGGTGGTCCTGGCGGGCTGCTCCCGGCCCTCGTCGCCCTCCCGCGGCCCCGCTCGCGTCGCGCTCCGGCACCGGCCGGCCAGGGTGAATCCCCGGGCTCCGGGGAGGTCGATCCCGCGCCCGGCGGCCCGGCTCCTCCTAAAGTGGAACCGCACAGTACAGACCGGCACCGAGGCGGACGGACCATGAGGGAACCGCAGATCGACTACGCGGCGGTCTTCCACGCCCTCCCGGGCATGGTGGCGCTCCTCACCCCCGAGCTGGTGTACGCCGACGCCAACGAGGACTTCCTCCGGCTGGCCGGACGCACCCGCGAGCAGTTGCTGGGCCAGTACATCTTCGACGTCTTCCCCGAGAACCCCAACGATCCGGCCGCGGCCGGCATGCGGGAGACCCGGGAGTCGATGCTGCGTGTGGTGGCCGACGGGGAGCGCGACACCATGGCCCTGGTGCGCTACGACATCGAGGATCGCGAGCGGCCCGGCCGGTGGGTGGAGCACTACTGGAGCCCGGTCAACGCACCCGTGCTCGACGCGGACGGAAACGTCCTGCTGGTCGTGCACCGTGTCGAGGAGGTCACCGAGCTCATCCAGGCGCGCGCCCGCGGCGGGCCGGACAACGACGACCGAGCGCGTGTACTGGAAGCCGAGCTCTACACGCGCGCCCAGGAGCTTCAGCAGATCAACGAACGGCTGCGGCGGGCTCACGCGCGTGATCGCGAGGTCGCCCTCGCCCTGCAGGAGGCGATGCTTCCCGCCCCCACCCCGGTCGGCCACCACCGGGCGGCAGTCCGCTATCAGCCCGCCGTCGGGACGCTGAACGTGTGCGGTGACTGGTACGACCTGGTCGACCTGCCCGGTGACCGCATCGCGGTCGCTGTGGGCGACGTCGTCGGCCACGGCCTGAAGGCGGCCTGCGTCATGGGACAGTTGCGCAGCGCGCTGAGCGCGGCCGCCCGGGTCGCCGAAGGCCCGGCTCGTGCGCTGGAGGCTCTTGGGCTCTACGCCCGCCACGTCGACGGTGCGGAGTCCACCACTGCGGTGAAGACCTTCATCGACTGGGCCGCCCACACCGTCGTGTACAGCAGCGCGGGCCACCCTCCCCCCGCCCTGCTTGCCCCCGACGGCACCGTGACCTTCCTCGATCAGGCGACCGATCCGCCACTGGGCGCCCGCCCCGAGCACGTCCGCCGTCCGGAGGCCACGGTGTCCTTCGTCGAGGGCGCCACGCTCGTGCTGTACACCGACGGCCTGATCGAGCGCCGTCACGAGGACATCGACGTCGGCCTGGCCCGTCTCTCCGATGCCCTCGTCCTCCACGGCCGGTCGGCCCCGGAGGTACTGGCCGACGCACTCCTGGCTGACCTCCTGCCTCCCACAGGCAGCACCGACGACACGGCGCTGGTCATCATCCGTCTCTGAGCCTCCCCCTGTCAGGGCGGCCCGGCCGCGCCCCGCGGGGCACCCGCCGCCGACGCCGGCTCCTCGGCGTCCTTCACCGCCGGTTACCCGCACACGGGGCCAGGGCGGCCCCTCGTCCGACGGGCGACGAGGGGCCGCCCTGGCCCCGGCAGTCTGTTCCGCGACGCCCCCTCATCTCTGCACGGACCGGCGCCGGGAGGGTGTCCCGCGGGCATGGAGCCGCTCTCCACGCCCACGGGTTCCGGGCCTGTCACCATCCGCCCCGGTGCGCCTTCGCCGGTCCTCGTCAGGGCCGCGGCCCGGCCGGCACACAGCTGACCTTCTCCTGGCACCGGACCCGGCATGGCCGCGTCCCGCTTGCGCGGTGCGAGGAGTGATCACCGGCTGCTGCCGGGCGGACGCCACGGCGGCTACCCCAGGCGGCCCGGCAGCACGGTCCCCGGTTCGGCCGCGCCGACCCCCGTCCCCTCCGTCTTCGGATTGCGCCGCTGCCGTCTGGCCACCCAGGTGGCGAACCAGGAGAGCAACATGCACATGCCGATGTAGATGGGTGAGATCACCATGACCACCGGGATGAACGGCAGGTCGTAGTCGAGGTTCGACGCGATCAGCTTGCCCGCGTGGAGGAACTCCTCGTAGGTGATCAGATAGCCGAGGGAGGTGTCCTTCAGCGCCACCACCAGCTGGCTGATGATGGTGGGCAGCATCGCCCGGACGGCCTGCGGGGCCAGGACGTGGGTGGTGACCTGCGTCTTGCGCATGCCCAGCGCGTAGGCCGCCTCCCGCTGCCCCCGCTCCACTGAGTTGATCCCGGTGCGGAAGACCTCCGCGAGCACCGAGCCGTTGTAGAGGGTCAGTCCGGCCACCAGCGCCGGCAGTGGCTGGACCTTGAGCGCGACGAAGATGAAGAAGATCATCACCAGCACGGGCATCGCCCGGAAGAACTCGACCAGCAGCGTCGCGATCCACCGCACCGGCTTGTGGTCGGACAGCCGCCCGACGGCGAGTACCGCCCCGAGGGCCAGGGAGAGGACCGCCGCGAAGGCGAATGCCTTGAGCGTGTTGCCGAGCCCGCGCAGCAGCAGTTCCTGGATGCCCTTGTAGGTGAAGGGAGTCCACTTCTCGCTGGTGAACTGGTCCGTGTCGAAGAGCAGATAGAGGATCCAGCCGAACAGCGCGAGGATCACGACGGTCGAGACGATCCCGTAGAGGAAGTGGCGCTTACGGGTCACGGGCCCCGGGATGTCGTAGAGCGCGGTGGCGGAGGCGGTCGTGGTGCGGTTCATCGGGCGACTCCCCAGCGCTTCTCCATGATGTTGAAGAGCGCGCTGATGGCGAGGGTGATGATCAGATATCCGACGGCGATCCAGACGAAGGACCAGATGATGCTGTAGCCGAGTTCGTTGAGCGTCTTGTACGTCCCGAGGAGCTCGGTGACGCTGAAGGCCCCGGCGATCGCGGAGTTCTTGGCGAGGGCGATGAGTGTCGATCCCACCGGCGGGATCACCGACCGGAAGGCCTGGGGCAGCACCACGTTGCCCAGGGTCTGGCTGAACGACATCCCGAGACTGCGGGCGGCTTCGCCCTGCCCCGTGGGCACGGTGTTGATGCCGGAACGCAACGCCTCGCAGATGAAGGCCGAGGTGTAGCAGCCGAGGGCGAGGACCGCGAAGACCTGGAAGGGCAGGACCAGGCCGAACCGCGGCAGGCCGAGGAGCACGGCGAAGAACAGCAGCGTCAGCGGGGTGTTGCGGAGGACCGCGACCCAGACCGTGCCGATCACGCGGAGCGAGCCGACGGGCGCGACCCGGAAGGAAGCCATGACGAAGCCGAGCACCAGCGCCAGGATCGAGGCGTAGACGGTGAGTTCCAGGGTGCCGAGGAAGCCCTTGCCGTAGAGCGAGAAGTTCTCTGTCAGTACGTCCATGGTGGTGGCCGGCCCCTCAGTTCGCCGGGTAGCGGTCGATGGGCGGGGGTTTCGGCGCGGGCACTCCGGAGAGTCCGAGGGTCGCCTCGAACGCCTTCTTCCAGTTGCCGTTCTTCTCGTTGGCCTCCAGCGCGTCGTCGAGCGCGAAGCGCAGCGCGTTGTCGCCGCGCGGGACGCCGATGCCGTACGGCTCCTCGGAGAAGGGCTTGCCGACCACCTTCATCTCGTCGGGCGCCTTGGCGGCGAACCCGAGCAGGATGGCGTCGTCGGTCGTGACGGCGTCGACCTGGAAGGTCAGCAGGTTGTCGACACAGATCGAGTACGTGTCGTAGGCGACGAGGTCGGCCTCGGGGTAGTCGGCGGCGATGCGCTGGTAGGGGGTGGAACCGGCGGCCGAGCAGACGGTCTTGCCCGCCAGGTCCTGCGGGCCGTTGATGTCGTCCTCGTCCGTGCGCACCAGCAGCCCCTGACCGGCCATGTAGTACGGCCCGGCGAAGCCGACGAGCTTCTTGCGCATGTCGTTGATCGTGTAGGTGCCGACGTAGTAGTCGATCTGTCCGTTCTGGAGCGCCGTCTCGCGGTTGGCGGAGGCGATGGTCCGGAACTGGATCGTGTCCGGCTCGAAGCCGAGCGAGGCGGACATCATGCGGGCGATCTCGATGTCGAAGCCGGAGTAGACGCCCGTCGCGGGGTCCTTCTCGCCGAGGTAGGGCTGGTCCTCCTTGGCGCCGACGACGAGGTGACCGCGCCGCTCGGCCTTCCTCCAGGTCTTCGATTCCGGCAGCCGGAAGCCGGTGTCGACCGTGTACCGGGGCAGCGCCTCCGCCTTCGGTCCCTTGACCGGCGGACTGCCCTCCCTGCCGCAGCCCGCGGCGAGGGCGGCGATCAGGAGACAGGCCAGCACGGCCGCGGTGTTCTTCGTACGCAACACGGTGCCCCCCGTCAGTGCTTGAGGATCTTGGACAGGAAGTCCTTGGCGCGATCGCTCTCCGGGGCCGTGAAGAAGTCCTCCGGGGTGCGGTCCTCCACGATGCGTCCGTCCGACATGAAGACCACACGGTTCGCGGCGGATCTGGCGAAGCCCATCTCGTGCGTGACGACCACCATGGTCATGCCCTCGCGGGCGAGTTGCTGCATGACTTCGAGAACCTCGTTGATCATCTCCGGGTCGAGCGCGGAGGTGGGCTCGTCGAAGAGGAGCGCCTTCGGGTCCATGGCGAGCGCGCGGGCGATGGCGACGCGCTGCTGCTGGCCGCCGGAGAGCTGGGCGGGGAGCTTGTCCGCCTGCGAGGCGAGTCCGACCCGTTCGAGCAGTTCCCGGGAGCGCTGGTCGGCCTCGTCCTTCTTGCGCCCGCGGACCTTGAGCTGAGCGAGCGAGACGTTCGCCAGCACGGTCTTGTGGGCGAACAGGTTGAACGACTGGAACACCATGCCTACTTCGGCCCGGAGCTCCGCGAGTCCCTTCCCCTCCTCGGGGAGCGGCTTCCCGTCGATGGCGATGTGGCCGGACTCGATCGTCTCGAGTCTGTTGATGGTCCGGCAGAGCGTTGATTTGCCCGATCCGGAGGGGCCGATGACCACCACCACCTCCCCGCGGCCGACGGTGAGATTGATGTCCTGCAGTACGTGCAACGTCCCGAAGTACTTGTTCACGTCCCGCAGTTCGATCAACGGATCGACGGCCATACGCTGCCCTACCCACTTATCGCTTTGTGTCGAGGTCAGCGCAAACTATCCGGGGTGGAGAGGGCGGCCGGGGGCGACACGCACCGGCGGCTCATAAGGCTGTTTATCGCGTTTTGGCCGCAGGGCCGCTCTCCGCCGACTCCGCGTACATCTCCGAGAGCTCGGGACTGCCCGACATCGCCCAGTCCAGGCCGGCGGCGACCACATCGATCTCACGCCCGGACGCCAGGCGCACCACCGGCTTCCCACCCGCCAGGATGTCCCAGCCGGCCCCGTCGACGGTGCGTACCAGCACGGTGCCGAGGTAGAGGCCGGCGTCGTTGCCCACCCAGGGCAGCTCCTCCGGGTCGTCCCGCCAGATGGGCGGCAGCTGGTCGAGCGCGGTCAACGAGGCAGGAGAGTCGTCGAGTTCGAGGCCGCACTGCCCCGCCCGGGCGCGCAGCAACTCACATTCCGCGAACAACTCGGCCACGCCGTCCGGATCGGTCGCGACAGCGGCCGCGAGAGCCGTCTCCCGTGTACCGCCCATGCGCTTACGCCAGTTGTCCAGGAAGGAGATGTTCATACCACCAGGATCCCACCCCGGACGCGTTCCGCACCGCAGGGCGCGCGACTGTACCGATTCCGGGACCCGTGCCGTACATGATCAGGCCATCTGTCTAGGGTACGGGGATGACCTCGCAGAACTATCTCTCCGAACTCTTCTCGCTGGAGGGCCGGGTCGCCGTGGTGACGGGCGGCAGCTCCGGCATCGGCCGGAGCATCACCGGGGCGCTCGCACACGCCGGCGCGAAGGTGGTGGTCGTGGCGCGCAGGGAGGCGGAGCTGGTGCGGACCGTGGGCGAACTGACCGCCGACGGCTGCCGGGCGGCCTGGGTGAGCGCCGATCTCGGTACCGGCGAGGGTGTGCGCGCGGCCGGCGAGGAGGCGGCGGCGGCGTTCGGCGAGCCCGACATCCTCGTCAACTGCGCGGGGGTCAACCTTCGGCCGCACATGAGCGAACTGGACGAGGACGTCTGGGACACCACGATGACGGTGAACCTCAAGGCTCCCCATCTGCTGGGCCGCAGGTTCGGGCCGGGGATGGCCGAGCGCGGCTTCGGACGGATCATCCACATCACCTCCCAGCAGGCACACCGGGCCTTCGTGCAGAGCGGTGCGTACGGCGTCTCCAAGGGGGCGTTGGAGTCACTGGCCCGCTCGCAGGCCGAGGCCTGGTCGCCGTACGGCGTCACCTGCAACACCCTGGTGCCCGGTTTCGTGATGACGCCGCTCAACGAACGCCTGTCGTCCGACCCTGAGCGGGTGGCGGCACTGGCCGCCCGCACGATGGTCGGACGCAACGGGCTGGCCGAGGACTTCGCCGGCGCCGCGGTGTTCCTGGCGAGCAGGGCCTCGGCCTACGTCACGGGGCAGTCGCTGTTCGTGGACGGCGGGTTCTCGGTGCACTGAGGCGCCCCGGAGACGCGGGTGCCGCCCCGGCGAGGGGCGGCATCCGCGGGTTCATGAGCGCCCGAGATCCAAGTCGGCCACGGAGACAAGATGCTGGGCCGCTGCACCACGGTCCGGCCGGAGCCGGACCGCCAGGATTCGAACCTGGGTCCTCTTTTTTGCAGAAAGAAGTATCCGTCGCCTGCGCACCGGGCGCTCATCGGTCACCCTAGCTTCCGGCCACCGGGTCCGACTCCTCGATTTCGCGGGCGACCGCCGACGAAGCCGCCTGCTTGTCGATGCCCAGCCCCGTGAGCAGGCCCGCGCCGCCTTCGAACTCCAGCAGGGCCAGCAGCACGTGCCCGGTCCCGACGAAGTCGTGGCCGAGACGCAGCGCCTCCCGGAACGTGAGTTCCAGGGCCTTGCGGGCCCCGGCGTCGTACGGGATGAGCTCGGGGACCTCGTCGGCCGCGGCCGGGAGGGCGAGCGCCGCCGCCTCCCGCACCGCCTCCAGCGCGACTCCCTGTCCGGTGATCACCCGGGCACCGAGGGACGCCGGGTCGGCCAGGAGGCCCAGGACCAGGTGCTCGACTCCCACCTCGTCATTGCGGGCGGCGTGCGCCTCGTTGCTCGCGCCCATGACGACGTTCCTGGCCCCCGTGTCGAACTGACCGAAGCCCTGACTCGGGTCCAGGTCCGAGGGCTCGCCGGGCTTCTTGGGTACGAACCGCTTCTGGGCGGCCTGCCGGGTGACCCCCATGCTGCGGCCGATGTCGGTCCAGGACGCGCCGGAGCGGCGCGCCTGGTCCACGAAGTGCCCGATGAGGTGGTCGGCGATCTCACCGAGGTGATCTGCGGCGACCACGGCCCCGGAGAGCTGTTCCAGGGTGTCGGTGTGGGTCTCCTTGATCGCGTCGATGAGATCGTCGAGGCGGATCGGCGGTTGGGGACGCAACGGCTTCGTCATGCGTCAACTTTAGGTTGACAGCTGGAGGGCGTCAACCGGAAGTTGACACCGAAGCTGTCGCGCCCTTCCTCAGACGTCGAGGTCGACGACCACCGGGGCGTGGTCCGAGGCACCCTTGCCCTTGCGCTCCTCGCGGTCGACGTAGCTGTCCTTCACCGCTGCCGCGAAGGGGGCGTTGCCGTAGACGAGGTCGATGCGCATGCCCTTGTTCTTCGGGAAGCTGAGCTGGCGGTAGTCCCAGTAGGTGTACGGGTGGTCGTACTTGAGGGGGCGCGGCACCACGTCGGAGAGCCCTCCCTCTCGCAGCGCGGCGAGCGCCGCCCGCTCCTCGGGGGTCACGTGCGTGGCACCCTCGAAGACCGTCCGGTCCCAGACGTCCTCGTCGGTCGGCGCGATGTTGAAGTCGCCGAGGACCGCGAAGGGGAGGGCCCCCGCCGCGTCCACGGCGACGGCCTTCCGCAGGGCCTCCAGCCAGCGCAGCTTGTAGGCGTAGTGGTCGTGGGCGACCTCGCGGCCGTTGGGGACGTAGACGGACCAGACGCGCGCGCCGCCGCAGGTCGCCGACACCGCCCTCGGCTCCTGCACCCCCTCGTACTCCGGGCCGTCCGGCAGGCCCGTCACGACGTCGGAGAGACCGACGCGGGAGAGCAGCGCGACCCCGTTCCACCGGCCCGTGGCGTTGACCGCGGACTCGTAGCCCGCCTCACGCAGCGCATCGGCGGGGAACTGCTCCAGGGTGCACTTGGTCTCCTGGAGACACAGCACGTCGGTGCCGCTGCTCTCCAGCCAGGCCAGCAGCCTCGGCAGCCGGGCGGTGATCGAATTGACGTTCCAGGTGGCGATGCGCATGCAGTCAACCTAACCGCTCCCACTGACAGCGCGGTCAGAGACGGGTCGCGTCGCCCGGTGCCAGCCGGCCGTGGTCCGTTCCGCCCAGGGCGCCGATCTGCGTGTCGTAGATCGGACGTGCGAGGTCGGTGAGCAGGGCGTCGTGGATGTCGATCGCGCGGCGCGGCTTCACCTCACGGACGTAGTCGATGACCTCCGAGATCTTGCTCCAGGGGGCCATCACGGGCAGCATCAGCGTGTCCACGGGATGGTCGGGCACCGTGAGCGCGTCGCCCGGGTGGAAGACGGAGCCGTCCACCAGGAAACCGATGTTGGTGATCCGCGGGATGTCCGGGTGGATCACCGCGTGCAGTTCGCCGTGCACCTGGACGTCGAACCCGGCGGCGGTGAAGGTGTCGCCGTGGCCGACCGTGTGCACGCGCCCCGGGAACGCGGCGGACAGCTGGCCGGCCACGCTCCGCAGAGTCCACACCTGCGCGGCCGGGTTGGCCTCCAGCCCGGCGCGCAGCCGTGCCTCGTCGAAGTGGTCGGGGTGCTCGTGCGTCACCAGGATCGCGTCGGCGCCGACCGCGGCGTCGTCCTCGGTGAATCCGCCGGGGTCGATGACGAGCGACTGCCCGTTCCGCTCCAGACGGACACAGGAGTGGGCGTTCTTCGTGAGAGTAAGAGTCGAAGCGTTCATGCCACCATCCTGCTACGCGGGCGGGGTGGTTTCCTCCTGGATCACGGACTGGGCGATCTCGAACGCCGCGCCGGCCGCCGGGACACCGCAGTAGACGGCCGTCTGCAGCAGCACCTCCTTGATCTCGACCGGCGTGAGGCCGTTGCGCAGGGCCGCCCTCACGTGCTGGGCGAGGCTGCCGAGGTGCCCGGACGCGACCACCGCGGTGAGGGCGACGCAACTGCGTGATCTGCGGTCGAGTCCCTCCCGGCTCCAGATCTCACCCCAGGCGTAGCGGGTGAGGAGCTCCTGGAAGTCGCCGGTGAAGCCGTCGGACGCGACCGCCGCCGCGTCCACGTGGGCGTCGCCCAGCACTTCGCGCCGGACCTTCATCCCGCGCTCGTACCGGTCGCCGCGTCCCGTGGGGGAGGCGTCGGGCAGGTCGGCCGCGGGCGCGATCTCGGCGATGGGGACCACCGGGGCGAACGGGGCGGCGAAGCCCGGGGACGGCGGTACGGGTGTCGACCCCAGGGTGTCCTGCCAGGCGGTCGAGAAGTGCATGAGGATGAGGTCGGTGACGGCGGCCGGCTGCTCGACCGGGGCCAGGTGGGAGGCGCCCGGTACGAGGGCGAGCCGGGCGTCCGGAATGCCCGCGACCAGGGTCCGGGCCTCGGCGGGGCCGGTGACCTTGTCCTCGGCACCGACCAGGACGAGGGTCGGCACACCGATGCGCGGGAGCTCCGTACGGATGTCGAAGGCCGCCAGGGCCTCGCAGGAGGCGATGTAGCAGCCGGGGTCGGTGGTGCGGACCATCTGGACGGCCCACTCGACGATGGCCGGCTGCGCGGCGGCGAAGCCGGGAGTGAACCAGCGCTCCGGAGAGGTGCGGGCGATCGGCTCCAGACCGTTGGTGCGGACGATCACCCCGCGCTGGCGGAATTCGTCGGCGGTGCCGAAGCGCGGCGACGCGGCGACGAGCGCCAGGGCTGCCACCCGGTGCGGATGGCGCAGCGCCAGCTCGGCACCGACGGCGCCGCCGATGGAGCAGCCCGCGTACCCGAAGCGCTGGACACCGACGCCGTCCAGAGTGGCCAGGAGGCGGTCGGCGAGGTCCGCGACCGCGGCGGCGGGGTGGGCGGGGGCTCCGCCGTGCCCCGGCAGGTCGTAGCGGAAGATCCGCCAGTGCCGGGACAGCTCGGGTATCTGGCGGTCCCACATGTGCCATGAAACACCGAGGGAGGGCCCCAGGACGAGGACCGGGGCGTCTTCCGGCCCGTCAAAGCGGTATTGCAGGGTTTCAAGGTTCTTCTCGCTCACCCGCTCACGCTCCCACATCTCACATTCGCTCCGTGAGCGGGGGCCGGGGCGCTCGCCGGTTCTCCCCACGTATCCGCGACCCGCCGTAGATCCTCCACATCCGGCTTCACGTACCGGCGCTTGGTCGTGCGGACGTCGCCGTGCCCGGCCCAGCGGTCAAGCAGACGGTCCGGTACGCCATTGTTCGCCAGGTACGTGAGGCCGCTCGCGCGAGCGTCGTACAAACGGACCCGGCGCAGCGAGTTCTCGGCCGTGACCGTGTACGCCCGCTCGCGCACCTGCCGCCCGTTGAGCGCCCTGCCGAGACCGTCCACGAGGACGTACCCCTGGCCCTCGTACCGCTCCCCTGCCGCGAGCTTCTCGGCCATCTGCATGGCCTTGAACTCGGCGAGAGCCCCCTTCGCCAGATAGGGCAGCGGAAGTTGCCGCTGTCCGGCAAGCGCCTTCGTATCGCGAGGACATCCTCCTGGGCGTGTCCGGCGGTCCGCTCCCGACTACGTCCCACCCCCCGCAGCGCACCCGGCAACTTCGTTCCGGCCTCATGCCCCGTAGCTGACGACAGTCACCGTTCGTGCCGCGACGAGCCAGGGCCGTGCCGGTCCCTACACGCCGCACCCACGAGTACGGACCCACAACCCACCACACGTGACGGCGAACTGACGCGACATCACTGCCGCAGCCGCTGAACAAGCCGCGCGAAGCCCGTTGCCGCCGGCCTCCAACGCACCACCCACGCCCCCAGTCGCCACCCTCGCCCCCCTTCGGCCTGGTATTCGCAAACCGGACATCACGTCGGCACAACAAAGCCCTGACCTGGTCCGCGCCGTCGTACGGGCAAGGTTCTGAGCCATCACGCGAAGCCCCCGGCACCGGACCCCGTGCGCCCGGCGGAGGGCCGAATCGTGTCCCAGCTGCCGAAGACGGCGATGTCTGTCGCGCCGTCCCGGCACACGCCCCCGCCATCCCGTCACTCCAGAGGCCTCGGGCGCGTGGCTCAGCCGCCCCGTCGCCCTGGGCGAAGGGACCTTTTGTCTCCGCATAGGCTCTTGTTATTGATATCCAGCAGAATGCTGAATTAGATGCCAAATGCTCATTTCTTCTCGAGGGCGGCGGAAAATAACCCCTCAACATGCACGCTCAATGCGATACTCTCTGCACGCCAAGATCACATGGTGCTTACATTTAGGAGAGAAATGAAGTTTTCCACAGGGCTTGCCGGCATCTCTGCCGCCCTCCTCGTCGCAACCCTGGCGGCGCCCACCGCGTCGGCGGCCGACGGAACCGCCTCGACGGGCGGCGCGCCGGTCGCGACCGTGACTATTCAGGGGATAACGGTCGACAAGCAGGCGAGTGATACGACGAAGAGCATCGTTGCGGCCGATGCGGAGGTTGCCGCAGCCGCCGCCAATGCCTGCGGAACGGGATACACCATTTCCGTCAGCGCGGCCCGGTACGGAACATATGGCACCACGTACACCTGGACGAACGGGAAGACCACGGGGAGCAGCTACTACGACAAGCCGATCTGCGCCGTCTTCTTCAATGACACCGGAGTCGCGCATCCGATGCGGCTCAAGCTGGCCGACAATTACACGTCCACCGCGGACGTCGAGGACTCGGGAACTTTCAGCAGCTACGCCGGGCCCCTCTATCAGAACCGCGGATACTGCGGGCAGGCTTACTCCTACATGAAGGTCGGCACCACGGTCGTCGTTGACAACTATCTGACCGTCGGCGCATGCAACTGAGGGAATTCCGGCGGGATCTGCTGCGCTCCGCGGTCTGGGGCGCAGCAGCGCTCGTTGCCGTGCTGGCCACGGGGTGTTCTAGGGCCGAGCCCTCTTCTGCACCGCCGCCTACCGTGAGCTCGTCGCTGCCCGCCCCCGTCGGGTCGAGCAGTGCACCGAGCGTTCCGCCCGCGGAGGTGAGTCCGGAGGAAGGGCCGGATGAGAGCCCGGAGCCGTCGCCGGTTGTCAGTCGTACGGGGAAGACGAAGATCGTCACGCTGGGAGACGTCGAGGTTCGGGTCACCCGCAGCGAACTCGGATTCAGCGTCGCCTGTAATATCACCAATAGTCGGGGTTCGAAACTCAATTTCAAGGTCGCCATCAGTTTGGGTGATGGCGAGGAATGGGTGAGGTCCACGAACTTCGACTTTCCGAACGTGGCACCCGGTCAGACGGGAAGAAGCACCACCACCGTCATGGGTAACTTCCCCGATGGTAAGAATCCGGACGATCCGAAGATTTATATCGACTCAGTCACCGAGTACTGAGCTTCCGCCGGCCCGAAGACCGCCCCGTCGCGGCGCTACGCCACTGACGGCGCAGGCATCCGCCTCAAGCGGATGAGAATTCCTGGCCGGGTCGTTGTGGATCCACCCGGAACTTCTGGGTGGATTCCGTGAGTGCAGCAGCCTCGCTGAGGTCGGCGCGCAGGATCAGAGATGAGAAATCCTTGACGGTGCGCATAAGACAGCGAAGAAGTGTGGTGGTGATAGCGACGGCGATGCTCGGCTCCTTACTGTCCGCCTCCGCGAAGGCCCGGGGGCCGCAGATCACCGACGATGCCGTTCTGGCCGGAAAGAGCCTGCCGGACGCCATGTGAAAACCCCGCAAGATGGGCATGGAGGACCGTGCCGAGCTGCTCGGCGGCGCGTACACCGCGTCCAAGACATGGCCCTCGCCACCTCCGGTGACGGCACGGGATTCCACGTGCTGGCCGGCTGGGAGCAGAACGGGTACGTGTGCAGCACCGTCACCACTCTGCGTGAGGACGGGTTCGACGCCGACACGTGGATCGGCAGCACGTGCGTGACGGGTCTGGGGCGCGTACGCGGCTGTCGCGTAGGGGAGGACCACCGCGCGAGGTGACTGCATATGGTCCGGCCGGATATCGCACTGCTCGGAGGAGACACATGCCGAAGCACAGACACCGAATACGCCGAAGGAGCAGAGCCGTCATCGGCCTGGCCGTGTGCGCCACGGGGATGGGGCTGGTCCAGGCGCCGGCGTCCGCCGCCGAGCCCGTGCCCACGCGCGCTGCCGAGGGCTGGTCCGCGGCCGGTGACACCGTGGTGACGGGCCTCCGCCCGTCGGTGGTGCCCGCCAGCAGCCGGAGTGCTGTGCTGGGCGACGGATACCAGGACTCGGCGGACCGGATCTGGACGTCGTCGGGCGACGGTCGGATATACGGGATCCTGACCCGGTGACACAGGAACCCACTACGCGCACCCGGTCCCGTGGGACCGGGTGCGCGGCCCTGGCCATATCCGCGGTGATCCTCGGCTTCGTCGCCGTCTGCGTCGCCACCACCGTGGCCGTCACCGGCTTCTTCGAAAGGCCGGACCCACCGCCCGAGGAACTGCTCGGCAAGAAGTCCGGCCTTGCCGAGTACCGGTTGAAGAGGGCGGCAGAGGACGGGACCCTCACCGACGCCGAGCTCGCGTACGCGGCCGGCGGGCGGTGGAGTGCCGTGCGTGAACGCTCCACCATCCGTGTCGTCGTCGGCTACAGCCCGGAAGCGGTCTGCTACCGATACGAGATTCCCTCCCCTCTGAACGACACAACGGCCGTGCACCGCAGTCGGCTCGACGCGTGCCCCGCCCTGCCGGAGGAACCGGCGGAAGGCCCCGGGGACTAACGGTAGATGTCGATGACCACGCGGTTCGGGGCGGTCAGGGTGAAGACGTCGTAGTGGGAGACCGGGCCGTCGAGCGTGATGCCGAAGAACGGCTGAGAGTGCAGTTCGTAGAGGTACTGGACGGCCTTGACCGTGGGCAGGGCGAACGGCTTCACGATCGGGTTGGTGTCCGTGTAGTCGCCGGTGCGGGCCGGGTGGAGGTCTGCGAACAGGTACGAACTGCCGGTGGTGGCCAGGTTCGCCGTCTCGCCGCTCGGCAGTCCGTAGCCCGGGCTCGTGCTCTGGTTGACGGTGACCTCCGGCAGGGTGCCTGTGCCCAGATCGAAGACGACGCGGTCGTAGCCGTCGTGGGTGGCCGCGCGCACCCCGTCGACGCATATGTTGTCGCAGACCTCGGCCGAGGTCCGCGCGGGCGTCGCCGAGGCCACGGGAGCGGCGCCGAGCGTGGCGAGGAGGGCGGTTGCCGCCGGGGCGACGAAGCGGACGAGAACGCGTGGTGCGACGCGCATGATTCCTCATTCTGTCGAGAGGGGAGATTCGGCCGGGTCACCAGCACCCGGATTCCAGATCGCGTGCCTGCGCGAAGGCGAGAGGCCCTGCCTCAGCCGGCAGGGCCTCTCGCTTCCGGTCACGGGCTTGCTAGGCCGCCGCGTGTCCGAGGATGCGCAGCGAATACGTGTCGTACGTCCGGTGCAGGACCATCACCACGGGACCCGAGGTGAATACTCCGCTGACGACGTACTCCTTCTTGTTCTTGGTCTCGGCAGCCCGCTCCTTGTACAGGGAGTCGGTTTCCCTCTTGGCCTGTTCGAGCCAGGAGGACGCCTTGGCGTGATCGATTCCCGCCACGTCCAGCTCGGTGCAGGCCGCGAGGAAGTCGAGAGCACCGGACTTGTCCGTGCCGGTGCCGCACAGCAGGGACGACAGGTTCGTGTGGTCGGCGAATCCGGCTGACACCGTCGTTCCGGTGCCGCTCCCGGTTCCGCCGCGTCCGTGGATGTACGTTCTCATCTTCCCGTTGGGCATTTCCTGCTTGACGGGTTTGTCCAGGTTCAGCTTC
Source organism: Streptomyces sp. NPDC102402 (assembly GCF_044765765.1). Taxonomy (NCBI): domain Bacteria; kingdom Bacillati; phylum Actinomycetota; class Actinomycetes; order Kitasatosporales; family Streptomycetaceae; genus Streptomyces; species Streptomyces sp. NPDC102402. Next base: position 310,748 of record NZ_JBIWKR010000005.1, read on the forward strand.
CAGGCCTTGGCGAGCCGGGAGAGAAAGTCCTTCCCGGTGTACCCGACGGCCATCGTGACCCCCGCACCGATGCTGGGCCGGTCCTTTCCGGCCACCGCGTGCTTCGGCAAGTCGGTGGCAGGCGTCACGGTCGGCGTCTCGGTCGGCGTCTCGGCCGGCGTGGCTGCGGCCTTGGGCCCCGCGGCCGTCGGACGCTCGGATGCCGCCGTCTTCTCTGGGGTGCTCCGGCTGCAGGAGACGGCCCCCGTCGCACCGATGGCGACCGCCATCAGTACGACGGGAACGCGGAGGGCGGCGCGCATCACAGGCCTCCGTCGTTGAGGCTGCAGATGCCGGGGTCGGCGGAGGTGGCCGGAATGAAGCCGACCGCGTCGAACACCACGTTGGCGTCTCCGGTGGCACCCTTCTGGATGTTGTCCAGTTCGATCCGGCCGCCCTTCCAGAAGGTGAAGGTGCCCATCTCGACCCAGGTCTCCTCGCCCGCACTGCGACTTCCCTGGTTGATGCTGCAGTGATCGGGCTCGGCGCCGGCCGTGTTGTCGCCCGGGATGAAGTCGTACCCGATGGCCGCTTCGGCGCCGTGGCTCGGCAGGTGGACGAAGACCCGGTAGCGATTGCCGGGCTGGTCGCCGGAGGGAAGCAGCTTCGGGTTGATCTGCCACCGGCCGGTGACCTTGTGGAAGATCTCCCCGTAGGGGTAGCTGTGTGTGAAGTACACGTGGTGGTCGTACCCGGCGCCGAGCTGGTGCAGGTCGATGTTGGCGATGTAGGGGGTCGCGCGGTAGGTGCTGTCGTCCCTCTGCATCGTGAAGTTGTCACCGGACTGGAGGGTGAACTTGCCGTCCCAGGCCCCCTCGAAGTCCCCGCAGTCGTAGGTGTCCTCGTGCTCTCCGAGGTCATCGATGACGATGGCGTTGGAATTGCCGTTCGGCCAGTCGAAACAGTTGCCGTGGTCGTACTTGCTCTGCAACTCGGGTTCCGACGAGCCGAGCGAGTAGCGGAGATTCTCGGTGCTGGAGTTGCTGCCGCTCTGTGAGCCGATCCACTCCGCGCTGTTGCCCCAGTAGCACAGGTTGTTCCAGCTCGGGCACGGGTCGGCCGCGGCCGGGTCGCACACGTTGGACGCGTCACAGAAGGTGCCGTACGGGGGCGTCTTGAGGACGGACAGCGGCATGTCGGGCCGGACGTAGGACTCTTCGTTGTTCCAGGTCCGCTGGGGGTTCTCCGCCCAGCCGAGGATCTTCTCCGGATAGTTCCACTCGCCGGGGCGGGACGCGTCGTCGTAGCTGTACCGCAGGAACGGGTCGCGGTCCGCCGGATAGCTCGGGTTGATCGGGTTGTTGAAGAAACCCAGGCCGGCGTTGGACCCGATGGTGTAGACGCCGGAGTTGTAGCCCCAGAGCGCCATGTACCAGTTCTCGATGTAAGCCGCACTGCCGCTGTTGGCGTTCATGCCCAGATCCTTGAGCTGGTTCCACTTCTCGCCCAGGATCCCCAGACCAGCGGCGATGTTCGCCGCGTAGTCCGTGGTGACGGCGCCCGCGTGCAGGGTGTCCAGCTGGTCCGGGTATGCCGAGTCCATGCCGGTCGTGACCTGGGCGATGCCGTAGCCGCAGTCGGCCGCTGTCACGTCAGGGTAGCCGTGGATGCCGTTCCCGTTCCCGAGCCAGTCGGACCGGGTGACGTTGCCCGAGTCACCGTTCATGGAGTGCCAGGACGCCTGCTTGAAGTTGGACTCCTGGGCGAGGATGGCCAGCATGACCTGCGCGGGAATCTCCCCTCCGCCGGTCAGGACCGGCTTGGGGAACAGTCCCTGCGGGGTGTAGGCGCCGAGGCCGGTGTCGTGCCAGTCCGCCGGACGCGAGACGGTCAGCCGGCCGTGGACCGCCTGGTCGACCGCCCACTCGACCTGGTTGGCGCTGGCCTGGAGGGCCTGGCGCTTGGGGTCGTTGCGCTTGACGATGCAGGGGGTCTCCATGCGCGGGATCTTGCCGATGACGGCCGCGCCTTCCCCGGACAGGCACTGGGTCTCGGGGGCGCTCTCACCGCAGGTGAGCGGATCGTCGTCATCGGACATGGCGAACGCGGTCGGGCCCATCGTCAGCGTCGTGTCCGACTTCGGCCGCTTGCGGTCGGCATCCACGAGCGTGGTGGCCTTCGTGCCCGTCCTCAACGCGGTCGCCTTGATCGTGAGCGATCCGGCGCCCTTGGCCACGGACGAGCCGACGCCCTCGGTGACGCCCTTCATCTGTTCGGAGAACACCGAGTGGGTCACCAGATGACCGAGGCGCGAGATCCCGGCCACCCGGCCGTCCACGGCATGCTTGGCGAGCCCTGGGGCCTTGCCGGTGTCGATGGCCTTCACGTCACCGACGACCGCGTCGCCCTTGGCCACGCGCAGCAACTTCACCTTGCCCTTCGGCGCGCGGCCCAATTCGGTGAACTTCTTGCCGTCGAAGCGGGAGATGACGCTCTTCCCGCCGTCGACCGTGCCGATGTCCACGGCACCGTTCGCCGAGGCGGCCAGCGCGAACATGGGGCCGGGCACCTTGGAGAGCGTACGGGCGGACAGCTTCGTCCTCCCGTCGTCCTTGAGGTCGACCAGGTTGCCGGAGAGGACGCCGACGGTGCCCTTCCCGGTGGGGGTGACGTGTGTCAGGAAGCCGTCGACGGTGCGGCGGGAGGAGACCGAACCGGTGGTCGCGTCGACCGAGATCACCGTGGTCCGGCCGTCCGACGTGTCCGTGGCGGAACTGGAGGTGAACGCCACGTCGTCGCCCGCACCGCAGCCCGGCGAGAAGTAGGCGAGCTGCACTCCGTCGGGAATCTCTGTGACCTTGCCGTCCGACAGGCGGATCACCGCGGCGAACGCGCCGCTCGCGTAGGCACCGGGCTTGTTGGACCAGACCGACGGGGCGTAGACCGCCGCCGCGTAGTTCCCCGAGCCGGTGGTGCAGACGTAGCCCGTCCACGGGCCGACGTCGGACAGTTCCTTGCGCTTGAGCCGGGCGATCTCGTGGAAGGAGAACCCGTCGCTCTCCCGCGCCGAAAGGATGTGCAGCCCCTCGGCGTCGCCGGTGGCCTGCACGATCTCATCGGCCGAGGAGGTGTAGTCCGCCCCCAGGTCCTTGCCGGGCGCGGAGAACATGCGCGTCGTGTTCTCCGCGGCGGTGGGGGCCGGTGCGGGATCCGCGGAAGCCATCGGGAACAGCGCGGCGGATGCCGCCACCACGCTCATGATGACCAGCGGATTCATGGACAAGTGGCGTATGAGACGTCTTTTCCGCATGTTGCTCCTCACATCCAGTCCGTGCAGCTGCCGTGCTGGACCGCGAGGCTCGCGTCGACCGGCCAGTCGTTTTCCTTGGCGGGGCTCTGGATGGTGTATTTCGTCGGTGCGGGGTCGAACGCGGTATCGACGTCGTTCCAGCACGCCTTCGCCGTCGTCTTCTTCCAGTTCTGCATCTTGGTGTAGGCGCCTGCTACACCGCTGCCGAGAACGCCCGGACTGTCACCGGCCTGAACACCGCCGTCGGGATCGCGTGTCGTCCACAGTGTCAGATACACGGAGGCGGGCGACGTATCGAGATCGCGTGAGACCTTTGCCCATACGCCCTGACACATCGGCGACCAGAGCAGCCGTACCGAGACCGACTCGTCCGCCATGGTCGCCTGTTGAAGGATTTCGGCGTCGTTGTCGCACCCCATCGCGATGGGGTCCTTTCCCGAGCACGTGTCCCGAAAGCAGTCGGATTCCGCCACGGCCGGGGAGGCCGTGACTCCTTGGAAGACTCCGGCCAGCAGCGCCAGTGCTGCTGTCGTCGGCCCCCATCTACGTATGCCGTGCACACACATCACCTCAGACATTCCATGCCGCTCCGGGTGCTGGAGAGGCAGGCGCAGCCTATGTGAACGTGCTCGGGGCAATGTGGAGTTACTGCGCCCCCACCTGCGCAGATGTCGAAGTTGGACATGTTGCCGCAGTGCACCTCAAAGGTGGTGAGAGGTCAGGCGAAAAGTGCGCCGGAGGGCGTTTACGTGACGACAGGTGCGGGTAACCGACGCCTCCTCGAAAAGGTGATTGATGTGTACACGTACCACTTGGGAGGTACACCTTTTGCCGCTCCCTCAGGTGGGAAACCCCCGGGAAGGGGGGCGCTGGCTCGGAGTTTCTGACGAGATTTGGCCGAAAAGGAACCACGGGCCGGCATCGGTCCGTCGCCGTCGGCCGGACGAGCGGGAGGGCGCGCATGCGCCGGGGTTCGCGGGCCATGCCCCGATTCCTCATCGGTGATCGCTGGAAGTGATGGAGCGGTTCCACAGGGCCTTGCCGGCCCCTTCACGAGAGCCCGTCACTGCTGATGAACACCGATAACCCGCCGTCGCTGAGGACGACCCTCGCCCCGCAGGAGCACCGGCAGCACTCGAACTCGCCCTGTGACGTCGGACGGGTGAACTCCCGCCGCCAGGAGGGCTGAGGCGGCGGGGCCGCGCCCCCTCGGTCGCGCAACGGCACACGTCCCGGGCCGGGTTCGCGTCATGGTCCGTAGGCGGGTGCTCCCGCGCGGGTGCGGAATCTCTTGCGGAAGAGAGTGCGGAGGGCATCAGCTCTTCATCTCCTCAGGGGTGGGAGAGGCGGCCGTCGTGGCCGGCCGGCCGGGCACGACCGGCTCCGCGAGGGTCCGGAACAGCAGCCACGCCAGCGCCGGGAGGGCGATCAGAGGCATCAAGGCGGTCTGCAGGGACGTGGCGTCGGCCAGGCGTCCGATCAGGGGGCTGAACAGACCGCCGATGCTGATCGTCAGGCCGAGGGTGATGCCGCCGGCAGTGCCGACGCGGTTGGGCAGGTAGTCCTGGCCGAGCGTGACCTGGAGCGAGAAGGGGATGTAGAGCCCGGCGGAGGTCAGCGCCACGAACAGGTAGATGGCGGGGCCCGGTACGAAGACCAGTCCTGCCACGGCGAAGACGGTCAGAAGATACGACCGGCGCACGACGGTGACGCGGTCCCAGCGGTCGGCCAGTCTGCCGCCGAGGACGGTGCCGACCGCGCCACCGAGATAGAGCACGAACAGCGCGGCCGTCCCGGCCGCCATGCCGCCGTCCGTGCGCGCCCGCACGTAGAACGAGACGAAGGTGCTGAGGCCGATGAAGACGATCGACCGGCAGACCACCGCGAGGGCCAGCTTCGTGAAGGAGGGCCAGTCGTCGCGCTGGGAAGGCGTGGGCGCTCGGGCGCCGGACGTGGCGGCCGTGGGCTCCGTCCCGCGCAGGACAGGAAGGCACAGGGCGCTGCCGATCAGGGCGGGGAAGATGAGCAGAGGGGAGAGCCGCAGGCCGCCGGTTCCCACGACCACGGCGATCATGACCGGGGCGAAGGCGAAGCCCAGGTTGCCGCCGAGGGAGAACCAGCCCATGGCCGTGTTGCTGCCCTTGCTCGCGATCCGGGCCACGCGGGCGGACTCCGGATGGTAGGCGGCGACGCCGATTCCGCCCACGGCGACGAAGGCCAGGGTCAGACCGTAGGAACCACTCAGTCCGCTGAGCGCGATGCCCAGACCTCCGACGATCGTGCTGACGGGGAGCAGCCAGGGCATCGCACGCCGGTCGGTGACCACCCCGAACAGGGGTTGCGCCACCGAGGACAGCAGCGATGCGGCGAGCACGATGCCCGAGGCCGCCGCGTAGGTGTAAGCGCGCTCGGCCACGAAGAACGGGACCAGGGCAGCCACGGCGCCCTGGTAGACATCGACACAGGCGTGTCCGACGGACAGCAGGGTGATTGCTCGATTCTTTGCCACTGGACCATCGTTGCCCTGGACTCATCGGCGCGCTTCCGATAAAAGGACAGGTAATGCAGAGTATTCGCCATGAGTCGATCGCTCCGACGCGTACCCAGTGGGTGGCGGCCGGGGCGGACATCGATGCCCACCGCCATGACGACCACCAGATCATCTATGCCGCGCGCGGCGTTCTGGCCATCACGACGGACATCGGCACTTGGATCGCGCCCGCGACCCGGGCGATCTGGGTGCCGGCGGGCACCGTCCACGCGCATCATGCTCATGGGGCGCTCGACCTGCGCCTGGTGGGACTGCCCGCTACGGACAATCCGCTGGGGCTGGACGCACCGACCGTCCTGACGGTGAAGCCCCTCCTGCGGGAGCTGATCCTGGCCTATACGCGCGATCCGGACGACGACGGTGCCGAGCGGAACCGGCTGCGGGCGGTACTGCTGGACCAGTTGGCGGCCTCCGCGCAGCAGGCGCTGCACCTTCCGACCCCCACCGACAGCCGCCTGAAGGAGATCTGCGACATCCTGCAGGCGAACCCCGGAGAACAGCGCACACTGGCGGCACTCAGCAAGGAGGCCGGCGTCAGCGCCCGTACGCTCTCCCGCCTGTTCACCTCCGACCTCGGTATGACCTTCCCCCAGTGGCGCACCCAACTACGCCTCTACCAGGCCCTGGTGCTGCTGGCTGAGGGCGTGCCGGTGACAACGGTGGCGCACCGGTGCGGCTGGTCCTCCGCCAGTGCTTTCATCGACGTCTTCCGCCAGGCCTACGGTCACACTCCGGGCAGACACCGGATGGGCGGCGCGAAGGCCTGACGCCCCGTGCGGACCGCGACGGCCGCGGCGTAGCCCCGGGCCACCTCCAGATCGGCCGGAGCCCAGCCCGGCGGTCCCGCAAGCCGAGGTGGTCGGCGTCCAGCGCGCGGGCGGCGCCGTCCTCAAGGGCGGGGCCGCCCGTGGCGATTGCCACGCGCCGGGCCGGGCTGAGACGGTATGCGGTCGAGCTGCCGGAACCACGGCGTGCGGTTCGCGGACGACACAGGAACCTCCGAGAAGCCGGACCGCCAGGCCTGGCCTGTCGGTTTCGGGGAGCCGGACGGCCCCGCGCCGTTCGTGGGCCGACGGTCCAAGTGCGGAGCCCCGCGGCCCGGCATCCCTGCGTCTTCACACAGGTGACAGTCCTTGATCGCCTGTCGGCCGACATCTGGGGACGAGTGGCGGGAGCACCGATGGACACGACCGGCGCGATTCCGGGACAGCCGGGGTGGTCGCACGTCAACGACTGATGAAAGATGCCGATATGCACCTTTTTATCAGTCGGCTGCGCAGTCGTCGCGACCGACTGCCGGGAATGGCCGGGGGTCGGTCTCGTCCCACTGCTTCCCACCGGTCCGTCGCCGCCCAGGTCTTCCTGCTGCAGTTCGTCGCCGCGCTGGTCATCATCGTCACGTCGCTGGTGCTTCTGGTACTGCAGGCGCGGCGTGACAGCACCGAAGACGCCCGCCGCGTCGCGCGCGCGGCCGCCGAAGCGTTCGCTGTGGCTCCCGGAACGGCGGAGGCCATGAGCGGGCCGGGCCCGACCGCGGCGCTCCAGCCCCGGGCCGAGGCCGTCAGGAAGGCGTCCGGCGTCGACTACGTGGTGGTGTTCGACGAGGACGGTATCCGGTACACGCACCCTGACACCGCACAGATCGGGAAGCGCGTCGTCGGCCCGCCGGGACTTCTCGAAGAGGTCCTGGGCGGTCGATCGGTCACCCGGACGTTCGAGGCGAGCCTGGGGCCGACGGTGAACGCCGATGCCCCCGTACGTGCGGCGGACGGCCGTGTACTGGGGGGCGTGGCCGTCGGCCTCACGGTCATGAACGTGAACGAATCCGCTGACCGGCAGCTGCCCACTCTGCTGGGAGCGAGCGCCGCGGCGCTCGCGTTGGCCCTTGGAAGCGCCGCTCTGGTGAACCGAAGGCTCCGGCGCCAGACGCATGGGCTCGGCCCGGTCGAGATCACCCGCATGTACGAGCACCATGACGCCGTTCTCCACGCCCTCGGGGAGGGAGTGCTGATCATCGACGACGACGGCCGTCTCGTACTCGCCAACGACGAGGCGCGACGTCTCCTGGCCCTTCCCGAAGCGAGTGAAGGGCGCCGACTCGGCCACCTGGGCCTCGATCCCGACGTCGCCGAGCTGCTCACTTCCCACGGCGCCCGCACGGAAGAGGCTCGTGTCGCCGAGGGGCGCCTCCTGACCGTCACCGTTCGCCGGGTGGACCGGGAGGCCGGCCTGAAGGCGACCGTGGCCATCCTTCGCGACACCACCGAGCTGCGAAGGGAACAGGAGAGGGCCGAGACGGCCCGGAGACGGCTCGCCTTCGTCTACGACGCAGGGGTGCAGATCGGTACGACGCTCGACATGGTCCGCACCGCCGAGGAACTGGCCGGGGCCGCGACGCCCCGCTTCGCCGACTTCGTCACGGTCGAGCTGCTGGACGCTGTCCGGCGCGGTGCGGAACCGGCTCCGGGCGACTTGGCGATGCACCGCGTCGCCCTGCACGGCACGCACGACGACGTTCCCCTGATTCCGGCCGGCGAGGCGATCACCTTCCTGCCCGGGACACCCATCCCCACGGGAGTCGCCACCGGTCGCGCGGCCCTCACCTCCGATCTGCGCACGGAGCCCGGCTGGCAGGAACAGGACCCCGAGCGGGCCCGCGCGGTGTTGGACTACGGCATCCACTCCCTGATCTCCGTCCCTCTGCGGGCCCGGGGCGTCGCGCTCGGGGTGGCCAACTTCTGGCGCGCCTCCGGAGCGGAGCCGTTCGGTGAGGACGATCTGTCCATCAGTGAGGAACTGGCTTCCCGGGCCGCGGTCGCCATCGACAACGGCAGGCGCTATCTCCTGGAGCACACCGTCGCGGTCGAGCTTCAGCGCAGCCTGCTGCCACGGGACCTTCCCGAGCAGAGCGCCATCGACGTCGCCTACCGCTATCTGCCGGCGCAGGCGGGAGTGGGCGGTGACTGGTTCGACGTGATTCCGCTGTCCGGTGCGCGGGTGGCCCTGGTGGTGGGTGAAGTCGTGGGCCGGGGCCTGCAGGCCTCGGCCACCATGGGCCGGCTGCGCACCGCCGTCCACAACTTCGCCTCGCTCGACATGGCTCCGGACGAACTCCTCGGTCATCTCGACGCGCTGGTCGCGCGCATGGACGGCGACCGCGCCGACACGGACATCGTCGGCGCCACCTGCCTGTACGCGGTCTACGATCCGGTCGCCGGCGTCTGCACCATGGCCCGCGCCGGCCACCTGCCTCCGGCGGTCGTCAGCCCGGCCGGCGCCGTTCACCTCCCCGAGCTGCCCCCTGGCCCTCCGCTCGGACTGGGCGGCCTGCCCTTCACCCCGGTCGAGTTCCAGGTGCCCGAGGGCAGCCGCCTCATCCTGTTCACCAACGGGCTGGTGATGAGCCGCAGCCGGGACGTCGACATCGGCCTCGGCCTGCTGCGCAGCCGACTGGCCGACGCGGATCGGACACCGGACGAGACCTGTGCGGCGTTGCTGAGCGCCCTGCTGCCCGACCACCCGGACGACGACGTCGTCCTCCTCGTCGCCCGGACCAGGTCGTTTCCATCGGACCAGGTCGCCGAATGGCAGGTGCCGCGGGACCCGTCGGCCGTCGCCCGCGTCCGGGCCGACGCGACCCGCCAGCTGAACGCCTGGGGTCTGGAGGAGACCGCCTTCACCACTGAGCTCATCCTCAGCGAGTTGGTCACCAATGCCATCCGCTACGGAACGGACCCGGTACGCGTCAGGTTGCTGCGCGACCGCAACCTGATCTGCGAGGTGTCGGACGGCAGCAGCACCGCGCCACACCTGCGTCTTGCCGCCACGACCGACGAGGGAGGCCGCGGGCTGTTCCTCATCGCCCAGTGCGCCCAGCGCTGGGGCACGCGCTACCACAAGCAGGGCAAGGTGATCTGGACCGAACAGGAACTGGAGCACGGTGCGTAAGCCGCCGGCACGCAGGCCTGGGCCTTGGTGGTGAATCCGCCGGCGTTCCGGTGCCCGGCATGGCTGCCGCGGGCCGGAGAGGACATCACACGACAGCGCCGGAGTTCCGCGAGGAGCTCGCCTCCTCGTCAGGAGCGGACTTCGAACGTGATGTGCGGGGAGAGCGCTTCGAGGAATCCTGGGGCGTCGAAGAGTTCGCCGGCTGAGGCGACGCCGTCCGCGCGGGTCTGCCCGGTCAGGATGCGGTGGACGGCTTCGACCGCCAGGGGGGCGGTGACGGCGTAGATGTCCTGGCCGCCGGCCACGGCACGCCGTTCCATGTCGCCGGAGCGTACGAGAACGTCGACCAGGAAGGTCTGTGCGGAGCGCCCGTGCTCGTCGACGGCGGTGGGCGGCGAAGGCGCCGGGGCTGCCACGCCGGCCGCCGCTTCCGTCGTCATGTAGGTGCGGACCTCGGGAATGGAGAGGTGGCTGGGGATGGTGACGACGTCGGCCATGGTGAACTCGCTGACCACAGGCCGTGACCCCATGGGATCGGGGAAGGGCCACTGCACGGTGGGCAGATCGTCGGTGTGGTACTCCAGTCGCCCGTCGGTGAAGCGGACGCGCCGGCCGCCGCGCCGCTCGGCGGAGACCTTGCCTGCGACGCGCGTCCCCTCGGTGGGCTCCCAGCTGTTGAGCCCGTAGGCGATGTGCGCCTCGTCGGCCGTGGTCCAGTCACCCATCGCGGCGGTGGCGAGCAGGTCGCCGAGGCCACCGTAGAAGGCCATCGCCGGGACGACGACCGTGCCGGCGGCGCGGGCCCGGTCCGCGAAGTGCGCGAACGTGTCGGCGTTGGCCTCGATCTCGGCCGCCACGTCGACGTACGGGATCCCGGCCCGCAGAGCCGCTTCGATCACCGGGGCGGCCGTCGTGGCGAAGGGCCCCGCACAGTTGATGACCGCTGCCGCACCGGCAAGCGCGGCATCGAGCGAAGCCGCGTCGTCGACCGATGCCGGGCGGGCCTCGACGCCGGGATACTCCTCCGCGAGCTCCTTGAGGCCGCGGGCGTCGCGCCCGGACAGGACGGGGACGAAACCCCGTTCCTGGAGGTGCGCCACGACGAACCTGCCGGTGTGTCCGTATGCGCCGTACACCGTGACCATCTGACTACCCGTCATGACCTTCTCCTGTGATCGCCCCGGGCGACTGCCCGGCTGGAACGATCCTGGCCCGGCCCGCCCACCGACCGTGAGTGTCTGAAACGACATGGCCCGTACACTTTCAGACATGAGATCTGTCGCACTGGCCGTCACCGACGGAATGCTGCACTTCGAACTCTCCATCGCCCACGAGGTCTTCGGCTCCGCACCGGCCGCGGTGACCGTTCCCTGGTACGACCTCACGGTCTGCGGGCCGGCCCCCGTGCCCTTCGGTCCCTTCCGCCTGGAGCCCCGACACGGACTCGCTCATCTCCAGGAAGTCGACACGGTGATCGTCCCCGGCTGGGCCGACACCGACATGGACCCGCCCGCGGACCTCGTCGAGGCCGTGCGGGCCGCCCACGACGCGGGCGCGCGCATCGTCTCCCTGTGCACCGGCGCGTTCGTCCTGGCCGCGGCGGGCATCCTCGACGGGAAGCGCGCCACCACGCACTGGGCCCACACCGACGCGCTGGCGGCCCGCTACCCCGATGTCGAGGTCGACCCGGATGTCCTCTACGTGGACAACGGCCGCGTACTCACCTCAGCCGGCAAGGCCGCGGCACTCGATCTGTGCCTGCACATCGTCCGCCTCGACCACGGCTCCTCCACGGCGAACACCACCGCCCGCCGGCTGGTCGTCCCCCCGCACCGCTCCGGCGGCCAGGCGCAGTTCGTCACGGCGCCCGTACCCGACCAGGACGACCACCCCCTCACCGCCCTGCTGCCCTGGACCATCGAACGGCTCGACCAGCCGCTGACCGTGGAAGACCTGGCCCGACAGGCCCGGATGAGCTCCCGCCACCTCGGCCGCCATTTCCGGGCCGCGACCGGCACCACCCCCCTGCAATGGCTGCTCGCCCAGCGCATCCGTCACGCGCAGGAACTCCTGGAGACGACCGACGACAGCATCGACGCCATCGCCACCGCCACCGGCATGGGCACCGCCACCACCCTGCGCCGCCACTTCAACCGCACCCTCGGCGTCCCCCCGGACACCTACCGCCGCACCTTCCGCACCCGAAACCACCAGGAGGAAGGGGTCCGCCGACCGCTGAGAGTGGTGTGACCGGCAGTGAAGTGCTCCGCCCGGCAGGTCACCGGCACCCGGCGGCACGGCAGTTGCCCGTGGACGGACCTGATTCCACGCCGCCGGGAGCAGCACCGGCCACCGGCCCCGCGTCCGGCCGACGTGCCCGTAGGCGTGTCCGCCGGCCCCTTCCTCAGAAGGCGTACCGGACGCGGAGCCACGGTGCGTGCGTTGCCAGCAGCTGTTGGATGTGCGTCAGTGACTGCCGCTTGACGTCCCGCGAGTAGCGGACGTTGAGGGCTCCGTTCTCCGAGCGCTTGGTCTCCTGGGCGGCGGGCTGCCACAGCACTTCCTCGGCCCGGGGGTGCCAGCCCAGGTTGACCTCGTGGAGCGACTGGTTGTGGGTCAGCATGATGATCTCGGCAGCCGCCTGCCGCTTCACTCGTGCGGGCAGGACGTCGTCCAGGTGGGAAAGCAGACCGGCCCAGTCCCGCTGCCACCCCTCACGCAGGATGACGGGCGAGAGATTGAAGTGGACCTCGTAGCCGGCGTCGAGGAAGTCGGCGGCTGCGGCGATGCGCTGGGCGATCGGACTGGTCCGGATGTCCAGCAGCCGGGCGTCGCCGGGCGGCATGAGGGAGAAGCGCACGCGGGTCCGCCCCTGAGGGTCGAGTGCGAGCAGGTCGGGGTTGACGAACTTGGTCGCGAACGACGCCTTCGCCGTCGGCATGCCGCGGAAGGCGGCGATGAGATCCGCCGTGTTGTCGCAGACAAGAGCGTCGACCGAGCAGTCACCGTTCTCGCCGATGTCGTAGACCCAGGCCCGGGGATCGCACTGGTTGGGCTCCGTCTTGGCGCCCTGGGCCCGTACGTGGCGGCGGACGTGGGCCACGATCGCCTCGATGTTGGTGAACAGTGTGATCGGGTTGGCGTAGCCCTTGCGACGGGGGACGTAGCAGTAGGCGCAGGCCATGGCACACCCGTTGGAGGGGCCAGGAGCGATCCAGTCGGCCGACCTGCCGTTGGAACGCGTCCGGAGTGTGTGTTTCACCCCGAGGACGAGCGTCTCGGTCTTGATGCGGACCCACCGGCCGATGTTGCCGTCGTTGCCGTGGAGGGAGGGGATGCGCCAGTGGCTCGCGACCTCGGTCACGGGCACGCCCGGCAGCCGGCCCATGATCTGCCGGCCGCGCGGGGAGTCGAGGGCGGCCGGCTCCGCGTAGACCTCCCGCACGTCGAGCATGCGGCGGGCCTCGGGGCTGTCCCGGAAGGCCTGGTGGGCGGCCGGCTCCGCCGCGGTGTCCGACCAGTCGAAGAGTGCCTGCTGCTCGGGCTCTCCCGGCGCGGCTCCTGCCGGCGGCTGCTCCACGTCGCTCTCCCTCTTCTGCGTGTGCGTCCTGCCGAAGGGTGTCAGTCGTCGCGGTGGTCGCGCTCCTGGTCCGGCAAACGCTCTCCACTGTCCCGTCCTTCACGGCTCCGCGCATGACGGCGGGCCGCTGCGGCGGAGGTCGGCCCGCGAGCAGGCTCCACCGTGGGTCGTCCGTCGTTCACCCGCCCCGCGCCGAAGCACAACTGCCCGCGCCGCACGGGCGGTCGGTGGCCACCCCTGTTCACGCCAGGCATCGCCGACTACATTGATCTGCAACCCATGTCCATTATCCGGAACTTCCGCGAGGTGGTACGCCGTGCGCACGCTGACCTTCCTGACCATCGGCCAGGCTCCACGCCCGGATCTGTCGGAGCCCATGGAGGCGCACCTGCCGACGACCGCGCGAGTACGGCACGCCGGCTTCCTCGACGGTCTGACCCGCCGGGAGATCGAGCTCCGCTACGGGGCGACGGAAGGGCGCGCGACCCTGCTGACCCGTCTGGCCGACGGCAGCTCCGTGACACTGGACGCCGAGGCCGTGGGAGCCGGGATGCAGACCCGTGTCACACGGGTGGAGGACGACGGCGCCGACGTCGTGGTGCTCCTGTGCACGGGCGAGTTCCCCGGCCTGCGGACTCGGCGGGCGCGGCTCGTCGAGCCCGACGTGCTGGTGACGGGATACGTCGGCACGGTGTTGCGGGGCAGCCGGGTCGGGATCGTCGTCCCGCTGCCCGAGCAGGTCACCGAGGCCCGTGAGAAGTGGCAGGCCGTCGTCCAGGACCCGGCGTTCACCACGGCCTCGCCGTACGCCGAAGACGACTCGGCCCTGCACGCAGCGGCTCGCACGCACCTCGACGCGGGAGCGGACGCCCTGATGCTCGACTGCATGGGCTACGGGGCACGGCACCGTCAGGCGCTGCGCGCGGCCGGGCTCACCGTGCCGGTCCTGACGCCCGGGGCGGTGGTCGGGGCGGCCCTCGGCCCCCTGCTGAGCTGATGAGGCCTCAGCGGCTGGTATCGGTCTCCACGTAGCGCAGCCAGTACGGGTCGCCGATGCGCTTGCCGACACGCAGGGCGGCGTCGCGCACCGCCCGGCCGAAGCGGGCCGCGTTCTCGTCATGCAGCTCGGGCGCGGGCAACGCGACCCCTATGCCGAAGATCTGGCCCGTGTCACTGTCGAGCACGGCGGCTGAGACCCCGGCGACGTTCGGTACGTACTCTCCGCGCGAGGACTCCCACCCGTCGGCGCGCACCCGGGCCAGGCAGGAGGTCAGTTCACCGGGGGTGCGCGGCGCCGAGCCGGTGCTCTGTTCGAGGCGAGCGTCGACGAGCCGCAGCACCTGCGCGTCGTCCAGGCGGGCGAGCAGGGCCCGCCCCATCGAACTGGCGTAGGCCGGTGCCCGGGTGCCGGCCGGGGTGTAGGCCTGGAGGGCGCCGGTCGTCCCGAGCCGCATGTGGAGCACGAGCGACTCGGCCCCGTCGAGCACGTCCACGTACCCCGTGTACCCGATGTCCGCGACCAGCCTGGCCAGCTCCTCCTCCAGCAGTGAGGCCGTGCTGCGCGACGCGCGGAAGTGGTACGAGGCCTCCATGACGAGCGCCCCGGGGCGGTAGGCGCGGCTCATCGGGTCGCGGTCCAGGAAGCCGTAGTCGGCCATCATGCTCAGCGTCCGCGAGACGGAGCTCTTGGGCAGGTCCAGCGCCCCCGCGACATCCGTCACGGTCAGGTCGCGCTGCAGGCGCGCCATCAGCCGCAGGACATCGCGCGCGTTGGCGAGTGTGCTCACCGTGGTTCCGCCTCCCCCGAGCTCCCCCGAGTCGTGTCGTCCGATCGTAAGGGGCGGCCGGGCACGCCCGTGACCGCCCCTCGCCCGGGACTCCGGACCGCCCACATACCGAGAAGGCGAGCCGGGACCTTGACGGCAGAGTACGCCGTATGGATGATCCATGGATATCCACATTTTCACTTACGGTTCCAGATTCTAGAACTCACCCAGGCGGCTGACAAGCGCCGACCCGCACGGGAGCACCGCATACCCATGAGCACTGACGCCTCGCCGCAGGCCGACAGCCCGCCCACGGCGGGTGAGGGCCGACGCCATCCCCGGGCCCTGGCACCCGGCAATCTCATCCTCACCGTGGTGCTCAGCGTGTTCGGCGCCGTCGTGGGCGTGCAGCTGCTCGCCACGCTCGGTGTCACCCCCAGCACCTCACTGATCGGTGCGCTGGCCGCGATGACGCTGGCCCGGGTGCCGCTCGCCCTGTTCCGTGGTTTCCGCTCGGTGCATGCGCAGAACCTGGCGCAGACCAGCATCTCCTCGGCCACCTTCGGCGCGGCGAACAGCCTGTTCCTGCCGATCGGCATCCCGTTCCTGTTCGGGATGGACAACATGATCATCCCGATGCTGATCGGGGTCTCCGCCGCGATGCTGGTCGACGCCTGGCTGCTCTACCGGATGTACGACACCCCGGCCTTCCCCGCGGAGAACCCCTGGCCTCCGGGGCTCGCCGCCGCCGAGGCCATCAAGGCGGGCGACGAGGGCGGCCGGCGCGCCAAGGTGCTCGGGCTCGGCCTGCTGACCGGACTGGCCGGAGCCGCCTTCACGCTGCCCATGTCGGCGTTCGGCGTGGCTCTGATCGGTGGGTTCGGCGCCATGGCCGCCTTCGGCGTCGGTCTGCTGTCCAGCCAGTACGCCGACCCGCTGTTCGGCCTCGATCTCGACTCGATGTACCTGCCGCACGGCATGATGATGGGGGCCGGTCTCGTCGCCCTGTTCCAGGTCGGCCGCACCATCCTCGAGGCCCGTCGTGCCACGGCGGACGACGCCCGCGCGGCCGCACCGGCAGGCACCCCCGGCAGCACGCGGGCGGGCGCCCGGCACCTGGGCCGCTCGATGCGGCTCGGCTTCGGCGCCTACCTCGTGATCTCGGTCCTGCTGGCGTTCGGTACCGGCGCCGCCACGCACATGAGCCCCGGCATGCTGATCGGCTTCCTCTTCTACGCCACCGTCGCCGCGTTCCTCCACGAACTGCTCGTCGGGATCGCCTCCATGCACTCCGGCTGGTTCCCGGCCTTCGCGATCGCCCTGATCACGCTGCTGCTCGGAATCCTCATAGGCTTCCCGCCCGAGGCGCTCGTCGTGCTGTCCGGCTTCACCGCCGCGACCGGTCCGGCCTTCGCCGACATGGGCTACGACCTCAAGGCGGGCTACCTGCTGCGCGGCGAGAGCGCCGACCCGGCCTTCGAACTGGAGGGCCGGCGCCAGCAGCTGATCGCCGCGATGATCGGCTTCGGCGTCGCCATCGTCGTCGTGCTCGTCTCGTACCGGATCTTCTTCGACAACGGGCAGACCGCCCCGATCGACGCCGCGTACGTCGCCGCGATCAAGGCGGGCCCGTCCGCCGAGACCGCCCGGAACCTCGCTCTGTGGGCGGTCCCCGGCGCGATCGTGCAGTTGATCGGCGGCTCGAAGCGCCAGCTCGGCATCCTGCTGGCGACCGGGCTGCTGATCACCACGCCGATGGCCGGCTGGATGGTCGCCGCAGGCGTCGCCGTCCGCATCCTCGCACCGCGCGTGCTCGGCCCGAAGGCCAAGCAGGACCTGGAGGTCTTCGCGGGCGGCGCGATCGCCGGCGACGCCCTCTACTCCTTCGGCAACGGCGTGTTCAAGGCCACCAGGTAGCCGGACGCCCGTACGCCCTCTCGCACACCCGCACAGAACCACCCTGGGAGACACCCGTGAAGCGACAGCTGACCCATGACGACATCCGCGCGGCCGTGTACGGCGGCGCCGTACTGGGCGGAGGCGGCGGCGGATTCGTCGAGCGGGGCCTGCGCACCGCCGAACTGGCCCTCCAGATCGGCATGCCGGAGCTGTGGACGGCCGATGAGTTCGCGGCCGAGGACCTGACGGCGACCGTGGCCCTGGTCGGTGCCCCGGCCGCGCCCGACCCGCTGGTGCTGCCCACCCATCTGCTGCGCGCGCTGGAGCTGCTGCGCCGTGATCTGCCCCGGCAGCTCGTGGCGGTCCACACGAACGAGAACGGGGCCGAGACCACCATCAACGGCTGGTTCCACTCGGCGATGACCGGCCTCCCCGTCATCGACCTGGCCTGCAACGGCCGCGCCCACCCCTCGAGCGTGATGGGCGCGATGGGCCTCCACCTCGTCGACGACTACCGCTCGTACCAGGGCTACGCGGGCGGCAAGCCGTACGCCTACGTCGAGGGCTCCGTCTCCGGCGGCCTGGAGGCCACGTCGAACGTGGTCCGGCGCGCGTCCGTCGAAGCGGGCGGCTGGGTCGGTGTGGCCCGCAACCCGGTCGAGGTCGGCTACGCGGTGGAGAACGGCGCGCCCGGCGCGGTGAGCTTCGCCATCGAACTGGGCCGCCGGTTCCTCGCGGAGGGGCCGGCCGGCGTCGCCGCGCAGCTCGGCGGTGAGATCGCCGCGGCCGGCACCGTACGTGAGTACCGCTGCGAACAGCGCGAGGGCCTGGACGTCGGCGTCGCCGTACTCGACGACGCGGCGGGCACCACGCTGCACTTCGTCAACGAGTACATGGCGCTCGACCTGGACTCCGGCCGCCGGGCCGCGTTCCCCGACCTGATCACCACGTTCGACGAGAACGGGCAGCCGCTCGCCTCCGCGGACGTGGAGGTGGGCCGGCCGATCAGCGTCCTGGTCGCCCCGGCCGGCGGTCTCCTGCTCTCCACGACGATGCACATGCCCGAGGTGTACGCGCCGGTGGAGGAGCTGCTCGGCATCGAGTTCGCTCCGGCGGCGAAGGCGTTCACCGCTGCCTGAGCAGGCGCCGGCCCCCTGCTCAAGCGGCCGACACGCCGCCGATCACGCCCGACAGCACCGCTGACCGGCTCAAGGCCGGCCGGGCGGGCTCCGCCGGCGCCGACACCGAAGGACGTACACATGCAGACCGCCCCCGCCCCGCGCACCGGGCGCCCCAGGTCCCCCGCCTGGCTTCCCGTCGCCCTTCTGCTCACCAACGGGCTCGTCGGCCTGCTGACCCTGGCGGACGTCGCACCGGCGCTCCTCCTGCTGTTCGAGGCCATGGACCTCGCCGCGGTCGTGATCGTGTGGCGATCCCGGCACTGGACGGTCGGTCAGAAGTGGAGCGGAATCGCACTGGCCCTGATCCTTCCCGGGATCCTGCGTCTCATCTGGAACCTCGGCGTCCCCGAGGACATGTCCGGCAGGGACGCGTGGCGTTGGGTGCTCCTCGTCACGACGCTCATCCTGAACGTGAGCGGCTGCGCGTCGCTCTGGCGCACCAGGCGTCGTTGACCGGCTCCCCGGCCGGCGGCCCGTCCGGTTCACCGTGCGACCACCCGTCGGCAGCCCTCCGTCGCGCCCGGCCGGCCTGGAGCAGTGGGGCCCCGTTCATGCCGGTGGCCGGTGGCGGGTCCTGTTCGACCCGCGACGCAGCGGTGCGCCGCGCAAGCCGTCCTGTCCGCGCCATTGCTGACGATCTGCCCGCGCGAGCATACTGACAGTGGTCGTGGCGGCACGGTCCGGAACGGAACCTCCGGCCACGCACGGAACACTCAGGGCCTGCCGGGCCTCCACCGGACGGCACGGACACGGGCGCGCCACGAGTCACCGGCACGCAAGGCACCCACACGTCAACGCAGGGGCACGGCCGCCGCGTTCGCACCGTAGGGAAGATCATGCGCAAGTTCGTCGCTGCCCTCATGGGCGCCTTCGCGCTCGTCGCCGCACACCTGGTCGTCGCGACTCCCGCTCAGGCCGAGACCAGCCTGATCGTCTGCACGGGCACGGCTACCGTCGACTACTCCCCGCCGCTCGGCCCGCTGCCCCGGCAGACGACACAAGGCGTGACCGAGAAGCTCGGAACCGACGGGGGCGGAGGCTGCACCGGGCCGTTCGCCGGAGGAAGCGCCTACACCGTGTTCGAACAGCAGGTGAGCTGCCTGGCACAGGGGCTGGGCGACACTCTCGTCCAGAATGTCGTGACGTACCACTGGCAGGGCGGGCAGACGAGCACCGTCACCTATCCCGTCACCGCGGTCGTGCACGCGGTCAACCAGGAGATCGTCACCTCCACGGGAACCGTGACCGCCGGCTACGGGCTCGGCGCGGTGTCCGTACGGATCGCCGTGTACCCCAGCCTGGAGGTGCTCGACTGTCTCGGCTCCGACATCACGCGGCAGACCGGTCTTCTGACGGTGACGTTCACCTGACGCCCCGGACCAGGGAAACCGGAGCGGTCGGCGACTCCGGCCGCACGGCGAAGCCCTTGCTCCGAGTGCGCGGACCCTGCGGCCGGATGACGGGCGTCCCGCCCGCCCTGCGTCAGGGGGTCGCCGCCGAGACCACGTAGACGACCGGAGCAGCCGGGTCGGTCATGTTGACGGTGATGCTCTGGGTGGGGCGCGGCTTCTTGTTCTTGTGGACCGTTCCGGCCCAGTCGACGCCCGGTCCGAAGTACCAGCCGGTGATCTTGACGTCCCGCTCGGCGATGGTCACCTTGCCGGTCTCCAGCGCGGCCCGGCCGGTGCCGACACCGCTCAGGAAGCGGTCGAGCCCGGCGGAGGTCGTACGGAACTTCACGTACATCCGGCTGGCTTTCCAGTTGTTCGTCTCGTAGTACTGGACCCCGATCGCGTTGCCCGGGATGGGCAGCTCGAAGATCCTGCGCTGCATCCCGGAGGGCCAGTCCTCGCGCAGCCCCTGGGCGGAGGCCTCGGCCTCCTTGTCCTTGCCGGAGCGGCGGCTCTGGCCGGCGGAGATCACCAGGTAGCCGGCCGGGATCCCGATGAGCAGCACGATGATCGTCAGCGTGATCAGCCGCCGGCGGATCGTCCTGCGCCGGTCCTGCGGAGGGGTCCCGTCGCCGTCGCCCGGGGAGCCGGCGGAGCCGGACGACGGGGGCTGGCGCGGCACGATGTTCTGCTCGGCTGCGGTCATGGTCGGTGATCCCTCGAAGCTGCGGTACGGAGCGGGGTGCGGGTGTGGGCGGGTGCCGCTGCGCGCGGCCCGCGGATCAGTCGGTGCGGGTGCTGCGGGTGTTCCGGATGGTGCTCGCTGCCTGGTCGTAGAACTGCGCGTACCGCTCGTAGCGCTCGACCCGGCGGCGGTTGGTCCGCCGGAACCTGCGGGCGACCAGGCGGGCCAGGTCGGCGGCGCCGACCATACCCGCCTCGGGGCCGAGCTGCGCCTTCGCGATCCGGGCCTCGGGGCGGTAGCCGCGCCCGGTCAGATGGCGTTTGAAGGCGTCCCTGGCCGGGCCGATCAACAGGTCGTCGGCCGCGCTGACGCCACCGCCGATGACGAAGCAGGAGGGGTCCAGGGCCGCCGCGAGGTTGGCGATGCCGACACCGAGCCACTGGCCGATGTCCTGGAGGAGCTCGACGCACATGGCGTCGCCCTCGCGGGCCAGCTCGGTGATGAGCGGTCCGGTGATGTCCGGGATGTTGCCCTTGACCCGCTCGATGATGCCGTAGGCGACCGGGGAGTCCGCCGCGGCCAGCTCCCTGGCCTCGCGCACGAGGGCGTTGCCCGAGCTGTACTGCTCCCAGCATCCGCGGTTGCCGCACGGGCAGCGGTGCCCGCCCGGCACGACCTGCATATGACCGAACTCACCCGCGACGCCGTACTTGCCCCGCTTGACGTGCCCGTCCTCCAGGATCGCGCCGCCGATGCCGGTGCCCAGCGTGATCATGACCAGGTGGTCCTCGCCGCGGCCCGCGCCGAAGCGCCACTCCGCCCACGCCGCGGTGTTGGCGTCGTTGTCGACCATCACGGGGACCACCAGCCTGGAGGCGATGGCGTCACGGAGGGGTTCGTCCCGCCACGCGAGGTGCGGGGCGAACAGCACCTTGGAGCGGTCCGCGTCGACCCAGCCCGCCGCGCCGATTCCCACGGCGTGCACGTCGTGCCGGTCGGAGAGGTCCAGGACCAGTTCGACGATGGTGTCCTCGACGACCTTGGGGCTCTTGGACTTGTCCGGCGTCTCGGTCTTCAGGGTCTCCAGGATGTTGCCGTCCGCGTCGACGACGCCGGCCATCACCTTCGTCCCGCCGATGTCGATGCCCACGGTGGGGACCCGGGGCGCCGTGAGGTGCGAGCGCCGCTCCCTGGTGCCCACGGTCCGCAGGACGGTCGCGCGGGCGGAGCCGCGGTGTGTGAAGTCGCGGTACGTGCTCATCGTCCCTGCGCAGGTCGGGGGGCCGGGCGGCGGTCCGTCCGGCGGCGGACGGCGCCCGCCAACCACGATTCTGCCATTCCCGGGCCCCCGGAACCGGCCTCCGGCCCGGGGGCCCGGGAATGGCGGACGGGGATTACGGGGTGTCGTCGGCGTCGGGACGGCCGCCGGGGTGGTCCGGAGCCGGGGCCCGCTCGAGCTCGTGGCTGAGCTCGTCGAGCTCGCTCCCGCCCGCCATCTGACGGGTCAGTTCGTCCAGTGTGACGCCGTCCTTGGTGTGGCTTCCGGACATCGTGCCGCGCTTGAGCAGGACGAACCGGTCACCCACGAGGTAGGCGTGGTGCGGGTTGTGCGTGATGAGGACCACGCCGAGTCCGGCGTCCCTGGCGGCCGCGACGTACTTCAGGACGACCCCGGACTGCTTGACGCCGAGCGCCGCGGTCGGCTCGTCGAGGACGAGGACCTTGGCACCGAAGTACACCGCGCGGGCGATGGCCACGCACTGGCGTTCGCCGCCGGACAGGGTGCCGATGGGCTGGTCGACGTCCCGCAGGTCGATGCCCATGCGGAGGAGCTCCGCGCGGGTCGTCTCGCGCATCCGCCTCACATCGAGGCGCTTGAACGGACCGGAGCCCTTCGTCGGCTCCGAGCCGAGGAAGAAGTTGCGCCAGACCGGCATGAGCGG
Organism: Streptomyces sp. NPDC102402; assembly: GCF_044765765.1. Lineage (NCBI taxonomy): Bacteria > Bacillati > Actinomycetota > Actinomycetes > Kitasatosporales > Streptomycetaceae > Streptomyces > Streptomyces sp. NPDC102402. Next base: position 332,981 of record NZ_JBIWKR010000005.1, read on the forward strand.
AACGACGGCGAGGTCCTGGTAGACGGTGGCGATGCCCCGGTCCAGCGCGTCACGCGGGTTGGCGAGCGTGGTCTCCTCGCCCTCGATCAGGAACGTCCCGGCGTCGTGCCGGTGGAGCCCCGCGATGATCTTGATGAGGGTGGACTTGCCGGCGCCGTTGTCGCCGAGGACGCAGGAGATCTCTCCCGCGTGGACCTCCAGCGAGACGTTCTCCAGAGCCTTGATGTTGCCGTAGTACTTACTGACACCGTCGAGCTCGACGAGCGCCCGGCCGGCCGTGTCCCGGGGGGCGGGAGCCTGGGTGGCCGTCATTTCGTCGCCTCCGCACGCTTGCGTACCCATGCGTTGAGCAGGGTGGCCAGGAGCAGCATCGCTCCCAGGAAGAACTTGAACCAGTCGGGGTTCCACTCCGCGTACACGATGCCCTTGCTGGTCATGCCGAAGATGACCGCGCCCACGGCGGAGCCGATCGCCGAGCCGTAGCCGCCGGTGATCAGACAGCCGCCGATGACGGCCGCGATGATGTAGATCAGCTCGTTGCCGACGCCCTCGCCGGACTGCACCACGTCGTACGAGAAGAGCAGGTGCTGCCCGGAGACCCAGGCGGCGAAGGCGACGCCGAGGTAGAGCCCGATCCGGGTGCGGATCACCGGGACGCCGACGGCGCGGGCGGCGTCGGACTGGCCGCCGACGGCGAAGATCCAGTTGCCGAAACGGGTGCGGATCAGGATCCAGGTGGCGATCGCGACGAGCGCGGCCCACCACAGGATGGTCACCTTCAGCTCGACGCCGCCGACGGTGAGGTAGGACGCGAAGATCTTGCGGGCGGAGTCGAATCCCTCCATGTTCCCGATGGCCTTGGTCGAGACCGTGCCGCTGATCAGCTTGGTGAAGCCGAGGTTCAGGCCGGTCAGCATCAGGAACGTGCCGAGCGTGATGATGAAGCTCGGGAGCTTGGTGCGGGTCAGCATGAAGCCGTTGAACGCGCCGAAGCCGAGGGTGACCAGCAGCGACACGGAGACGCCCACCCAGACGTTGGCGGTCATCTGGTAGCTGAACATCGAGGAGATCAGCGCGGAGCTGGTCACCATCACACCGGCGGAGAGGTCGAACTCGCCGCCGATCATCAGGAGCGCCACGGGCGCCGCCATGATCCCGATGGTGGAGGCCGCGTACAGCACCGTTCCGAGGCTGGAGGCCTGGAGGAAGCTGTCGGCGACGATCGCGAAGAAGAGGAAGACGGCCGCGGCTCCGACGACCGAGCCGAGCTCGGGCCTGCCGAGCAGCTTGCGCAGCGGGGAGGTGCGCAGCAGGCGTTCGTCGGTGCTGGGCGCCGCCGGTTGCCCGGTCGCCGTCATCGCGTCCCCCGGTCCGTGTACTCGGCGAGTGCGTCGGCGTCCTCGGCCGTGATGACCTGCGGTCCGGTCAGGACCGGGAGGCCGCCTCCGAGCACGTTCTGGTTGAAGCGGTAGAGCCAGAGCAGGTCGACGGCCTCGTACCCCTGGAGGTAGGGCTGCTGGTCGACGGCGAAGCCGAGCGACTTGTCCTGGAGGCCGGCGGCGACGCTCGCGTTGAGGTCGAAGGTGTCGACCTCGGCCTCGCTGCCCGCGGTCCGCTTCGCCTTGACGGCGGCGGTGGCGAACGGCGCGCCGAGGGTGACGACGGCGTCGATGTCCTCGTCGGCGCTCAGCTTGGCCTCGATGGAGGACTGGACGTCGGGCATGTTGGTGCCGTCGACGTAGAGGTTCTGCATCGTCCCGTCGAAGGTCTTCTTCGCCCCGGCGCAGCGCTGCTCGTGGCCGACGTTGCCCTGCTCGTGCAGGACGCAGAGGACCTTCTTGCGGTCGCGCCGGCTCAGCTCGTCGCCGACCGCCTCGCCGGCGATGGACTCGTCCTGCCCGATGTGGGTGAGCGCGCCGAAGGCCTTGGACTCGGCGGAGCCGGAGTTCACCGTGATGACGGGGATTCCGGCCTTGACGGCCTTGGCCACGACGGTCTTCATCGAGTCGGGCTTGGCCAGCGAGACGATCAGGCCGTCGACCTTCTTGTCGATCGCGGTCTGGACGAGCTCGGCCTGCTGCTGGCCCTCGTCGCTGTGCGAGTACAGGAAGTTGATGTTGTCCTTGTCGGCCGCCTGCTTGGCACCCTTCTGGACGATGTCCCAGAAGGTGTCGCCATCACCCGAGTGGGTGACCATGGCGAATGTCCAGCGGGGCGTGTTCACCGCGGACCGGCCCTCGGCGGCCTGCTGGGCCGCGCGCTCCTCCGCCCGCTTGCCGCCGGTGCTGCTGCATCCCGCGAGGGAGGCCGCCAGCACCGCTGCCAGCACGGCGCCCATCGCGCGTACCCCTGTCCGAACCCTTGCCACGACGCCGTGCCCTTCTAGTGCTGCTCGTTGTGCTGCCTGGTGAGCCGGGGGAGCGGTCTCGCCGCCCGGCGGGCCAAGTATCCCCGAGCCCGGTCCGGTGCGGCCCGGCAGGGGCGCGGGGCGCGCCCTTCCGCCGTTCTAACGACCTAGCATGACCACGTCAATGATTGTGTCCGAACATTCTGACCGGAGGGCCGCGGCCCGGGCGCTCAGGGCCGGACGAGCAGCTGGAACTCGAAGGCGTACCGCGAGGCGCGGTAGACGTGTGACCCGAATTCGACCGCCCGGCCGCCGTCGTCGAAGGTGGTGCGCTCCATGGTCAGCAGCGGTGCGCCCACCGGTTCCGCGAGCAGCTCGCCCTCCTCGGCGGTGGCGGCCCTGGCACCCACGGTCTGCCGGGCACTGTGCAGGGTGATGCCGGAGGCGCGCATCATCCGGTAGAGGCCGGTCGCCTCCAGCCGCTCGGTGGAGAGGTCGAGCAGCCGTGGCGGCAGGTGGTTGCGCAGGAGCGCCATGGGCTCGTCGTGGGCGTACCGCACCCGCTCGACGAGATGGACCTCACTGCCCTCCTCCACACCGAGCGCGGCCGCGGTCTCCGGCGTGGCCGGCTCGACCGTGTTGCGCAGGACCTTGGTCGCCGGCTGCCTGCCGGCCGTCTCCAGGTCGTCGTAGAGGCTGCTCAGTTCGAGCGGGCGCCTGATGCGGCTGTGCACGACCTGGGTGCCGACACCGCGCCGGCGCACCATCAGCCCTTTGTCGACGAGCGACTGGATGGCCTGGCGGACGGTGGGACGGGAGAGCCCGAGGCGTGCGGCGAGCTCCAGTTCGTTACCGAGGAGGCTGCCGGGCGCGAGCCGCCCCTGCTCGACGGCCGCCTCCAGCTGCTGGGCCAGCTGGTAGTAGAGCGGGACGGGACTGGTGCGGTCCACGCCCAGCCCCAGGGCGGCGGAGTCGGCGGCGGGTTTGGGCACGGCACGGAGCGTACCCCGTGGCGTCGCGCCGCACCCTTCGATTTGTCAGGACATATAGTTGACAGTGCGACTGAGGGGCGGCACGTTGGGTCCATGCGCATCGGACTCATCGGCACGGGCAGGATCGGTTCCTTCCACGCGGGCGTCCTGGCACGTCATCCGGAGGTCGCCTCCCTGGTGGTGACGGACCCCGACGCCGGCCGCGCCGCACAGGTCGCCGCGCTGACGGGGGCCATCGCCGTCACGTCCGCCGAGGAGGTCCTCGCCGCGGGCGTGGACGCCGTGGTGATCGCCTCGGCCACCTCGGCACACGCCGGTCTCATCGGCCTTGCGGCCCGGGCCGGTCTGCCCGCCTTCTGCGAGAAGCCGATCGCGCTGGACCTGGCGGGGACACTGGGCGCCCTGCGTGAGGTCGAGCGGGCGGGCAGCGTGCTCCAGCTCGGTTTCATGCGGCGCTTCGACGCCGGATACGCCGCCGCGCGCACCGCCGTGCGCGGCGGCGCCCTGGGCCGGCTGCACACCGTCCGGGCGGCCACCTCCGACCCCGCTCCCCCGCCCGCCGCGTATCTCCCGCTCTCCGGAGGCCTGTTCAGGGACTGCCTGGTGCACGACTTCGACATCCTGCGCTGGGTGACGGGCCGTGAGGTGACGGAGGTGTACGCCACCGGGTCGGACGCGGGCCCCGCGATGTTCCGCGAGGCGGGTGACGTGGCCACGGCGGCGGCACTGCTGACCCTGGACGACGGCACCCTCGCCACGGCGACGGCCACCCGGTGCAACGGGGCCGGTTACGACGTGCGCATGGAACTGGCCGGCGAGCGGGACCAGATCGCCGTGGGCCTCGACGACCGCACCCCTCTCACGTCGGCCGAGCCGCAGGGCCCGTCCGCGCCCGCCAAGCCGTGGCCCGGCTTCCTGGAGCGGTTCGCCCCCGCGTACGAGGCCGAACTGGACGCGTTCCTCCGTGTCGTGCGCGGCGAGCGGGAGAACCCGTGCGACGGCCGGGAGGCGCTGCACGCGCTGCGCGTCGCCGAGGCCTGCGAGCTGTCGCGCGCGGAGCGCCGCCCGGTGCGGCTCACCGAGATCACCGGGGCCTGAAGCCCGCTACCAGGCCACGGGCAGGCTCTGCGGCCCCCGGAGCAGCATGCCCGTACGCCAGCGGAGCCGGGCCGGATCCGTGTCGAGCCGCAGCTCCGGACAGCGCTCCAGGAGTGTCCTGATGGCGATGCGGGCCTCGATGCGGGCCAGGGGAGCACCCAGGCAGTAGTGGATGCCGTGGCCGAAGGCGACGTGCCCGCGGGTGTCCCGCGTGATGTCGAACCGGTCGGCGTCCGGGTAGCGGGCGGGGTCGCGGTCGCAGCCGGCCATCGCGATCAGGACGAGCTCACCGCCGCCCGGGATCACCGTGCCCGAGACGTCGAGCGGCTCGGTGGTGAAGCGGTACGTGGGGGTCTCGACGGGCCCCTCGTAGCGGAGCGTCTCCTCGACCGCGTTGTCGATGAGGCCGAAGTCCGCTCGCAGGGACTCCAGTTGCTCCGGATGGGTCAGCAGGCTCAGGACGCCGTTGGAGATGAGGTTGACCGTGGTCTCGTGCCCGGCGACGAGCAGCAGCCAGGCCATGCCCATGAGTTCGTCGGCGGAGAGCTGGTCGCCGTCGTCGTCCGCCGTGTGGATCAGCGCACTGATCAGGTCGTCCCCGGGCGCCGCGCGCTTCTCCGCGAGCAGCCCGGCCAGGTACCGGGTCATGGCGGCGGTGGCCAGGCCGCGGGCCTCGGAGTCCAGGGACGACACCGCCGTGTTGGACCAGGTGCGGAACGCCTGCCGGTCCAGTGTGGGCACACCCAGCAGATCGCAGATGACGGCCATCGGCAGAGGGAACGACAGCGCCTTGACCAGGTCGGCGCTCCGGACCGTCCCGCCGGTCATGGAATCGAGGAGTCCGTCCGTCATCTCCTGGACACGCGGGGCGAGCCGCTCCATACGGCGCGGGGTGAACTCCCGGGCCACCAGCCTGCGCAGCCGGGTGTGGGCCGGCGCGTCGTTGCTGAGCATGGACGTCCCCGCGGAGACCTTGCCGACGTCCAGGGAGGGCGACGCCCTGTGCCACTCCTTGGAGAGCCGCTGGTCGGCGAGGAGGGCCCTCCCCGCCTCGTACCCGACGACCAGCCAGGCCTCCGTGCCCTCCGGGATGCGGACCCGGTGCACCGGCCCGCGGGCGCGCAGGCGCGCGTAGACGGGATACGGGTCGCGGATGAAGTCGTCGCCGAGTGCGCCGAGGTCGAGCAAGGTGTCCGTGGTCAACGTGGTGCCCTTCAGGTCGTCGGGAGGGCGGACAGAACGGTCCCCTGTGCCACCGCGCACAGTGTCTCGGCCCCCTCGTCGTCCACGGTGTACAGGTCGCAGCGCACCACCGCCTGGCGGCGGCCGGTGTGGACGACCTCGGCGCGGGCGGTCAGGGTGCGGCCGCTCGCCGGGCGGACGTACTGGATGGAGAAACCACCGGTCAGGACGGCGGCCCCGAGCGTCGTCCCGGCGGCGAAGGTGAGCGCGTTGTCGGCCGCGTAGGACACGACACCGCCGTGCAGGTAACCGTTCTGCTGGGTGAGTTCGTCGCGCACGTCGATCTCGAGGACGGCTGTGCCGGCCCCGAACTCCGAGATGCGTGCGCCGACGAGCGCGCTGAAGGGCTGGCTGTCGAGGACTTGCTGCGCCGTGCCGAGCGATAGTTCGGTCATGGCTGCCATTTCACCTCACCAGCGCACCGGCAGGCGACGCACCCCCCGCAGCAGCAGGCCGGGCAGCCAGTCGGGCTCCCCGCCGTCCGGGTCCCGTTCGAGCCCGGGACACCGGTCCAGCAGCGCCCGGATCGCGATGCGGCCCTCCATCCGGGCCAGCGGAGCGCCCAGGCAGAAGTGGATGCCGTGCCCGAAGGCCAGGTGTCCCTGCGCCTGGCGCCGGATGTCGAAGGTGTCCGGATCCGGATAGCGGCCGGCGTCCCGGCCGCCGGAGCCCAGCGCGACGAGCACCGCCTCGCCGCGGGGAATGACGACGGAGCCGATGGTGACGGGTTCACGGGCGAAGCGGAAGGTCGCCGTCCCGACGGGGCCGTCGTAGCGGAGCATCTCCTCGACCGCGTTGTCGATCAGTTCCGGCCTGTCGCGCAGCAGGGCCAGTTGCTCCGGGTGGTCGAGGAGCGCCCGTACGCCGTTGGAGATCAGGTTCACGGTCGTCTCGTGGCCGGCCACCAGGAGCAGGAACGCCATGCCGGTCAGTTCGTCGCGCGACAGGCTGTCGCCGTCCTCCACGCGTGCCTGGATCAGGGCGCTCATCAGGTCGTCGCCCGGTGCGCAGCGCTTGTCCTCGATCAACTCGTCGAGATAGGCGCCCATCTCGTGGACCGCCTCGCTCTCCTTCTCCGCCGAGACCGGTGTGACGATGGCGTTGGACATCCGGCGGAACGCGTCCCGGTCGATGTCGGGTACGCCGATGAGTTCGCAGATGACGGTCATCGGCAGCGGGAAGGCGAACGCGTCGACGAGGTCGGCGCGGCCCGCGGGCACCATCGCGTCGAGGAGCTCCGCGGTGATCTGCTCGACCCGCGGGCGCAGAGCCTCGATCCGACGCGCGGTGAACACGCCGGCGACGAGTTTCCGCAGCCGGGTGTGGTGCGGGGCGTCCATCTCCAGCATGTTGGCGTTGATCGGGTTGCTCGACGCCGACCAGAGTTCCGTCGTCCGCCAGTCCTTGCTGAACCGCTGGTCCGCGAGGGCCGCACGGGCCTCGTCGTAGCCGACGATCATCCACACCCGCTCCAGGTCATCGGTGCGGACCTCGTGCACCGGGCCCTCCGCACGCAGCTTCGCGTAGTAGCCGTACGGATTCGCGTTGAAGTCGCGCGCACCGCGCAGATCGACCACCGACATCGTCCCGCCCCCTCGTCCGGTCTGACCCCTTCAGCCTAGGCGGCCGCCTCCCGCGCCGTCCTCGTCCTCATGGAGGAGACCGGCGTCGTGCACCAACAGGGCGATCTGGACACGGTTGTTGAGCCCGAGCCTGGTGAGGATCCGGGACACGTGCGCCTTCACGGTGGCCACGCTCAGATGGAGCTCCGCCGCGATCTCCGCGTTGGAGCTGCCCCGCCCGACGGCCGCGGCCACGTCCTGCTCGCGCTCGCCCAGCGCGGAGAACCGCTGCCGGGCGCGGGCGCCACGGGCCTGCCGGTCGTCGGCCGGTCCTCCTGCCGCGCGGGCCATGAGCCGCCGGGTGACGGCGGGTGAGAGAACGGGTTCACCGGCCGCGACCCGCAGGACGGCGTCGACGATCTGCGCGGGCGGGGTGTCCTTGAGGACGAAGCCCGCCGCCCCCGCGCGGATGGCCCGCAGGACCTGCTCGTCGGCGTGGAAGGTGGTCAGGACGATGACCTCGGGGGCGCCGGGCCGTCGCCGCAGCTCCTCGGTCGCGGCGAGCCCGTCCATGCCGGGCATCCGGATGTCCATGAGTACGACGTCGGGGTGCGTGCGGGCGACGAGGGCGGCGGCCTCGGTCCCGTCGGCACCCTCCCCGACGAGTTCGATGCCCTCCGCACCGCCGAGCATGAGGGCCAGGCCGGCCCGCACGAGAGGGTCGTCGTCGACGACGGCCAGCCGGACCGGTGTCGCCTCCGGAGGCGTGGGAGTGCTCATGCCGGCCACGGTAGCCGGGCCCGGACCGTGAATCCCCCGTCCGGCCGGGGCCCGTGGTGCAGACTGCCGCCCGCCAGGCTCGCGCGCTCGGTCAGGCCGATGAGCCCCTGTCCCGATCCGGGGACCGCCTCGAAGGATGCGGTGGGAGCCGGATTGCCGACCTCGATGGTCAGCCCGTCGCCCGGCCCGCCGGCCACCGTGACGCCGACAGGCGCTCCGGGTGCGTGCTTGCGGGCGTTGGTCAGCGCTTCCTGGGCGATGCGGTAGACCGTGCGCCCCGTGGCCGCCGGCGCCCGGGCCGGTTCGGCGACGGTGTTGTCCAGGGTGACCTCCATGCCCGCCGAGCGGGACTCCTCGATCAGGGCGTCCAGGGTGACGAGGGTGGGCTGCGGCCTGTTGCCCTCGTCGCCCTCCCCCGGGGCGCGCAGTACGCCGATGATCTCGCGGAGGTCCTGCAGGGCTTCGTGGGCGCTGTCCCGGATGACTCCGGCAGCCCTGCCGACCTCGGCCGGGGGCGCGTCGGGCCGGAACTCGAGGGCGCCCGCGTGGACGCTGAGCAGGGTCAGCCGGTGGGCGAGGACGTCGTGCATCTCGCGGGCGATGGCCTCCCGCGCGAGCCGCTGGGCCTGCTCGGCGCGGAGTTCCGCCTCGGCCTCAGCCCGGCGCGCGCGTTCGCGCAGGGTGACAACCAGCTGCCGCCGTGACCGTACGACCATGCCCCAGCTGAGGACGAGCAGGACCAGCAGCACTCCGATGACGGTGGACGTGAAGAAGGAGGTGGACGGGTCCGGGCGCAGCATCGGCTGTACGGGCGCCGCGACGAGGGCGAGCGCGCCGACGACGGCCACCGGCCTGAAGGGACGGTGCACCGCCAGGCTGAACATCGCGATCAGCATGGCTCCGGCCGCCACCGGTTCCACGATGCTCAGCACCGTGAGGACCGCGCCGACCGCCACGGGCCATCGGCGCCGGACCCAGAGGGCGCAGCAGGCGGCCGCCCCGAGCAGGGAGTCGGCGACCACGACACCGCCGGGGGTGGAGCCGTCGGCGTCGATCGCGGCGAGCACGGCCACCCCGAACGCGGCTGCGCAGAGGAAGAGCGTGATGTCGACGGCCCAGTCCCGCACGGTCCGGCGCGGTCCGCCAGAGGGGCCGGGCCTCTCGTGACCGGCCAGCGCCGAGGGCAGCAGCCAGGGGTATTCCGTGGAGGTGGAGGGCATGTCGGTAAAGCTACGCAGTCGGCGGGCCCTGCCGGGCGCTTGCGCCCCGGCGCGATACCGAAGTCGCACGACTCGATACTTCCGTCGGGGTACGGCAGACCGGTGGCCGACGCGGGCCCGGGGCGGCCCGCGCCAGGCTCGGACCATGAAGAAATTCGTGGAGACGGCCGGGTTCATCGTGTTCGTGCAGGGCGCCGCCGGACTGCTCTACGAGTGGACGGGCTGGTTCCGGCTGTGGGCCGTGGTGGCGAGGCTCCCCGTCCTCGACGACCACGGACTCTTCGCCGGCATCGTCCTGGTGGTGACCGGCGGGGCCGTGATGATCGCGGCCGACTCGATCAGGACGTGATCCAGGACGTGATCAGGACGCGGCGTCGGCGCGGCGGCGCCCCCACGCGGTGCCGAGCAGCACGAGCACCGCGCCCAGCAGTCCCAGCGCACCGAGACGCTCGCCCCCGATGGCGATACCGACGGCGGCGGCCCAGAGCGGCTCCGTCCCGAGCAGCAGGCTGACGCGGGACGGCGAGGTGCGGCGCACCGACCACATCTGCACGAAGAACGCGAACAGCGTGCAGAAGACCGAGAGGAAGAGCAGCCCCGCCCACTCGGTGGCACCGAAGCCCGCGGCCACCGTCCACGGGGCGGGGCCGGTCCCGGGCACGGCGGCCAGCACGGCGAAGACGGCGACCGCGCTGCCGAGCTGCACCGTGGTCAGGGAGAGCGAGTCGGCGTCCTGGACCGCCTTGATGCGCGCCATCGCCAGGACGTGGACCGTACGGGCGAGGGCCGCGAGCAGCATCAGGAGATCGCCCGTCGACGGGCTGGTGAAACCGCCGCCCTGGGTCAGGAGCACGACACCGGTGACCGAGAGACCGGCCGCCGCGAGGAACGACGCCGGCGGGCGGACCCGGGTCACGGCCGCCTCCGCGAGGGGGGTGAAGATCATGGTGAGGCTGATGATGAGCCCGGCGTTGGTCGCCGACGTGTGCACGACGCCGTAGGTCTCCAGCAGGAAGATCCCGCTGAGCACCAGCCCCAGCAGGCCCGCACCCCGCCACTGCGGGCGGCTCAGCGCCCGGAGCCCGCGCCATCCGGCGACGGCCAGGGCCGGCAGCACGATCGCGAAGCGGAGCACCAGGACGGCGATCACGGTGTGCGTCGTCGTGATGCCCTTGGCGGCGAGGTAGCTGGCTCCCCAGACGGCGGCGACCAGCAGGAGCGGCAGGTCGGTGACCCAGGCGCGACGGGACGGTGCGACGGCGGGCAGGACGGCAGAGGACACGGGTGCTCCTGGTTCTCCACAACGGGAACGATGTGGAGACCTCGCCGGCTCACACGCGGAGCCATCACCGTACCGAACGGATGACCCCCTCAGGAACCTCTGTCCGCAGGGTGATCCGACCACCTGTTCGCAGGGGTCGTCCCTGGCGGAAGCGGTCTCCCGGCGGTGTCGGCTCCTCCTAGAATGTCGGTCCTGGGACGCTCGGACACACGGAGTTGGCACATGGGTGGAGCGCGGCTGGACGGACGGGTCGAGCGGGGGAACCAGACCAGACAACTGGTGCTGGGGCGCGCGGTCCACGTCGCCTCGACCGAGGGGCTGGAGGGCCTCTCGCTCGGCCGGCTCGCCACGGAACTGAAGCTGAGCAAGAGCGGCGTCTTCGCCCTCTTCGGCTCCAAGGAGGAACTGCAGCTCGCCACCGTGCGGGCCGCCGTGGCCGTCTTCGTCGAGCACGTGCTGACACCGACCCGGGCGGCGCCGCCGGGTCTCGGCCGCGTCTGGCGCATGTGTGAGAGCTGGCTCTCCTACTCCCGGCGCCGGGTGTTCAGCGGCGGCTGCTTCTTCTACGCGACGATCGCCGAGTTCGACTCACGGGACGGCAAGGTGCACGACGCGCTGGCCTCCACCCAGACGGGCTGGGTGACCTTCGTGGAGGAGACCGTCGAGGAGGCCAGGGCGCGGGGCGAGCTCGCCGCGGACACGGATGTCTCCCAGCTGGCCTTCGAGCTCATCGCGTTCATGGAACTGGCCAACGCGGAGTCGGTGCTGCACAACAACAGTCCCGGCTACACGAAGGCGGCGCGGGCCATCCTGGGGCGGCTGCACGCCGCCGCCACGGATCCGTCCCTGCTGCCGGAGGCGCCCTGACGGGAGGAATTAGCTGCACGACCGTTCGTATAGTTATATCGTCGACGGGAGGCCGCGGCACCGGTCCGGCCCACCCACCTCGACGAAGGGGGCCGGTCATGCCCTCCGGCATCTGGAAGACGTCCTGGAAGAACGGTCCGGCGGCGGACAGTGCGGACCCCGGCTCGGCCGTCGTCGTCAGCATCACCGAATTCAGCACGCACCGCCCGTGGGGCACGCCCGCCGTCGCGTTCGAGGGCATGCGGCTCCGGCGCAGCTGGCCACAGACGCCCGGAGCAGTCGCCATCCGGCTCTGGATGGACCCCGGTCCTCGCCTGAACCGGTCGGGGTCGGTCACCGTATGGACCGACGAGGCTTCCCTGATGCGCTTCGTCGCCCGGCCCGACCACCTGCGCGTCGTCCGGGCGTTCCGGGGGCGCGGAGTGATGCGGTCGGTCCTCCACGAGACGGCGCTGGGCGCCCCCACCGCCGGCCTCCCGACGGTCGGCGGCACCGGACTCGCGCCGCTCTGGGCGGACGCGGAGCGAATCCTGACCGGAGGCGGCCCGTGGAGCTGATCGGGACACCCGCGGACCTCGTCCTGCTCGACCGCATCGCCGTCCTGGAGTCCGTGCGTGTGGTGGACGAGGCCCGCTCCGGCGACTGGGGGCGCCCGACCCCGTGCGGCCGGTGGACCTTGCGTGAGCTGGTGGAGCACATGGCCGCACAGCACCACGGCTTCGCCGCAGCATCGCGGGAAGAAGGAGCGGACGCCTCCGCCTGGCGGACGCGGGACCTCGGGGACGACCCGGCCGGCGCCTACCGGACCGCCGCGACGGCCGTCCTGGACGCCTTCGCCTCCCCCGGCCTGCCCGAAAGACAGTTCACCCTGCCGGAGATCACCGTGCGGCCGGTGCCCGCTCCCCGGGCCGTCGGCTTTCACTTCGTCGACTACGTGGCGCACGCCTGGGATGTCGCCTCAGCGCTCGGGCTCGCGGTCCGCCTGCCGGAGCCCGTGCTCCGTGAGGCCCTGCCGATCGCCCGAGCCGTGCCGGACGGCGACGTACGGCGTGCCCCGGGCGCCGCGTTCCGCCCAGGCCTCGCCCTGGACGAGGGGATCCCCTCCGACCGCCGTGGCCGACCCGGCACGCTGCCCCTGGTCCTGGCTGCCCTGGGCCGCAGCCCTGACTGGACCCCACCCCCGGGCCCTGGTGCCGGCCCGCCTCCTCACACCTCGCCGACGGTCCCGAACCGCGCGTCCCCCGCGGGCCGGTAGGTGTGGATCGCGATGCCGCTGCCGGTGGGCCGGACACCGGTCAGCTCGAAGGCCGTCGGCTTCCCGCCGTCCGCGAAGAGGCGCCTGCCGCTGCCCAGACAGACCGGGAAGACCAGCAGGTTGATCTCGTCGATCAGTCCGTGCTCGAGAAGTGACCGGGCCAGGATCCCGCTGCCGTGGATCTGCAGCTCACCCTCCGCCGTCCGCTCCTTCAGCCGCGCGACCTCCGCCGGCACGTCGGCCGCGACGACGGTCGTGTTCTCCCACCCGGGATCGGTCAGGGTCGTGGAGACGACGTGCTTCGGCAGCGTGTTGAGCCGGGAGGCGATCGGGTCCTCCGGGTCCGTGACCCGGGGCCAGTAGGCCGAGAAGATGTCATACGTACGCCGTCCGAGGAGGTAGGCCCCCGACCGGTCGAACACCTCGTTCATGAAGGCCCCCATGCCCTCGTCCGCGAAGGGCGCCAGCCAGCCGCCGTACGCGAACCCGCCCGTGGTGTCCTCGTCAGGGCCTCCGGGCGCCTGCATCACCCCGTCGAGGGACACGAACGCGGTGAGCGTGAGCTCCGCCATGGTCCTGCTCCTTCGCCTCACTGCCGCGGATCCGGGCAGTACGTGTGCTTCCAGCACCTCTGACACCACTTTCGGGCTGAACCCGCCGGTCCGCCCGGTGAACTCCGCCGCGCCGCGGAAGAACGGTCACAGTTCGTACACATGACCGATGAACCGTGCGGATCTTCGATACACAGGGCACATGCGCACCGCACTGACTCTTCCCGCCGGGCTGTCCGTACTCGCCGCCGTCCTCGTCACGCTGACGTCCTGTTCCGCCGGACCCGGCGCGACGCCGTCCGCCTCGCGTTCCGCCGCCTCACCCGCGGCCTCCTCCGCCGCCCCGGTGGACTCCGGCGCCCTGGAGTCGTCCGTGCGGACGTACGTGAAGGCCTACTACGAGCCTGACGCCGGTGCCGCCTACGCACTGCTCTCCGCCCGCTGCCGGAAGGAGTGGTCCGAGGCCTCCTTCCAGTCACTCGTCGACCGGGCTGCCCAGACCGCCGAGCAGTTGGGGAAGGCTTACACCTTGCGGCGGCTCTCCGTGGACGACATCCACCCGGACATCGCGCAGGTGACCTACGGCGTGGGCGAGCCGCAGTACGACGAGACGTCGCCCTGGGTCCGGGAGGACGGGGAGTGGCACAACGACCTCTGCTGAGGTGCCCGCCTCCCGCGTACCGCGCCCCGCCCGGCGGCCCGTCCTACGCTGGCGGGGAACGGCCCACGCGAACGAAATGGGAGACCATGAGCCAGACACCGCCCCCGGTCCGCAACCTCCACGACGGAAGCACCGTCCCCGCGGTGGGCCTCGGCACCTGGCCGCTCGACGACGACGCGGCGGAGGAGGCGGTGGCCGGCGCGCTGGAGCTCGGCTACCGGCTGGTCGACACCGCACTGAACTACCGGAACGAGGCCGGTACGGGCCGGGGCATCGCCCGTTCCGGCGTGCCGCGGGAGGAGCTCTTCGTCACGACGAAGGTGCCCGGCCGGCACCACGGCTACGAGGAGACGCTGGCCTCCTTCGAGGAGTCCCGGAGCAATCTGGGGCTGGACCACGTCGACCTGTACCTCATCCACTGGCCACTGCCCCGGGTGGACAAGTACGTGGACACCTGGAAAGCGATGATCAAGCTGCGCGAGGACGGCCTCGTACGCTCCATCGGCGTCTCCAACTTCACGGCGGAGCATCTGGACCGGCTGGAGCGGGAGACGGGGGTGCTGCCCGTGGTGAACCAGATCGAGATGCATCCGCTGCTCCCCCAGGAGGAGCTCCGGTCCGTGCATGCCGCGAAGGGCATCGTCACGGAGAGCTGGAGTCCGCTGGCCCGGGGGCGCCAGGTGCTCGAGACCCCGGAAGTGGTCTCCGTCGCCGAGGCCCACGGGGTGACGCCCGGCCAGGTCGTGCTGCGCTGGCACACCCAGCTGGGTGCGGTACCGATCCCGAAGTCCGCCGATCCCGGGCGGCAGCGGGAGAACCTCGACCTCTTCGGCTTCGAGCTGACCCCGCGCGAACTCGACCTCATCGGGGCGCGGCCGCCGCACCGCTTCGGCGGGGACCCCGACACGCACGAGGAGTTCTGACGGCCAAGGGCCAGGCCTGACGCCCGGCGCGGTGCCCCACACCGGGCGCGGCCCCACGCCGGGCGCCGGGCAGGGCCTCACGCCGGGCGCGGCCTGCGGCGGCGTTCACCGGCCCGGCGACGGTCACCGGTTGCGGGGGGTGACCTCCGACATCCGGGACCAGTCGTCCCCGGGCACCTCGACGTTGATGATCTCCGGGATCTCGCTGACGAGCTCGGACATGGTGTCGATCGCCGCCTTGAAGTGGTCGGAGTTGACATGCGCCACCCCCGCCTCCTGGGAGGCGAACGCCTCGAGCAGGACGAACTGGTCCGGGTTCTCGACGCTGTAGGACCAGTCGAAGAAGAGGTTCCCCGGCTCCTGACGGGTGGCGAGGGTGAAGTCCTCCACGGCCGGGAGCCAGTTGTCCCGCTCGGCGGTACGCACGGTGAACTTGACGGCGATGAAGATCATGGCGGCTCCTGGTCGGGACGGCGACGTCCCGACCAGGGTCCCATACCGCTACAGACCGTTCATGAACCGGCACACCCGCCGGTGGACCGCGCACAACGCCCGGGAGAGCCGGTGCCCGTTGTACGGAAACGCCGGGCCCGCGCCCCGGCACCGCTCCCTGATCCGGCGGGATCCGGACGGAAGTCCCTAGCCGCCGAGAGCGTCGTGACGGGCCGCCAGCCGGGCGGCGCCCTCCTCGGTCAGCGAGCCGAAGAGCCGCAGCCGGGAGATTCCGCCGTCCGGGAAGATGTCGATCCTGACGTGGGTGCCGCGCACGGGCTCCGGCAGGACGAAGCGGTGGTTCGTGTCGGGCTGCAGCCGGGTCCGGGGCAGGAGCACGGACGTCCGTCCGTCCTCTCCGTCGCTCACCGAGATCTCGGCCCATCCGGCCGCGTTGCCCTTCAGGTACGCGGTGTCGATCTCGACCGCGCGGATCTCGGACTGCTCGGCCAGCCGGTAGCGGATCCAGTCGTTGCCCTTGTCGCGCCGGCGGCGGGTCTCCCAGCCGTCGTCCATCTTGCGGGAGCGGCCCGGCGCGATGGTGTTCGTGGCCGGGGAATAGAAGCGGTCGGAGGCGTCCTCGACCTCGCCGCCGTTCTCCAGGGCCACCACGTCGAAGGTACCGAGGGCGGCCAGCCACGCCGGGTCGGGGGCCACCTCGCCGTGGACGCGCAGACGGGCTATGCCCCCGTCGGGGTGCTGGTTGACCCGCAGATGGGTGAAACGCCGCCCCGCGTCGACCGCGAAGCCGTTCGCCGCGTGGCCTCCGACGGCCGTGCGGGGCACGAGGGTCGTCCACTTCACGTCGGGCCCGAGGAGGTCGTCGGGGGACGGGGAGCCGGGCACCGAGGCCGCCTCGACGGAGACCGACTGCGGGTAGTTTCCTCGGAAGTGGGCGGTGTCGACGATCAGACCGCGCACCACGCCGGGAGCGCCGAGGCGCACGAGGGCCCAGTCGTGGTCCGCGTCGGTGGGGTGGGGCTCCTCCGCGCCCGCACCACGACGGCGACGGGTCTCCCATCCGTCCATGATCTTGCCCTTGTGCCCGAAGCGCTCCGGGTCGAACTCCGCGGGCTCCGGCCTCAGGAGGTTCTCGCGCTCGGCGAAGAACTCGTCGTTGGCGGCGACGACACCCGCGCCGAGGCGCCGGTCCGCGAGGTCCACGAGGTGGGTGAACGGGAAGTCGGCCGTCCGGTAGTCGGCGTACGGGTCGCCGCCTCCGTAGGGGCTCGCGTCACCGGTGAAGTGCGGGATCGACGTCATGGTCAGCGGTTCCTTTCGAGGAGGCGGCCGGCCGGTTCGGCGAGTACGCCGTCGGCCGCGATCCGCGTGCCGCGCAGCCAGGTCGACCTGACGACGCCCTGCAGGGTCTTCCCCGCGTAGGCGGTGACCTGGTTGCGGTGGAAGAGTCCGGCGGGGTCGACGGTGAACGTCTCGTCCGGAGCCAGGACGGCGAAGTCGGCGTCCCGCCCGGCCTCGATGGCGCCCTTGCGGCTGAGCCCGGCGAGCTCGGCCGGTGCGGTGGACATCCAGCGGACGACGTCCTCCAGGCTGTGGCCCCGCCGGCGCGCCTCGGTCCAGATCGCCGGCAGGCCCAGCTGGAGGGAGGAGATCCCGCCCCAGGCCGAGGCGAAGTCGGGCGTCTTCAGATCGGTGGTGCAGGGCGAGTGGTCGGAGACGACGCAGTCGATAGTGCCGTCGGCGAGGCCGGCCCAGAGGGCGTCCTGGTTGGCGGACTCCCGGATGGGCGGGCAGCACTTGAACTCGGTGGCACCGTCCGGTACCTCCTCGGCGGTCAGGGTGAGGAAGTGCGGGCAGGACTCGACCGTGACCCGGACACCCTCCGCCTTGGCCGCGGCGATCAACGGCAGCGCGTCGCTCGAGGAGAGGTGCAGCACGTGGATGCGGGCGTTCAGCCGCCGGGCCTGGGCGATGAGGCCCTCGATCGCGGCGTTCTCGGCGTCGCGCGGCCGGGACGCGAGGAAGTCGGCGTACTTCTCCCCGCTCTTCTGCGGGGCGGACGCCAGGTGGTGCGGGTCCTCGGCGTGCACGATCATCAGGCCGCCGAAGCCCGCGACCTCGGCCATCGAGCGGGCCAGCTGCTCCTGGTCGAGCTCCGGGAACTCCTCGACGCCGGAGGGCGAGAGGAAGCACTTGAAGCCGAAGACACCGGCCTCGGACAGGGGACGCAGATCCTTGGTGTTGGAGGGGATCGCGCCTCCCCAGAATCCCGTGTCGACGTGCGCCTTGGGGGCGGCCACCTGCTGCTTGACGCGGAGGTTCTCCACGGTGGTGGTCGGCGGGAGGGAGTTGAGCGGCATGTCGAGCAGGGTCGTGATGCCGCCGGCCGCCGCGGCGCGGGTGGCGGTCCAGAAGCCCTCCCACTCGGTGCGGCCGGGGTCGTTCACATGGACATGGGTGTCGACGAGCCCCGGCAGCAGGACGTCGTCACCGAAGTCCTCGACACGGGCCCCCGCGGGCACCTCGGTCTCGTACGGCAGGACCGCCTCGATGGCTCCGTCGGCGACGAGGACCGCTGCGGCGCGGGTTCCCTCGGGGGTGACGACGCGCGTCGAGCGGAGTACCAGCTTCACGTCCACACCGGACACCTGTGCTCCTCACGCAGATTCAACGATTTGTTGAAGGAGTCTTCACTCGGGAAAGCGGCCCGTCAAGGCCTCGACCTTCCCGTGGGGCCACCAGCGCACCACAGGGCGGCCGCTTGGAGATTTCCACGAAGTAAAAGTTCATTTTCGACAGGCGGAACGTAGAATGGGCCAGGAGCAGCGTCACCGCGCTTCGCGCCGAACGCGGCCCTGACCGCCGACACCAGGACAAAACAGGTCCTGACCGGCAAGGACGCCGCACCGGGAGCAGTGGGCCGATCGGGAGCAGCCCGGTAGGCTGCTGCCTTGCCTCCGCCTCGAAAGGACCGTTGACGTGCCGCCGTCCCACGCCAGCACTTCCGACTCCAAGCCCGCCGGTCCCAGCGGCGGCGTACAGTCCCTCGAACGCGCCTTCGATCTCCTGGAGCGCATGGCGGATGCCGGGGGCGAGGTCGGGCTCAGCGAGCTGTCCGCGAGCAGCGGGCTCCCGCTCCCGACCATCCACCGGCTGATGCGCACCCTGGTCGTCTGCGGCTACGTACGCCAGCAGCCCAACCGGCGTTACGCTCTCGGCCCGCGCCTGATCCGTCTCGGCGAGTCCGCGTCCCGGCTGCTGGGCACCTGGGCACGGCCGTATCTCCAGCGCCTGGTCGAGGAGACGGGCGAGACGGCGAACATGGCGCTGCTCGACGGGGACGAGATCGTCTACGTCGCCCAGGTCCCGTCGAAGCATTCGATGCGGATGTTCACGGAGGTGGGCCGCCGGGTCCTCCCGCACTCCACGGGTGTCGGCAAGGCTCTCCTCGCCCACACCCCGGCGGACGAGGTACGGGCCCTGCTGGCCCGTACGGGCATGCCCGCGGCCACCGACAAGACGATCACCACACCGGACGGCTTCCTCGAAGCGCTCGAACTGGTGCGGCGGGCGGGTTACGCGGTGGACGACAACGAGCAGGAGATCGGGGTGCGCTGCCTCGCCGTCCAGGTGCCCGACTCCCCGACCTCGGCCGCCATCTCCATCTCCGGGCCCGCGGGCCGGGTGACGGAGGCGGCGACCGAGCGGATCGTGCCGATCCTGCAGCAGATCGCGAAGGAGCTCTCCGAGGCGCTGGCGAGCAGCGGGCCGGCCGCCTGAGGCCCCCACTCCGGTCCGGCCAGAGGGCCGGGCTTCGGACCCGCGCATCAACGGCCGCGGACGGACTCCCCGGGGCCGACCTCGCGGGCTTCGGGCCCGCGCGGGCCCGAAGCCCGCGAGGTCGGCTGTCAGCGGTCCGGGGAGTCCCCGAAGAGCTCGACGGCGATCCGCACCTCGCGCAGACCGGGCGCGAGTGCGCTGACGGAGCCGATCGCCCCCACGACCAGCAGCAGCGAGCGGCGCAGCCGGGGGATCTCCGGCCTCCCGCTGACCGCCATGGAATCCAGGGCCGCCAGCTCGTCCTCGGCGATGCCCCGGTCCGGGAACTCGGCAGGGTGTCCGGCCAGTTCACGGCGGAGCCGGGAGACGGCCGTACGCAGCTCCGTCACTCTCGGATCCTCGCCGCTGCCGGTCAAACGCTCCTGCCCCACGCTTCGCAACAAAGCACTCCCCCTCGCACGTCATTGTGCCGGTGTGTCGACCCCGCCCCAAGCGCGGTCAAATGCCTGGGGCCGTCCGCAAGTTAACGCCATCGAAGGTGGCGCGCGCCACAGTGCGGACCGAGAACGAGCGTACCCCTGAGGGGTGACACTCCTCCCGCCGGTACGGACGCCGCAGTGGTATCCAGGGCACATGCCTCACACACAACGGATCCCCTCGGTCGCCGGAGTACTGCTCGCGGCAGGAGGCGGCCGCCGCCTCGGCGGCCGGCCGAAGGCCCTGCTGGAACACCGCGGCCGCCCCCTCGTCGAGCACGCCGCACGAGCGCTGCGCAACGGCGGCTGCGGCCCCGTCCACGTCGTGCTGGGCGCCGCTGCCGACGATGTGCGGGCACGGGCGGACCTCTCGGCCTGCGCGGTGACGGTGAACCCGCTGTGGGAGGAGGGCATGGGGTCCTCACTGAGGGCCGGGCTGGACGCGCTCGAGGGCTCGGCCGCTGACGCGGCCCTCGTGCTCCTGGTCGACCAGCCGGGCATCGGGGCGGAGGCGGTGGCGCGCGTCCGCTCGGCCTGTCTGTCGCGGACGGCCCTGGCGGCCGCCGCGTACGACGGGGTACGCGGCCACCCCGTGCTGTTCGGGGCCGACCGGTGGGCGGACATCGCGGCCGGCGCGCTCGGCGACCAGGGAGCCCGGGCCTACCTGCGGGCGCATCGCGATGCGATCACGCTCGTCGAGTGTTCCGATGTGGCTCAGGCGTACGACATCGACACGGCGGAGGATCTGACGCACCTGGAGTGACCGACGCGCCGGGGGTGAACCGTCCGTACAGGACCTGGCACGCCGCGCCACCAACGGCCGCACATCTGTCGACCCGGAGAATCTCGACATCAACAAACCATTGAACTTCCACCATGAGGAAACTAATATCCACTGATCAGAAGCATGCGGCACGCACGCGGCATCGCTTCGCACCCGGACGGCACCCACGGCCGTATCTCGGAGCCACGGCACGCCGTGCCATACCAGGCGACCCGGCGGCCGTGGGACGCCGTCCGCGCCGCCCCCGCTGAAGGAGTGACAGCTCATGTCCGCACCAGCGCCGTCCCCGCTGGCCATCGTCGACGCCGAGCCCCTGCCGAGGCAGGACGAGGTCCTGACCGATGCGGCCCTCGCGTTCGTGGCCGAGCTGCACCGGCAGTTCACGCCCCGGCGTGACGAGCTGCTCGCCCGCCGTGGCGAGCGCCGGGCCGAGATCGCCCGCACCTCCACGCTGGACTTCCTGCCGGAAACGGAAGCGATCCGCGTGGACGACACCTGGAAGGTCGCCCCGGCCCCGGCCGCGCTCGACGACCGCAGGGTGGAGATCACCGGTCCGACCGACCGCAAGATGACCATCAACGCCCTGAACTCGGGCGCCAAGGTCTGGCTCGCCGACTTCGAGGACGCGTCCGCCCCCACGTGGGAGAACGTGATCACCGGCCAGCTCAACCTGATCGACGCCTACACCCGGAACATCGACTTCACCGACGCGAAGTCGGGCAAGTCGTACGCCCTCAAGCCCGCCGGGGAGCTCGCGACCGTCGTGACGCGTCCGCGCGGCTGGCACCTGAACGAGCGCCACCTCCAGCTCGACGGCACCCCGGTGCCCGGCGCGCTGGTCGACTTCGGCCTCTACTTCTTCCACAACGCCCAGCGTCTGATCGACCTCGGCAAGGGCCCGTACTTCTACCTGCCGAAGACGGAGTCACACCTGGAGGCCCGCCTCTGGAACGACATCTTCGTCTTCGCCCAGGACTACGTCGGCATCCCGCAGGGCACGGTCCGCGCGACCGTCCTGATCGAGACGATCACCGCCGCGTACGAGATGGAGGAGATCCTCTACGAGCTCCGCGACCACGCCTCCGGGCTGAACGCGGGCCGCTGGGACTACCTCTTCTCCATCGTCAAGAACTTCCGTGACGGCGGATCGAAGTTCGTCCTGCCGGACCGCAACCTGGTCACGATGACCGCCCCGTTCATGCGGGCGTACACCGAACTGCTGGTCCGCACCTGCCACAAGCGCGGCGCCCACGCCATCGGCGGGATGGCGGCCTTCATCCCCTCGCGGCGTGACGCCGAGGTCAACAAGGTCGCCTTCGAGAAGGTCAAGGCGGACAAGGACCGCGAGGCGAACGACGGCTTCGACGGCTCCTGGGTGGCCCACCCGGACCTGGTCCCGATCGCCATGACCTCCTTCGACGCGGTCCTCGGCGACAAGCCGAACCAGAAGGACCGCCTGCGCGAGGACGTCTCCGTGGCGCCGGGCGACCTGATCGCCATCGACACGCTGGACGCGAAGCCCACGTACGACGGCCTGCGCAACGCCGTCGCGGTCGGCGTCCGCTACATCGAGGCGTGGCTGCGCGGCATGGGCGCGGTCGCCATCTTCAACCTGATGGAGGACGCGGCCACCGCCGAGATCTCGCGCTCGCAGATCTGGCAGTGGATCAACGCGGACGTGGTCTTCGAGGACGGCCAACACGCCACGGCGGACCTGGCCCGCAAGGTCGCCGCCGAGGAACTGGCCGTGATCCGCGCGGAGGTCGGCGAGGAGACCTTCGAGTCCGGCAAGTGGCAGCAGGCCCACGACCTCCTGCTCCAGGTCTCCCTGGACCAGGACTACGCGGACTTCCTGACGCTGCCGGCGTACGAGCAGCTGGGCTGACGCCGCACGGCCGGGCGCCGCACCCCGCGTGTCATCGCGCCGGGGTGCGGCGCTTCCCGCATCCGGGGAGATCCGCCGCGACCGCGCGGGCGGCACACACGACCGCCCGCACGAGCAGTACGTTCACAGCCGCGCCCAGCCCGCACCCGAGAGCGGGGCTCAAGGCACCGGCCTCACCCCCGCCGGGATCGCCGAGGAGTGCGGTGAGCGGCATGAGGACGAACACGTACAGGAGGGTCAGGCCCGGCTGGGACAGCCAGAGCAGCGACTGCTCCCCGTGCGAGGCGCCCGGAGCCCCCACGGCGAGCCCGCCGGCCGCCATGGCGGCCGTACAGGCGGCGGCCGCGATCCGGGAGGCACGGCGACAGCGGTCACGTCTCATCGGTGCGGATCCTCTCGGCGTGCCAGTGGGAGGGCGGACCGCCCGTCATGCGGCACGGCCACCCACGCCCCTCATTATTGAACACGTTCATTATCTCGCGCCACGCCCTCGTCAGCTGTCCGGCGGTGTTCCACGGTCCGGTCTTCAGGGCGCCGACGGGTGAGGAGCTGGCGCGGGTCACGCGTCAGATCGGCGAGGAGCCGCCGGTACTCGTCGCCTTCGAGGCGGACGCCGGCGGCCGCGAGCCCGTCTCCTGTCTCATTGCGGCAGAACGGCTCGAGGTCGTGCACGAGAGCGTCCTCCGGTACTGGCGGGAGGACGCACCCCCTGGTCAGCGCTTCGCTCCGTGGGTGCGGCCTCCGGCGTAGCGACGACGTGGCCGCACGGGCCGCTTCGGCCCCCCACGGCCCGACGGCCCGCGCTCCCGCTGTCCGGCGGCAGCCGCGCGGTACGCCAGGGCGGCGGGAACACCGGCCACGACAGGACGCGGTGCGGCGGCACCTCACCGTCAGCGTACTGGCGTGCGAATTCGAGTCGTTGGCCGTTATGATCACGCACGGCAAGGCTGTAGCGCAGAGGTCGTCGCGCCCACGCAGCGAGCTGGAGGACGCCGGTTCGAATCCGGCCGGTCTTGCCACCTGTTCCTGGAGGATCGCGCCGACGCCGGTCGGGCGGTGGTGGACGCGAACGGTCCGCCTACGGCCCTAAATCCGGCGTGGGACTGGGGGAGTTGTGTTGTCACAGCCGATGCCCGTGCGCTGCCCCGCGATCGAGCACCCGGACGTTCCGCTCGTCGATGTGGCCGCGCTGCACCCGCTGTCGGAGCGGCTCGGGAGTGAGCGGACGGTCGGACCCGACGAGGTGTTCCCGGTCGGCACCCTGCGGGCCGACGGCCGGGTCGACCTGTGCAAGCAAGGCCTCGGGGCCGCCGGCGCGGCACTGCTGATGCCCGCCCTGGCCCGGTCGCCGCACGCCCGCCATGTCCTGCTCGGGACCAACTCCCTCGGCGACGAGGGCGCGCGCTCGGTGGCGGACGCCCTGCGCCGCGTACCCGGACACGGGCTGCGGACGGTCTACCTCGGCTGCAACCGCATCGGGGCCGGGGGCGCCGCCGCGCTCTCGGCCGCGCTGAGCGAGGACTCCACCGTCAGGGCGCTGTGGCTGAAGCGGAACCCGCTCGGTGACACCGGCGTCCGGGCGCTCGCGCCGATGCTGGCCCGCACCGTCTCGCTGCGCACCCTCGACCTCGTCAACACCGGGATCACCGCCGCCGGTCTGGAGGAGCTGCTCACCGCGCTGACCTCGCGGGAACAGCCGCTGGAGAGGCTCTTCCTCGGTGGCAACGGCATCGGTCCGGACGCCGCTCCGCTCCTCGCCTCGCTGATCCGGGAGGCGGGGGTGCGGGAGCTGTACCTGTCGGCCAACCACCTCGGCGACGCCGGGGCCGCCGTGCTCGCCGCCTCGGCCGATCCGGATCGCCCGGTCCGGCTCGGGCTCGGCGGCAACGGCGTCGGCCCGGCCGGGGCCCGCGCCCTGGCCGACGCGCTCGGCGCGATCGAAGCCCTCGACCTCGGGCGGCCGCTGTCGGAGCGCAGCCTCGGGGCGGTGGGCAACGCGACCGGTGACGACGGCGCCCGCGCGCTGGCCCTGGCTCTGCCAGGAAGCCCTCTGCGGCGCCTCGAACTGGCCCACACCGGGCTGACCGGGCGGGGGGCGAAGGCCCTGCTGGGCGCTGTCGGCGCGGACTGCCGGCTGGAGTACGTCGGTCTGGGCCCCGGGCTCCCCCGCAAGGTGAAGCGGTCCTTCGCCACCCGGCTGCGCCCGGACCACGGCGCCCACCCCGACCTCCGCGCGATCCGGAGCGTCTACCGGTGAGGCCGCGTCCGGAGGACCGGTTCCTCACCCGTGAGGAGGCGTCGAGCCTGTGGCAGGTCCGGCGGTACGCCGTGCCCCGCGGGATGATCGAGCGGTCCGCCGAGCGGCGGCTGGCCGGTGACTGGCGGGGCGCGCTCGCCGCGGCCGCCGTCGACGTGGACTTCGCCCTCGCCGAGGTGGCCGGCGCGTACGGCACGCCCGTGGCTGAGGCACTCATGACGGACCTGCGCCACCTGGTGCCCGACCTGGTGCGCTGGCACCTGCCCCGGGTCCTGGGAGGACGCTCGACACTCGCCCCGGACCGGACCGTCGTCCTCGCCGGATACGCCGGACACGCCGGGCACGAAGGCGGGTCCGGCCTGCCCCACGCGCCGTATCTCCATCTGCGCACGCCCCCGATGGCGGAGGGCCGCCAGCGGCTCTCGCTGCGCTTCGGTGCCGTGCCCGGCGAGGCCGCCCCGGGTCTGTTCGATCGCGACACCGAGGACTGGCGCTCCGTCCGGTACCTGTGGGACTCCCGGCGTACGGACGGTCTGCGGACGGCCGTTGGGGCCGGCCGCCGGATTCCCTTCCTCCACCACGACGGCACCCCGCTCACGCCTCAGGAACTCGGCGCGTCCGGTGACGGCGATGCCGCTGCCCGGGCGGAGCGGGTGGCCCTGCTGTACGAGGAGGGCGATATCTCGGAGGCGTTCGACGCCGCGGGGATCGAGTGGGATCCGACGCCGCCCTCCACCGAGCGGTCGAGGTACCGGGTGGACCCGGGGGACGTCCTCCGCGCGACCGCGATCGACATTCCCCGGCTCGAGTCGGCGGTACGCCGGGCCACGGCCGCCACCGGCCGGGAGCGCTTCCTGGCCGCCCGCCACTGGCAGCGGCACATCCTGCTGGAGCTCACGGACCACAGCGCGGGCGGGCGGCTCCGGGCCACGGTCGTGGGGACGAGGTCCACCGCTCCCACCGCCTTCCTTCCGGAGGCGGCGTGGCGGCGGCTTCCCGACCTCGATCTGCTGCGGGCGGGCGTCGTACCGCCGCAGTGGCTGCACCCGTTGGTGGCGCGGGCCCTGTTCCCCTCGCTCGAAGGGCCGTTCGGGCCGCCTAAGGCGTCTCTGCCGCGTCCGGTGCGCGTCCGGTGCCGCGGTGAGTGGCACGAGGTCGTCTTCCGTGACGGCGCGCTGCGCTCACCGCATACGGAGGAGGAGCGGCTGCGCGAGAGCGCCATGCGGGCGTTCGGCGGCGCGGTCGCGGGCTGCTTCGCGGTGGAGCACTCCTGCACGACGGGGAAGGGGCGCCTCCCCAAGGCGCTGCGGGCACAGCGCAAGGAGCTGTTCCTGCACATCCAGCACGGGAACACCGAAGGAGTCCTGGAGCTGCTGGACGCCGGGGTCGACCTCCGGGTGCGCAACGCCAGGCGGCGGGGACTGCTGCACGTGCTGCCGCTGCTCGACCACGAGGCACTCCTGCCGCGGCTGCTGGCAGCCGGGCTCGACCTGGAGGCCGGGGACCATCTCGGCCGGACCCCGCTGAGCGTCGCGGTGAGCGAACGGGGACCCCTCGCGCTCGTACGGGCGCTGATCGACGCGGGGGCCCGGATCGACGTGACGGACTCACAGGGGCTCTCCCTCGAACAGCTGATCCACCGTTACAAGCGTGAGGACCTCGCGTTCCTCCGGGAGCGGCTGACCACGGAGCACCCGGGCATCGGCGCCGACTGGTACGAGAGATGGTTCAGGAACGAGGACGGCGAGGACGAGCAGCGATGAGCACGACCAGCAGGGCCCGGACCCTCCCCTCGGGCCCCCTCGACGCGGCCGACGAGCTCAACAGGCGCCTGCGAACCACCCGCACCGAACCCGCCGAGAGCCCGCAGCTGGAGGCTCTCGCCCTGGCCGTGACGGCCAATCAGCCGGTCCTGCTGTGGGGCGAGCCCGGTATCGGCAAGTCCGCCGGGATGGAGCAGCTGGCCGCCGGCCTGGGGCTCGAGCTGGAGACGGTCATCGCGAGCGTGCACGAGCCGTCGGACTTCGCCGGGCTGCCGGTCGTGGGGGACGATCCGGAGGTGTCGGGTGTACCGATGGCACCGCCCGACTGGGCGGTCCGCCTCGCCCGCTCCGGCCGGGGCCTGCTGTTCTTCGACGAGCTGTCGTCGGCGCCGCCAGCTGTGCAGGCCGCGCTTCTCCGGGTCGTGCTCGAACGGCGGGTGGGCAGCCTGCGGTTGCCGGAGGCCGTACGCATCGTGGCGGCGGCCAATCCGCCGTCGAGTGCGGCGGACGGCTGGCATCTCAGTCCACCGCTGGCCAACCGGTTCGTCCATCTCCGGTGGACGCACGACCCGCGTACCGTCGCCCGCGGCATGGCGGGGACGTGGCCGGCCCTGGGCGTACCGGTGGTCGACCCGGCCAGGGTGCCGGGCGCGGCGGCGCGGGCGCGGGGCGCGGTCTCCGGATTCCTGACGGCACGCCCGGGGCTGGTCCACCACATCCCTGCCGACGCGGAGAGCCGGGGACGGGCCTGGCCGTCCCCGAGGACCTGGGACATGGCCCTGCGGCTGCTGGCCACCGGATACGCGGCGGACACCGGACGTGAGGCCCTGGCCGCCGCCCTCACCGGGGCGGTCGGAGACGGTGCGGGGATCGAGCTCCTGTCGTACCTGGAGCACCTCGACCTGCCCGACCCGGACCGTGTGCTCGCCGATCCGGACGCCTTCGCGCTGCCCGGACGCGGCGACAGGCAGCTGGCCTTTCTGATCGCGGTGGTCGCCGCGGTGCAGGGCGATCTCACGCAGAGCCGCTGGGAGTCGGGGTGGGCGGTGCTGGCCAAGGCCGTGGACGCGGGGGTCCCCGACGTGGCCGCCCGGGCCGCGGTCGACCTGGCGGCCGTGCGCAGCCCTGACTGGCCGGTGCCGCCGGGCATCGACGGCTTCCTGGACCTGCTGCGGCAGTCCGGCGCCCTGCCGCAGGGTGGCTGAGCTGGACACCACGAAGCTGCTCGCGGCGCGGTACCGGGCGGCGACGGACCGCCCGTACCTCGCCTCGGCGCTGTACGCGCTGACGGTGGTGCCCAGCGACGGGGTGCCGACCATGGGCGTGGACCGCCACTGGCGCTGCTACGTCTCGCCCGGCTTCGTCGACCGGACCCCGGTGGCGGAGCTGGCGGCGGTATGGGTGCACGAGGTCGCGCACCTGCTGCGCGACCATCACGGCCGCGCGGATC
This sequence comes from Streptomyces sp. NPDC102402, assembly GCF_044765765.1. Lineage (NCBI taxonomy): Bacteria > Bacillati > Actinomycetota > Actinomycetes > Kitasatosporales > Streptomycetaceae > Streptomyces > Streptomyces sp. NPDC102402. The sequence continues at coordinate 360,609 of NZ_JBIWKR010000005.1, forward strand.
TGCTGCCGGCGGCGGACCGGCGTCACCGGCACCGGGTGAACATCGCCCAGGACTGCGAGATCAACGACGACCTGGTCGCCGACGGTTTGCCGCTGCCCGCCGGCCGCATGGAGCCACGGCTCTTCGGCCTTCCGGAGGGGCAGCTCTTCGAGGCGTATCTGCCCGCTCTGCCGTCCTCCCCCCTCACCCACGACTGCGGGTCCGGCGCACACGGTCAGCCGGTCCCCTGGGAACTGCCCGGGACCACGGGGCCGCCAGGGGTGGGCAGGGCCGAGGCGGAGGCGCTGCGGCGTCACACCGCGGAGGCCGTGCGCGCCCACGCGCGGGCCGGAGGCTCCCTGCCCGGCGGCTGGAAGCGGTGGGCGGACGAGGTCCTCGAGCCCACGGTCGACTGGCGGCAGGCGCTCGCGGGCGCCGTGCGGGAGGCCGCCGCCTGGGCCGGCGGAGCGGTGGACTACACCTACCGGCGGCCGTCACGGCGGGGCGCGGCCCTGCGCGGCGTCGTGCTGCCCAGCCTGCGGCGGCCGCTGCCCAGGGTGGCGGTCGTCATCGACACCTCGGGGTCGATGGGCGATCGGGAGATCGCCGCGGCACTGGCGGAGGTCACCGGCGTACTGCGCGAGGTGGGGATCCGGGGCAACCGGGTCACCGTCCTGGCCTGTGACGCCGACGTCCAGGCCGTCTCCCGGGTGACGTCCGCCGCACAGATCACCCTGGGCGGGGGCGGCGGCACCGACATGCGGGCCGGGATCGCGGCGGCCCTCGATGTACCCGAACGCCCCTCCATCATCGTGGTGCTGACGGATGGTCTCACTCCCTGGCCGGACGAGACCCCGGCCTGCCGGGTGGTCGCCGCACTCGTGGGCCCGTCCGCCCCTGCCGCTCCCCCGTGGATCGAGACCGTACGCGTCACGGGCTGAGCCCGCGTGCGCCGCTCCCGGAACGCGCGGTCCGGGAACGGCGCACCACCGTAGGGCCGTCGGGACTCACCCGCCGGACGGGATGTCCACGTAGTCCTTGAAGAGCAGCGACACGGTGTGGCCGTCGGAGGGCCAGTTCGGCACCGCGAGGGTCTCCTCCACCCCTCCCGTGCCGCGCATGGTCTGGGTGACGGGGATCGACCCGCGGGCCCGCTCGTCGGCCGGGAGGGACAGGTCGGTCGCCGTCAGGAAGGGGATCCGGTCGAAGGGCGGCAGCGCCGCGTCGAGGTGACTGACCCCGTCGCATCCCTTGTCGAACGCGAACAGGCCCAGGATCTGACGTAGCTGCGGAGACACGGCGCGGTTCAGGACGTCGGCGCCCCCGATGCGGAGCCGGTCGTCGTCAGCCGTGCCGGCCCGCCACTCGCGTGCCCGGACGACGGTGAGCGCCGTGTGCGCGGGGCAGATGTCGATGGAGTCCGCGACCCCGCCCGGAGGGGAGACGAGCAGACGGACGAAGTGGTCGCTGCGCTCGAACGGTTCGAAGTAGAAGTGGCCGGTGCGCTCGCCCGGCCTGACGAACGCCAGTTCGTAGTGTCCGCGTCCGCCGACTCCGAGCGGGCCGAAGGCGCCGTCCGCGCCGACCCGCACGACGTGCTGGGGCAGCAGGCCGGCCCGGGCGCCGGTGGCGGGGTCGAGACGCCACACCTCGATGCGGCCTGCGAGCCCTCTGTTCTGCGGGAAGTGCACGGCACGGCCGGCGATCTCCACGGAGCCGGGCAGCTCGGGCAGCACCCGGGTGGTGAGCGGCGGCCTGCCGCGGAGGAACGCGTAGATGTGGCCGAAGCTCTCGGCGGAGGTGGCGCTCTCCGTGTGTCCCGCCTGGGGTTCGTGGACGTTGCGCGCTCCCCCGATCGAGCCGTTCGGCTGAAGGCTGCTCCAGATGGCGAGTGTGGGCACCCCGCCCGGCTGCGAGTCGGCCGTACGGCCGTCCAGATTCACGTACTTGGCGACCTCCGCCGCGCGTTCCGGCACGGCGAGGTACGCCTGCGCGACCCGCGTTCCGCGCGAGTGCGCGAGGATGTCGACCCGCGCGGCCCCGGTGCGCGCCCGGACGGAGTCGACCAGCGCCTCCAGCCCGGCGATCGCGTGGTCGTCGCCCGGGAGGGAGGTGTCGTACTCGTGGACGTACAGCAGGCCGTCGTCGTAGCCGTTGGCGGAGAACCGCTTGGCCTGCGACTGCCACTGCTGGGCCGAGCCCTCCTGGCCGTGCACGAAGATCACCGGGTTGAACGCGGCGCGCGGTTCCGCGGCCCGCGCCGGGGCAGTCAGGGCGCCGAGTGTGCCGGCGAGCGCCAGAAACACAGCGAGCAGCATGGTCCGGCCCGTCCGGGCCGGCTGTGAACCGGTCATCGCGTCCTCCGAGTTGCCGTCGTCGGAGTCGGAAGCTACGGGCGGTGCGCGGGAGGCCGCCAGAGCCCCGCCCGAGGGTGAGACGACGGTCTCAGACAGCACCTCGCGGCCGTCGGGGAGTTTGCTGGAGCACGGCGCGGGCAGTGCGCTCAGCCAGGGCGAGGTCGGGCCGGCGGCTGCTCAGCAACTCGGCGTACAGGGTGGATTCGACGACCCGTACGTAGAGGTAGGCGAGGTCGTCGACGCCGGACCGGGGCCACAGGCGGTCCTTCTCCCCCGCTTCCAGCAGGATGCTCCGCTGGGCCAGGACGGCTCGCCGGTGCACGAGGCCGCCGGTCAGCAGACGCCGCGCCGTCTCGGGTTCGGCACGCAGGAAGTCCGCGAAGGGGACGGAACCGCGCAGGGCGGTGACGAAGTAACGGGTGATCTCCAGGACCCCGTCCACGCCCTGCCGGGTGCGTCGGCGCCGCGCCCGTTCCAGGAGGTGGTCCGCCAGCCCCCACAGCACGTCGGCCAGGAGTGCGTCGCGGCTGCCGATCACGCGGTAGAGGGTCGCCCTGCTGACGGCGAGGTCCTGGGCGAGCGCGTCCATGTCCACCGTGCCGTGCCGCAGGAAGTACCGGCACGCGGCGTGCACGACCTGGCCCCGGGCGACCACGCGCCGGGAGGTCCCCGCCCTTCGCACGGCCCGCCACCTCCCCCGCTCGCCCCGGCACCGCCGCCGGGCCCGGTACCTTAGCGCGTGGCCGCCGCCGCGGACGAGCGGCCGTGGGGGCTCAGCCGGCGAGCACCACCGTCCGCTGGGCCGAGAAGTCACCCCACTTCCCGTCGGGGAGCTTGGGCCTGATCTTGAGCGAGTAGCGTGTGCCGGGCGGATCGGTGAGGGTGAGGCGGTACGTCGCACGGCCCGAGGGAGGCGTGCCTCCCCAGACGATCGTGGTGGTCAGCTTTCCGTCCAGGAAGAGCTGGTAGGCGGGAATCGTTCCGCCGGTCTCCGGCTGGTCCCAGGAGAGGTCGACCAGGGACTCCTTGCCGTCCGCGGTGGTCTTCGTGCGCAGTCCGGTGGGTGCCGTGCTCTTGGGGGCGCCCGGCGCGGACGGGGTGGTGAGGTCGAGGGCGTTGCCGTCGGGCGAGGAGCGGTCTGCGGCGTCGCGGGCGCGGACGGTGAAGGTGTAGACGGTGCCGGGGCGGAGTCCGGAGAGCCGGGCCGTGGTCTCGGTGCCGGGGACGGTGTGGATCCTGGAGTCCTCCTGGTAGACGTCGTAGGCCGTCACACCCACGTCGTCGGTGGACCCGCCCCAGGACAGCGTGACCGTCCGGGCGGTGCCTGCCTTGCCCCGGAGCTTCACCGGGGTGGTCGGCGGCTCCTTGTCGTCGGGAGCGGGGGCGGGGGTGGTGACGGGTACCGAGGAGCTCGGGGCCGATACGTTGCCGGCGGCGTCGCGTGCCCTGACGGTGAAGGTGTAGTCCGTCGACGCGGTCAGCCCCTCGACGTCGGTCATCAGCTTCGTCGCGGGTACCGAGAGGACCTTCTTCCCCTCACGGTAGACGTCGTAGCCGGTGATCCCCTTGTCGTCCGAGGCCTGCTCCCACATGACGTGGGCGGACGTGGCGCTGCCCGCCTGGGCGGTCACACCCGTGGGGGCCGTGGGCTTCTTCGTGTCGGCCTGCGCGGTACCGCCGCAGGCCGTGAGCGGGGCGAGGAGCAGCGCGGCGGAACAGGCCAACGCGGTGCGTGCGTGGGGGCGTTGCACGGTGATGCCTTCCATCCGACAGCAATGGTCCAGACCTATATGCCATGCGGGTGGGGCCCCCGACAAGGGGGTGGACTGGAACGTTCCGCAATGTCCGCGATGAGTTCCGGGCCCGGAAGCGGTCTGAAGAGTATGGAAACGAACAAGGCGACCGCGCCCGGCCTCGATCTCGGGCCGGCGGCGCGGCAGATCCGTGGACTCCTCGGGGCCGTCGACGACGGGCAGCTCTCCGGCCCGACACCCTGCCCCGGCTACTCGGTGCGGGAACTGCTCGGTCACCTGCTGGGGCTGACCGTCGCGTTCCGTGACGCGGGGCGCAAGCAGCTCGGCGCGACGACCGACACCTCCCCGGGCACGGCTCTGCCGGTGCTGCCCCCGGACTGGCGCACGGCCCTGCCGCCGCTGCTGGACGAGCTGGTCGCGGCATGGCGGTCCCCGGAGGCCCTGGAGGGGATGACCAGGGCGGGCGGGGTGGACCTGCCCGGCGAGGTGGCGGGAATGGTCGCGCGGAACGAGCTGGTCGTACACGGCTGGGATCTGGCCAGGTCGACGGGGCAGAAGTTCCGGGCGGAGGACGCCGACCTGCGGTCGTCGGAGGCGATGCTGGCGCCTGGCGACGATGACAGGTCCGGCTCCGACGCGATCTTCGGCCCGCCCGTTCCCGTGCCGGACGGCGCACCGCTGGTGGACCGGGTGATCGGCCTGAGCGGCCGGCGCCCGGACTGGCGGCCGGGCGGCTGACCGGCCCCATCGGGCGCGGTCGGCCGGGCGGCTGCCCGGTGGCCGGTCCGGGCGCGATCGGCCGGGCGGCTGCCCGGCAGCCGGTCCGGGCGCGATCGGCCGGGCGGCTGCCCGGTGGCCGGTCCGGGCGCGGGCTCCGGGGCCGGCGGGAGGCCGGACGGCGGGACCGTGCGCACGGGCGGGGGCGCGACACCGCCCGTCGTGGGCGCCGGACGTAACACCGCCCGTCGTGGGCGCCGGACGTGACACCGCCCGTCGTGGGCGCCGGACGTCTCAGCTGGTGAAGAACTCGGTGATCTGGTGGGCGACCTGGTCCGCGTGCTTCTTGTGCACCTGGTGTCCGCCGCCCAGGGTGATCAGCCGGCAGTCGGGGATGAGCGAGGCCATGTCGGCCAGCCTCCCCTGCGGCATGGAGCTCTCCGGGCCGCCCGCGATCATCAGTGTCGGAGCGACGATCTGCCCCAGCTCCTCCTCCCAGCGGGGATCCGGATCGGCGATCTGCGCCCGGACGGCCGAGCGGGCGTTCTCGTCGTAGTCCACCGGCCCCGCCGGGGCGGTGTCGGTGACCAGCTGCCCCGGAAACGGCGGCGGGGTCTCCACCAGCACCAGCCGTTCCACGCGGTCCGCGTGCTCCTCGGCGAGCAGATAGGCGACGACTCCGCCCATGGAGTGGCCGACCACACCGACCCGGTCGAGCTCGCAGGCGTCGAGGAACTCCAGGACGTCGTCCCGCATCTGCTCGAAGCCGTACTCGTCGGGCCAGTCGCTCTCCCCGTGGCCGCGGAGGTCGATGGCGTACACCCGCCACTCCTCGCCGAGCAGCGCGCCGACGCCCTCCCAGCTCAGGGACGATCCCCCGAGGCCGTGCAACAGGACCACGGGTGAGCCGAAGGGGTCGCCCCAGGTCCGATACGCCAGCCGCACATCGCCGACGTCAACAACAGACTGATCTTCCATATCCCGAACGCTACAGGCGCCCCGGCCCCGTCGGCTCCGGCCCCCGGCCTGGCACGCTTGGCGCGTGAAGCACAGACGTCTCGCCCTCGCCGCCGCCGCGGCCCTCGTCCTGGCCGGCTGTTCCGGAGCGTCCTCCAGCTCCCCGGAGAAGAGCCTCGACGACCCCGCGAAGAAGGACATCGCCATGCGACTGGTGTCCAGCGCGGAGAACTCCACCCTGGACTGGAAGGCCCAGTACGCCTATGTCGAGGACATCGGCGACGGCCGCGGCTACACCGCCGGCATCATCGGATTCTGCTCCGGCACGGGAGACCTGCTCAAGGTGGTCGAGCGCTACACCCGGGAGCGCCCGGGGAACCCGCTCGCGGATTTCCTCCCGGCACTGCGCGCGGTGAACGGGAGCGATTCGCACGAAGGGCTCGGCACCGCGTTCACCAGGGCGTGGAAGGAGGCTGCGGCGGACTCGGCGTTCCGGTCGGCGCAGGACGCCGAGCGTGACTCCGCGTACTTCGACCCGGCCGTCGAGCGGGCCGAGGCCGACGGGCTCAGCGCACTGGGGCAGTTCATCTACTACGACGCCTACGTGATGCACGGTTACGCGGACGCCAGGGGATCCGTCGGCTTCCGGACGATACGCGCCCAGGCCGTCGCCGCGGCGGATCCGCCGTCCGACGGCGGCGACGAGGAGGCCTATCTGAACGCTTTCCTGGACGCCCGGGTCTCCGCCATTCGCAAGGAGCCCTCGCACAGCGACACCAGCCGGGTGGAGACCGCACAACGCGTCTTCGTACGCGAGGGAAGGCTGCAGCTGGAGACTCCGCTGACCTGGCGTGTCTACGGCGAGAGTTTCCGGATCGATCACGCGTAAACACCCTGCCGGTGGGCGCTCGACGCACCCGCCGGGGCGTTCGCGTACGCCGGTCCCCTCGCCTCCGGCCCGTGCTCGTACTCGTGGGGGATTCCACCGCCCGAGCCGTTACCCGGAAGCGGCGATTCCTGTTCCGCCGATTGCAGGCTCACACCCACACCCGAGGTGCGGATCCACCGCCCGCGAGGGGGCGGACAGGGCGGAACCAAGCCCCCGTACCGACCCGACAGGGGGCTCTTTCCTCATGCGGGGACGTTTCGGCTCACCCGCGTCCGGACCCTGTACCGCACCCCCGGGGGCCTGATAGGAAAGCTTCCTAACAGAACATCGGAACGGCGAACTCCTCCTGGAGGCCCGGTGCATCACCCCCACACCAGCACCTCACGTCGCACCACCCGACTCACCCGACTCACCCGCAATGCCGGACTCGCGGTCGTCGCCCTCGGGCTGATCTTCACCGCGGTTCCCGCCACCGCCCACGCCGGCGCCCCCACGCCGTCGGCCGCACACCTGGAGGCAGCCGCGAGCGGACTCGACGATCCCGCGAAGAAGGACATCGCCATGCAACTGGTCTCCAGCGCGGAGAACTCCACGCTGGACTGGAAGGCCCAGTACGGCTACATCGAGGACATCGGCGACGGCCGCGGCTACACCGCCGGCATCATCGGATTCTGCTCCGGCACCGGCGACATGCTCGCCCTGGTGGAGCTGTACGCCGAGCGGAAGCCGGGCAACGTCCTGGAGGCGTACCTGCCCGCCCTGCGGGAGGTCGACGGGACCGACTCGCACGAGGGGCTCGACCCCGGATTCACCGGCGCCTGGGCCGAGGCGGCGTCGGACCCCGTGTTCGAGCAGGCCCAGGACGACGAGCGCGACCGGGTGTACTTCGACCCGGCGGTGCGTCAGGGCAAGGACGACGGTCTCGGCACGCTCGGTCAGTTCGCGTACTACGACGCCATCGTGATGCACGGCGGCGGCACCGACGCCACGAGCTTCGGCTCGATCCGGCAGCGGGCCCTGGCCGTGGCGTCACCGCCCTCGCAGGGCGGTGACGAGACCGCCTACCTCGACGCGTTCCTGGACGCGCGTGTCTGGGCGATGGAACAGGAGGAGGCCCACTCGGACACCAGCCGGGTCGACACGGCCCAGCGGGTGTTCCTGCGGAACGGCAATCTGAACCTGGACCCGCCGCTCGACTGGCAGGTCTACGGCGACAGCTTCCACATCGGCTGACACCGCGCGCCCCGAGGTGCGCGTACGGGCCCCGTCAGAGGGTGTCCGTGCGCGCACCTCGCGGATCAGTGGGCGACGGGTACGGCCATCGGGTCCTTCGGCTGCTCGCTCTCCGGCACCCCGGTTTCCGGGTCCGGGTCCGCATCCGGCCGCCGGCCCCAGTGGTTGAAGGCCAGGTTGAGCACGATCGCCACCACGCAGCCGGTGGAGATGCCCGAGTCCAGGACGACGAGCAGGTCCTCGGGGAAGGCGTGGTAGAAGTCCGGTGCGGCGATCGGGATGAGGCCGACGCCGACGGCCGCCGCGACGATCAGGGCGTTCTCGCCCTTCTCCAGTGCCGCGGTCGCCAGGGTCTGGATACCGCTCGCGGCGACCGATCCGAAGAGCACGATGCCCGCGCCGCCGAGGACCGGCAGCGGGACGAGGGCGATGACGGACGCGGCGACGGGGACCAGGCCGAGCAGGACGAGGATGACTCCGCCGGCGGCGACGACGAACCGGCTGCGGACCTTGGTCATGGCGACCAGCCCGATGTTCTGGGCGAACGCGCTGCACATGAAGCCGTTGAAGAGCGGGCTGATGGCACTGCCCAGGGTGTCGGCGCGCAGACCGCCCTCGATGGTCCGCTCGTCGGCGGGCCGGCCGACGATCTTGCCGAGGGCCAGCATGTCGGCGGTGGACTCGGTCATGCAGACCAGCATGACGATGCACATCGAGATGATCGCGGCGATCTCGAACTGCGGTGCGCCGAAGTGGAACGGCGTCGGGAAACCGACCACGTCGGCGTCGCCCAGTGCCCCGAAGTCGGTGATCCCGGCGGGGATCGCGATGAGGGTGCCGATCACCAGACCGAGCAGGATGGCGATCTGCTGGAGGAAGCCCCGCAGCAGCTTGCGCAGGGCCAGCACGATCAGGAGGGTGACGGCGGCCATCGTGATGTTGGTCATCGAGCCGTAGTCGTCGGCGGTCGCGTTGCCGCCCTGCGACCAGTTGAAGGCGACCGGCAGCAGTGAGACGCCGATCAGTGTGATGACGGTGCCGGTGACCACGGGCGGGAAGAACCGGACCAGTTTGCAGAAGTACGGGGCGAGGACGAAGCCGAGGAGGCCGGCGACGATGATCGCCCCGAAGATGACGGCGATGCCGTCGTGCCCCCGGTCCTTGCCTATCGCGATCATCGGCGTCACTCCGGCGAACGAGACGCCGTTGACGAACGGCAGCCGGGCGCCTATGCGCCAGAACCCGAGGGTCTGGAGCAGGGTGGCTATCCCCGCGGTGAAGAGGCTCGCCCCCATGAGGAAGGCGGTCTCCTTGGCGCTGAGGCCCACTGCGGGCCCCACGATCATGGGCGGGGCCACCACGCCCGCGTACATCGCGGCCACGTGCTGCAGGCCGCTGGTGAACATCCTGAGGGGTGGCAGTTTCTCGTCGACCGGGTGCTTGTCCACCGGTCCTTCCGCCGTATTCCCTTCTGCTGCGCTTCCTTCTACTGCGCTTCCGTCGACTGCGTTCTTACGAAACCTGGGCGTAGCTGCCACGGCTTCCTCCGGTCGGGTACACGTCGGGCGACGTGGGTATCAGGGAGGTGGTGCTGAGTGGTGCGTTGGTGCAGGTCGTGCAGCTGGTGCGGGCAGCTTGGAGCTCACCTGTGCGGGGGCGCGTGAACGGGTTCACGCGCCCCCTCACAGGCTGCCGTGAACCCTGCTGGGTCCACGGCGGCCGGCCGAGGGCCGTCCCCCCCGGCCGGCCTGTCATGGGGGTGCGGAGCGTCAGGCTCCGGCGGCGATCTGCGCCAGGCGCCTGGCCTGGTCGCGGGTCGCGCGGGCGATGGCGTCCTCGTCCACCGTGATGAGGCGGCTGTCCTCGACGACGGGCCTGCCGTTGACGAGGGAGAGCGTCACGGGAGCCGCGGCGCCGAACACCAGGGCGGTCACCGGGTCGGCGATGGAGGCGTGGGCCAGGGTGTCCAGCTTCCACAGCACAAGGTCGGCGAGCTTCCCCGGCTCCAGCGAGCCGATCTCGTCGGCCCGGCCGAGGACCCTGGCGCCGCCGTGGGTGCCCAGACGCAGCGCCTGACGGGCGTTCAGCGCCTTCTCGCGGTGGGCCCCGAGGCGGTTGATGAGGAGCGCGTTGCGCAGTTCGGTGTGGAGTTCGCCCGACTCGTTGGACGCGGTTCCGTCGACGCCGAGCCCGACGGGGACTCCGGCGGCGAGCATGTCGGGGACGCGGGCGATGCCCGCGGCGAGGCGGGCGTTGGAGGAGGGGCAGTGCGCGACGCCGGTGCCGGTGCGGGCGAAGGCGGCGATGTCGGAGTCGTTCATGTGGACGCAGTGCGCCATCCACACGTCGTCGCCGAGCCAGCCCGTCGACTCGAAGTAGTCCGTGGGGCCCATCCCGAACAGTTCCTTGCAGAACTGCTCCTCCTCGACGGTCTCCGAGCCGTGCGTGTGCAGCCGGACGCCGCGGCGGCGTGCCAGTTCGGCACCCTGCTTCAGCAGTTCGGTGGACACCGAGAAGGGGGAGCAAGGAGCCACGGCGACCTGCGTCATCGCGCCGAACGAGGCGTCGTGGTGCTCGTCGATGGTCGCCTCGGTGGCGGCGAGCGCACCGTCGAGGGTCTCCACCGCGAAGTCCGGCGGAAGGCCGCCGTCCTTCTTGCTGCGGTCCATGGAGCCACGGGCGAGGGTGAACCGTACGCCCATGTCGCGGGCCGCGCCGATGATCGCGCCGGACAGGTCACCGGAGCCCTGGGGATAGACGTAGTGGTGGTCCATCGCGGTGGTGACACCGCCTCGGGCCATCATCGCGAGCGAACCCTGTGCGGCCACGCGTGCCATCGGCTCGTCGATGCGCGCCCACGTCGGGTACAGGGCGACCAGCCAGTCGAAGAGGTTGTGGTCGGTCGCCAGGCCCCGGGTGATCCACTGGTAGAAGTGGTGGTGGGTGTTGACGAGGCCGGGCGTGACGAGGTGGCCGGTGCCGTCGACGCGCCGTACGACGCCGGTGAGGCCCTCCGGCGCCTTGCCCGCGCCGACGGACTCGATGCGGTTGTCCGCCACGACGATGTACCCCGAGGCGTACTCGGTGTCGTGTGCGTCGACCGTGGCGATCGAGCAGTTCTCGATGACGATGCGCTCAGTGGTCCTTGAATCCGCCGAAGCTGCCATGGTGCTTCCCTCTTCTGTCTCTGGCGATGTGGGCACGGCAGGACCCTAGGAGGATTTGAGTGCCACAGCGTTACGGCTGTGGGTGCCGAGATGGTGGAAGAACAGATTGAGCAGGACCGCGACGAGCGCTCCCGCGCTGATCCCCGAGCCGAGCACGGTCTGCGCCCAGGAGGGGAAGCCGGCGTAGAAGGAGGGGGCCGCGAGCGGGATGATGCCCGCGCCGAGTGCCACCGCTACGAGGATGATGTTGGAGCTGTCGTCGAGGCCGGCCTCGGACAGGGTCCGGATGCCGCTCACGGCGATCGAGCCGAACAGGACGATGCCGGCGCCGCCGAGCACGGGCATGGGGACCAGCGAGACGACCGCGCCGAGCATGGGGAACACGCCCAGGACGATCAGGGCGCCACCGGCCGCGGCGACGACGTAGCGGCTGCGTACCCGCGTCAGCGACACGACGCCGACGTTCTGGGCGAACGCACTGGTCGGGAAACCCCCGAAGACCGGGCCGAGAAGCGTGGCGATCCCGTCCGTGCGCAGACCGCGGGTGATGGTGGCGCCGTCGGTGCGCCGCTCGCAGATCTCGCCGAGCGCCAGCATCCCGGCCGACGACTCCGTCATCAGCACCAGCATCACGATGCACAGGGAGAGGATCGCGGCGGGCTGGAACTCGGGCGGCCCGAAGGCGAAGGGCGTGGGCAGGGCGGCCATCGGGGCGGAGCCGAGCGCCGAGAAGTCGGCGAGTCCGAAGGGGATCGCGGCCAGCGTGCCGAGGAACATGCCTGCGAGCAGGGCCACCTGCTTGACGAAGCCGCGCCCGAAGCGCTGGATCAGCAGGATGACGACGAGGGTGAAGGCGGCCAGCGCAAGGTACTTCATGGCGCCGAAGTCGTCGGCGGTGGCGTCGCCGCCCTGGGCCCAGCCGACCGGCACCGGCATCAGGGTGACGCCGATGAGGGTGATGACGACGCCGGTGACCAGCGGCGGGAAGAAGCGCAGCAGCCGCCCGAAGAAGGGTCCGACGGCCAGGCAGAAGACGCCCGCGACGAGTACCGCCCCGTAGATCGCGGGGAGTTGGCGGCCGGGGGCACTGGTCTCCGCGATGGCGAGCATCGGCGCGATCCCGGCGGAGGACGCGGCGTTGACGAAGGGCAGCCGGTTCCCGGCGAAGCGTCCGGCGCCGAGGGTCTGGAGGAGGGTGGCGAGTCCCGCGATCAGGAGACTGGCGGCGATCAGACGGGTCATGCCGGCCGCGTCGAGACCGACGGCCTGCCCGATGATGAGCGGAGGGGTGACGACGCCCGCGTACATGGCGGCGATGTGCTGGAGCGCGGCGGGGACGAGCCGCGAGGGCGGGAGCTTCTCGTCCACCGGATGAGCTGCCGTGCCGACAGCGTTCGGTGGTGCGGTACATGGGCCTTTCGCCGGCCCCGTTGCAGGCTGTGCCATGGGATTTCCCTCCGGGTGACCGGGCCCCGCCCCACTGGGGGGCGGAGGCCGGTTCAGCACCGCGTCAGAGGTTGGTCATGTCGACCGGGATCTTCGGCTCGACGCCGTCCCGGAGCACCGTCGCCTCGATGAGGCCGTACGGGCGGTCGGCCGCGAAGTACACCTCGTTGTCGTTCTTGAGGCCGAAGGGCTCCAGGTCGACCAGGAAGTGGTGGTTGTTCGGCAGTGAGAAGCGGATCTCGTCGATCTCACTGCGGTTGTTGATGATGCGCGAACCCATCTGGTACAGGGTCTGCTGGAGCGAGAGGGAGTACGTCTCCGCGAAGGCCTGGAGCATGTGCTTGCGTGCCTGCTCGTAGGACTTCTCCCAGTTCGGCATGCGCTCTTCGTCGCTGGTCCAGTTGTAGCGCCACCGGGCGGAGACGTCGGTCGCGAGGATGCGGTCGTACGCCTCCTTCAGCGTCGTGTACTTGTCCTTGACGTAGCCCCAGAACTCGGAGTTGGTCGAGTTCATCACGGAGAGGTCCTTGAGGCCCGAGATGACCTCCCACTTCTCCCCGTCGAAGGTGATCTGGCTGACCCGCGTCTCCTGGCCCTTGCGGGCGAAGGAGTGCTTGACCTCGTCGGCGCCGATGAACCTGGAGTTGCCGTCGGAGGTCGCGATGCGCTCCCAGCCGTACTCCTCGATCCTGATCCGCGCCGTCTTGATCGGCTCCTGCGAGGTCACGAAGTGCCGGGCGAGGTGGATGCCGAACTGCTCGGCGGACTCGATGCCGTGTTCCTTGGCGAAGGCGAACACCGTGTTCTTGGTGGTGTCGGTCGGCAGGACGTTGGCGTTGGAGCCGGAGTAGTGGACGTCGTCCATGTCGCCGGAGAGGGCGACCGAGACGTTGAGGTCCTTGATGTGGTGGGTGTCGCCGTCCCGCGTGATCTTGACGACGCGGTTCTCTGCTTTGCCGTACTGGTTCTGGCCGAGAATCGTGGGCATTGTCTGCTAGCTCCCTCGGTAAACGGAGTAGCCGAACGGGTTGAGCAGCAGCGGCACGTGGTAGTGCTCGCCCGGGGTGACGGCGAATGCGATCGCCACCTCCGGGAAGAACGCGCCGCTGTCCCTTACGCGGGGGGCGTCCTGCTGCGCCTCGGCTTGCTTCTTCGCGGTGAAGTACGACTCGGTGTCGAAGACGAGCCGTACGTGGGTGGTTCCTTCCGGCAGGGCCGGCAGGTCTTTGCAGCGCCCGTCCGCGTCGGTCGCGGATCCGCCGAGCGTCACGTACTGCGTGTCGCCGCCGCTGCGGGCGGCCAGGGAGACGGTGACGGCTTCGGCGGGACGGCCGATGCTGGTGTCCAGGATGTGGGTGGACACCGATGCGGTGGTGTCGGTGCTCAAGACCGTCACGCTCCTTGTTCTCTTCGGGTGGTGCGAGGGCTCAGGAGTCCTGCGCGAGGCGGGTCAGACGAATGCGGTTGATCTTGCCCAGTTCCGCGCGGACGATCTCGCGTTCCCGCTCGGGCGAGTTGCCGATCCGGTCCTTGACCGCGTCGCGCATCTGCTCACCGGTGGCTCCGGTGGCGCAGATCAGGAAGACATGTCCGAACCGCTCCTGGTAGGCCAGGTTGAGTTCGAGCATCTCCGCCCTGAGCTCCTCGGACGCACCGGCCATCCCCCGCTGCTCGCGGGCCGATGCCGGGTCCCCGGGCTTGGGGCGTCCGATCGGCGGGTGTCCCGCCATCGCCTCGGCCAGGTCCTCCGCGGAGAGCTCGGCCATGGCGGCGTCGCTTGCGGAGAACAGGGCTTCCGTGCCGGCGTAGGGCCGGTGGGCGAGGACGAAGCTTCCCCACGCCGTACTGGCACACACCTCGTGCAGCGCGGCTGCGGCCTCTTCGGCCGCCAGGGTGTTGAACCGGGCGAGGCCCGGTGTGGAGCTCGTAGTCACGGGAGCCTCCGTGGCTTTTTTCGCTGTGCGTTGTCGGGCTGCGGATAGCTAACGCCCTTCGCAACACCACGTCAACAGTTTGTTGAAATTCCGCGAACAGATAATGCCGCCGCCCGAGTTCCCGGACGGCGGCATCGAGAGGCGTTTACGGGCCGACTACCCGCTCTCGCCTCCATTGTCCCGGTTGAGGTAGTTGTAGACGGTGAAGCGGCTGACCCCGAGGGCGCCCGCCACCGTCTCCACCCCGTGCCGCACAGAGAAGGCACCGCGTGCCTCCAGAGTGCGCACCACACCCTGCTTGGCCTTGCGGTCCAGGTCGGCCAGCGGCATCCCGTGCCGGCGCTCCATCGCCGCCAGGATGTGGTCGAGCGATTCGGAGAGCTGCGGGAGCCGCACCGCTATGACGTCCGCCCCCTCCCAGGCGAGCACCACGTCCTCGGTGGTGGCCTGGTCAGGGGCGAGGAGCTCGGCCCCCATGGCGTCGACGAGGGGCTTCACCGCGGTGACCAGCGGGTGGTCGGCCGGTTCGGTCACGGGGTGTCCTCCCCGATCACGTTGACCTGCAGGGAGACCCGGGTGGCACCCGAGGCCAGCGCCTTGCGCAGCAGGGAGTCCACGGCGGTCAGCACCTCGTCGGCGCCCCCTTCGGCCGTGTTCCCGAAGGGGCCCACGTCCACCGCGTCCAGGTCGGCGGTCTGGATGACCTCACGGGCGACCACGGCGTGGTCGGGCGCCTCGTCCAGATCGAAGGGCTCGGTGGTGAATTCCACCCTCAAGCGCACGTTGCCTCCCTCATGTCCCGCCGTGTCCGTCGGCTCGCACGGCTCGCCCCGACCCTAAGGCACGGATCCCGGGGCACACCGGGCGCGCGCGGGCCCCGGCACACGACGGGGCCGGCTCTCAGGAGCCGGACTGGATGTCCCCCCGGGTGGACGAGGCGATCGGGTCGCCGTGCGCGAAGTCTCCGGGCGGGATCCCCGGGTGGTGTCCGTCCCGCACCAGCGGGGCGGCCGCCGGACCCAGGGCCAGCCGGGAGACGATCCGGTAGCGGTCGCCCCGGTAGACCGAGTGGACGTACTCCACGGGCACCCCAGCGGTGTCCGAGGTCAGGCGCTCGAAGAGCAGGGCCGGGGAGAGCTCGGGCACCTCCAGCAGCTGGGCCTCCGCCCGCGTGACGACGGTGGGCTCGATGGCCTGGACCGCCTCCCGGACATGGACCCCGTGGGTGTGCCGCAGGTGCTCGTAGAGATCGCCGTCCTCCAGCTCCTGCGCCGACAGGCCGGGGACGAGCGCCGCTCTGATGTGCAGGTGCTCGATAGCCATCGGAGCACCGTCGACCAGGCGCAGCCGCGCGACGTAGACGATCTCCTCGGCGGGCGACATCCGCAGCTTGCGGCCGACCCGGGCGCCCGCCTGGAGGGTGGTGAACTCCAGCAGCCTGCTCGACCACGCCCCCGCCGCCTGGGGCAGGCTCAGGGCGAGGTCCGCCGAGACCAGCTCCTGGGTGATCTTCTCCGGTGCGACGAACATCCCGCGTCCGTGCTCGCGGACCAGCAGCCCGGCGGCCACCAGCTCGTCGACGGCGGCACGCAGGGTGGGCCGGGAGACGCCGAGCAGGGCGCAGAGGGCCCGCTCGGAGGGGATGGCGTCCCCGGGCATGCGGCTCTCGATCAGCTCCAGGACCGCGTCTCGCGCCCGCTCCCGTTTGAGCACCGTCCCTGGTACGTCGGCTTTCATGCGATCCCCTTCGCGCGTCCCGCTCCCTTTACCAGTTGAGCGATCCATGTCCACTGGTCAGGGAGAGTCTAACCACTTCGACGACCGAGCAGCAGGGGCAATCACATCGATGTCCACAACGCCCTTTTTTACAGGGGGGGTTGACGACCTCATTGGTCTATGCCACTTTCATCCATCACCAAGAGGTGAGCTGTCCAGTGGGCTTCACTGGTCAGGTGGTCAGGTCTCTGCTCCCGTTGAGGTGAACCGTGAAGTACCGCTTGCTTGCCGGTGTGTCCGCGCTCGTGACGGCCGCCGCTCTCAGTGCCTGCAGCTCCGGCGGGGACGGCGCCGACGAGGCCGGAGGCGTGACGACGGTCGACGTCTGGCTGATGCGCGACAGCGTTTCCGCCGCGTTCCAGAAGGAGTTCACCGAGGGCTTCGAGGCCGCGCACCCGGACATCGACGTGAAGATCCAGATCCAGGAGTGGGACGGCATCGGCCAGAAGATCACCGCCGCCCTGGCCAGCAACGACGCCCCGGACGTGATCGAGGCAGGCAACACGCAGGTGGCGCAGTTCGCGGAGAGCGGCGGGCTGCTGGACCTCAGCGACAGGAAGGACGAGCTGAACGGCGGCGACTGGCTGAAGGGCCTGGCCGAGCCGGGTTCGTACGAGGGGAAGCAGTACGGCATCCCGTACTACGCGGCCAACCGGGTCGTGGTCTACCGCAAGGACCTCTTCGAGAAGGCCGGCGTCGACCCCGCGAAGCTCACCACGCGCGAGGAGTGGATCGCCGCCACCACGAAGCTGAACAAGGGCGGCACCCAGGGGATCTACCTGCCCGGACAGCTCTGGTACGCGCTGGCCGGCTTCGTCTGGGACGAGGGCGGAGACCTCGCCACCGAGTCCGGCGGCCGGTGGAAGGGCGCCCTCGACACCCCCGAGGCGCTGCGCGGGATGGCCTTCTACGCGCAGCTCCAGGCGCTCGGCAAGGGGCCCCGGGACTCCGACGAGGACGACCCGCCCCAGGCCGAGGTGATGGCGAAGGGCCAGGTGGCCCAGGTCATCTCCACCCCGGGAGGCGCCAACGTGGTCGTCGAGAACAACCCGGAGCTCGAGGGGAAGCTCGGCTTCTTCCCGATCCCCGGGAAGACCGCGGGCACACCGGGCGCGGTGTTCACCGGCGGCTCCGACCTGGTCGTCCCGGCGGCGGCCGGACACCCGGACGCGGCGGTGACGTTCATCAAGGAGCTGACGGGCGACGCCTGGCAGAAGAAGCTCGCGGTGGCCATGAGCTACGTCCCGAACAGGACGTCGCTCGCCTCGGCCGTGGCGGACGACCCGGGGGCCTCGGCGATGGCCGTCGGCGCGGCGAACGGGCACGCGACACCGAACACCCCGGGCTGGGCGGCCGTGGAGGCCGAGAACCCGGTCAAGGACTACATGACCGCGGTCCTCACCGGCGGTGACCCGGAACGGGAGGCGGCCAAGGCCTCCGCCGACATCACCCGGGCCATGAACGCCGGCTCCTGATCCGGCCCGTCCGTTCCCCACCACCACCGGGAGGAGGCCCGCCGTGCCGGCTGTCCGTGAAAGACCCGCGCCACGTGTCCACCGTCCACCGAAGGCACCACCGGGGCGGCGAGCCGGAGGACCCCCGCGCGACCTCTGGCCCTACGCCCTGATCGCGCCCGCGATCGGCGGCATGCTCTATCTGCTGGTCTACCCGCTGGTGCGGGCCGTGGTGATCTCCCTCCAGGACTTCCGGCTCCGCCAGCTGATCAGCGGGGACGCCGAGTTCGTGGGGCTGCGCAACTACCGGACGCTGCTGTCCGACCCGCGCTTCTGGGAGGTCACCGGCCGCACCTTCGTCTTCATGGCCGTCAACGTCGTCCTGATCATGGTCATCTCGACGCTGGTCGCGCTGATGACGGAGCGCCTCCGCCGGGCCGGCCGGACGATCGTCCTCTGCTCGCTGGTGCTCGCCTGGGCCATGCCCGTGGTCGCGGCGACGACGGTCTTCCAGTGGCTGTTCCACTCCGAGTTCGGCATCGTGAACCAGTCCCTGACGGCGCTCGGCTTCGGGTCCTTCGACCGCTACCCGTGGTTCGCGAACGGTACGGCGTCCTTCACGATCCTGGTCCTGCTGATCGTCTGGCAGTCCGTGCCGTTCGCGGCGGTCACCCTCTACTCCGCCCTGACCACGGTCCCCGGCGAGCTGTACGAGTCGGCCCGCCTGGACGGCGCCTCGGGCTCCCGCATCTTCCGCTCGGTCACCTTCCCGATGCTGCGGCCGATCTTCATGCTGGTCCTCTCCCTGGAGGTGATCTGGACCTTCAAGGCGTTCGTCCAGATCTGGGTGATGACCCGCGGCGGGCCCGGCGACGCCACCACCATCCTGCCCGTGTACGCGGTCCAGACGGCGCTCTCCAGCCAGCGCTACGACCTGGGATCGGCCGCGTCGATGATCACCGTGGTCCTGATGTCCGGGGTGCTGGTCCTCTACTTCCGCCAGATGCTCCGACAGGAGGACCACCCGCGATGACCTCGCCGCACCCCCGGATCCGGCGGATCCCGCTGAACGCCGCCGCCGTCGTGACCGTCGTGGTCTGCCTGTTCCCGGTGTACTGGATGGTCTCCACCGCGTTCAAGCCGTCCCGGGACATCCAGTCCTCCGAGCCTCGCCTCCTCCCCTACACCTGGACGCTGGACCACTTCCGCCGGGCCGTACAGGCGGACGGCTTCGAACTGTTCTGGCGCAACAGCG
Organism: Streptomyces sp. NPDC102402; assembly: GCF_044765765.1. NCBI lineage: Bacteria > Bacillati > Actinomycetota > Actinomycetes > Kitasatosporales > Streptomycetaceae > Streptomyces > Streptomyces sp. NPDC102402. The sequence continues at coordinate 379,527 of NZ_JBIWKR010000005.1, forward strand.
TCCTGGTCACCCTGGGCGCCGTGCTGCTCTCGCTCCTCGTGGCGCTCGGCGCGTCGTTCGCCGTCGCACGGCTGCGGTGGAGGGGCCGGCGGCAGTTCATGCTGCTGGTCTTCGTCGCCCAGATGGCGCCCTGGGAGTCGCTCATCATCCCCATCTACATCATCTCGCGCGACACGGACATGCTCGACCGGCTGCCCACCCTCACCCTCGTCTACTTCATGATCACGCTGCCCTTCACGATCGTGGTGCTCCGGGGCTTCCTGGCGACGATCCCGCCCGAACTGGAGGAGGCCGCCCAGGTCGACGGCTGCACGAGGACGGGGGCGTTCGTACGGGTGGCCCTGCCGCTGCTCGCGCCCGGTCTCATGGCGACCTCGCTCTTCGGGTTCATCACCGCCTGGAACGAGTTCGCCTACGCCAACTTCCTGATCATCAAACAGCAGGACAACCGCACCCTGCCGGTCTGGCTCTCGTCCTTCCAGAACACCTTCGGCACCGACTGGGGCGCCACCATGGCCGCCTCCACGCTCTTCGCGCTGCCCGCCCTCGTGATCTTCCTGGTGCTCCAGCGCCATGTGACCTCCGGCTTCGCGGCCGGCGCGGTCAAGGGCTGAGCCCGCCGCGGCGACCCCGCGGACCCGGCCACGCGAACCGCCCGACTCCCCGAATCCGGAGGCCCCCGTGCCCGCAACACGCCCCGAGCTCTCCCTCGTCCCCCGGCCCCGCAATCTCTCGCCGCGCCCGGGCCGTCTCGTCCTGGACCAGGACACCTCCGTACGCGCCCTTCCGGGTGCCGAGGGGGCGGCGGACCTGCTGCGGACGCTCCTCGGTCCGGCGACCGGCCTGCCCCTTCCGCCCTCGGCCGACGGCCGGGTCGTCCTGGCGCTCGACCCGCAGCTCGGCGGCCTGGGGGACGAGGGGTACGGCCTCACCGTGGGGCCCCGGACCCTGATGCTGCGGGCCGCCCGGACCGACGGTCTGCTCCGGGGCGTCCAGACGATCCGCCAGCTGCTGCCGCCCGAGGCGCTGTCCGGCGGGGCCCGCGGCAGGTCCTGGGAGCTGCCGTGCGTCGAGATCAGCGACGTGCCGCGGTACCCCTGGCGCGGCGCGATGCTCGACGTCGCCCGGCACTTCCAGCCTGTCTCCTACCTGCGCCGGTACGTGGACCTGATGGCCCTGCACAAACTCAACGTCCTGCATCTGCACCTCACGGACGACCAGGGCTGGCGCATGCCGGTCGACGCCTTCCCCCGGCTGACCTCGGTGGGCGGAACCCGCGCCCAGTCGCTGTCGGACGGGGTGCGGCACTCGGGTGCATACACCAAGGAAGAGCTGCGGGACCTGGTCCGCCACGCGCGGGAGCGGGGGGTGACCGTGGTGCCGGAGATCGAGATGCCGGGCCATGTCCGCGCGGCCCTGGCCGCCTACCCGCACCTGGGGAACAGCCCGGAGCGGCACCTCGACGTCTGGACCAGGTGGGGCGTCTGCGACACCGTGCTCGGGGTCCACGAGGAGGTCTTCGACTTCTGCCGGACGGTGCTGGCGGAGGTCATGGACGTCTTCCCCTCCCCGTACATCCACATCGGCGGTGAGGAGTGCCCCACCGGCGAGTGGGAGAACAGCCCGGCGGCCCTGGAACGTGCGGCGGCCGAAGGGCTCGCCGGCCCCGGGGAACTGCACGGCTGGTTCATGGGCCGCATCGGCTCGTTCCTCGTGGAGCACGGCCGCCGCCCCACCGGCTGGGCCGAGAGCGGCGGCGAACTGCCCCCCGAGTTCACGGTGATGACCTGGCGGGACCCGGCCCATGCCCGCACCGCGGCGCGGCGCGGGCACCAGGTGGTGACGGCGCACCACCGCGCCACCTACCTCGACTACGCCCAGTCCACCGATCCGGACGAACCCCCCGCCCAGCCGGGCATCCCCGTGCCCCTGCACGCGGTCCACGCCAACGAGCCGGTGCCGCACGACTGGGAGCCGGAGGAGGCCTCCCGTGTGCTGGGCACCCAGGCGCAGCTGTGGACCGAGTACGTGACGACACCCGACCGGATCGAGTACCTCACCTACCCCCGGCTCTGCGCTCTCGCCGACCGTGCGTGGTCAGGCGGGCGCGGCGACTGGGCCGGGTTCGTCGAGCGGCTGCGCGAGCACACCGCCCGGCTGGACGCCCTCGGCGTCCGCTACCGGCCCCTCACCACGCGGTCCCTGGAGACCGCGTCCGCAGGTACAGCGCGACCCCCTCGGTAGACACTCCCCCACGTTCCGGAGAGGAACATCGCCATGAGCACATTCCGCAGGAGCCGTACCCGCGCGGCGGCGGCCGCCGCCGTCACCCTGGCCCTGGGCTGCACCGCCCTCGCCGCCCTGCCCGGCACGGCCGGTGCCGCCGCGGCCGGCGGGCTCGCCGTCCAGTACCGCACGAGCGCGTCGGGGGCGACGGCCGACCAGAGCGAGCCGTGGCTGAAGGTACGCAACACCGGGAGCGCGAGCGTGCCGCTCGCCGACGTCAAGGTGCGCTACTACTTCAAGGGCGACTCGGCGTCGGCCGCCTACCGGTTCGCCTGTTCCTGGGCGGTGAAGGGCTGCGCGAACATCACCGGCACCTTCAGGACCCTGCCGAACCCGACCGCGACCGCCGACCGCTACCTGGAGATCGGCTTCACCGCCGGTGCCGGCTCCCTGGCGCCCGGAGCGGACACCGGTGACATGCAGCTGCGCTTCCACCGCGCGGACTGGCAGCCGCTGGGGCAGAGCGACGACTACTCCTTCGGCGCCGGGCGCAACACGTACGGCGACTGGACGAAGATCACCGCGCAGCTGGGTACGGTCACGGCCTGGGGCGAGGCCCCCGGGGGCAACGGGCCCACCGACCCGACGGATCCGCCCACCGACCCGCCGGCCGACGGGCCGAGGCTGTTCGACGACTTCAGCTACACCGGTCACACCGACCCGAGGATCTCGGCGAACGGCTGGAGCGTCCGCTCGAACTCCGGCGGTCCCGGGGTGCCGGGCGCCGTCTGGGCTCCGGAGAACGTCACCTTCAGCAGCCAGGGCGGCAATTCGGTGATGAACCTGGAGACGTCCACAGCGGGCACGGGTGCCTCGACGGAGCACACGGAGATCCTCACGAAGTCCTCGAAGTTCCGCAACGGCACCTACGCGGCCCGGGTGAGGTTCAGCGACGCGCCGAGGTCGGGTCCGGACGGCGACCACCTCGTCCAGACCTTCTTCACCATCAACGACCTCAAGGCGCCGATGGCGGACGACTACGCGGAGTACGACTTCGAGTACCTGCCCAACGGCGGCTGGGGCAAGCCGTCGAACATCCTGTACACCACGTCCTGGGAGACCTACCGGCCCGACCCGTGGGAGGCCGTCAACCAGCACAGCGAGGCACGGCAGAGCTACGCGGGATGGCACGACCTGGTGGTCACCATCGACAACAGCGCCATCACCTACTACGTCGACGGTCAGCCCTTCGGGACGCACGGCGCGGCTTACCTGCCGGAGCGGCCGATGTCGATCAACTTCAACCAGTGGCTGATCGACCTGGCGGGCCAGACCAGCACCACGCCCCGCTCGTACGACCAGCAGGTGGACTACGTGCTGCACGTGAAGGACCAGGTCCTCTCCCCCGCCCAGGTGTCGGCCCTGGTGAGCGGTTACCGGACGGCGGGCACGACGTTCCAGGACACGGTGCCGGCCGTCTGACCAGGCACATGTGAGCGGTCGCGGGGTGGAGGGCGAGACGGCCTCCACCCCGCTTCCGCGTGTCCGGAATTCGGTTCGCCTCTTGACAGCCTCACCAGGCGCGAGGCAATCTTCCGTTAAGCAGAAACTAACTTCCGCGATACGGAAGGAGCGCATGATGGGTTTCTCGGACCAGCGCTTCGATGTGAACCTCTCGATCCTCTTCACCGAACTCCCGCTCCTGGAGCGTCCCGCGGCGGCCGCCGCCGCGGGCTTCACCGCGGTCGAGCTCTGGTGGCCCTGGATCGAGACCCCCACCCCGGCGCAGGCCGAGCTCGACGCCCTGAAGAAGGCGCTCGACGACGCGGGCACGCAGCTGGTGGGGCTGAACTTCTACGCGGGCCGGCTCCCCGGCCCCGACCGGGGGGCGCTCTCCCTCCCCGGCGAGGAGTCGGACCGCTTCCGCGCCAACATCGACGTGGCGGCGGACTTCGCGGCCTCGGTCGGCTGCAAGGCGCTCAACGCGCTGTACGGCAACCGCGTCGAGGGTGTGGACCCGGCCGTCCAGGACGAACTCGCCCTGGAGAACCTGGTCCTGGCGGCCCGCGCGGCCGACCGGATCGGGGCCACCCTCCTGATCGAGACCCTCAACGACACGGAGTCGCCGCTCTACCCCCTGGTCAGCGCACCGGCGGGCATCGAGGTCGTCGACCGCGTCAACGAGGCGACGGGGCTGGGCAACGCCACGTTCCTGCTGGACCTCTACCACCTGTCGATGAACGGCGAGGACCTCAGCCAGGTGATCAAGGCGTACGCCGCGAAGACCGGCCACGTCCAGATCGCCGACAACCCTGGGCGCGGCGCGCCCGGCACCGGCTCGCTCCCGCTGGAGCGGCTCCTCGACGAGCTGACCGAGGCCGGGTACGACGGCTGGGTCGGCCTCGAGTACAAGCCGGGCGACCGCCCGAGCACCGAGTCGTTCGGCTGGCTCCCCGCCGGGCACCGGCCGGCCCGCTGAGGCCCGCCCCCTCTCGCACACACGCTTACCGGAAGGCACCCTCATGAGCAGCAACCTCCCCAAGGTCGCCTGGATCGGGCTCGGCATCATGGGCTCCCCCATGTCCGAGAACCTGGTCAAGGCCGGTTACCAGGTGACCGGTTACACCCTGGAGCAGGACAAGGTCGACCGGCTCGTCGCGGCGGGCGGCAAGGGCGCCGCCTCCATCGCGGAGGCCGTCCGTGACGCAGACGTCGTCATCACGATGGTCCCGGCGTCCCCGCAGGTCGAGGCCATCGCCTACGGCCCCGACGGCATCCTGGAGAACGCCCGGCAGGGCGCCCTGCTGATCGACATGTCCTCGATCACGCCGCAGACCTCCGTGGACCTGGCATCGAACGCGAAGGACAAGGGCATCCGCGTCCTGGACGCCCCCGTCTCCGGCGGCGAGGCCGGCGCGATCGAGGCCGTCCTGTCCATCATGGTCGGCGGCGAGCAGACCGACTTCGACGCCGCGAAGCCGCTGCTGGACACGCTCGGCAAGACCATCGTGCTGTGCGGGCCGCACGGCTCCGGGCAGACGGTGAAGGCCGCCAACCAGCTGATCGTCGCCGTCAACATCCAGGCCTGCGCCGAGGCCGTCGTCTTCCTGGAGAAGTCCGGGGTCGACCTGGCCGCCGCGCTCGACGTACTGAACGGCGGGCTCGCCGGCTCCACGGTGCTGACGCGCAAGAAGGACAACTTCCTCAAGCGGGACTTCGCCCCCGGCTTCCGGATCGACCTGCACCACAAGGACATGGGCATCGTCACCGACGCCGCCCGCAACGTCGGCGCGGCACTCCCCGTCGGCGGGGTCGTGGCACAGCTCGTGGCCTCCCTGCGCGCCCAGGGCGACGGCGGCCTCGACCACTCCGCGCTGCTGCGCTCCGTCGAGCGGCTCTCCGGCTCCCAGGTCTGACACCATCCGGCCCCCTTCCGGGGCCCCCTGAACTCCGGGTCGCGGCGGCGCTGACACCTGTCCTGTCGCGCCCAGGCGCCGCCGCGACCCGGAACCCTAACCTCCAATTTCAACAAACTGTTGACGTGACGATCCCGGCGAATCTACGCTCCTGAGGCCGTCAGCAGCCCCGTACGGAAGGCCCCCATGTCCCAGCGTGTGCTCACGACCGAGTCAGGCGCCCCCGTCGCCGACAACCAGAACTCCGCCGCGGCCGGCGCCGGCGGGCCGCTCCTCGTCCAGGACCAGCACCTGCTCGAGAAGCTCGCCCGCTTCAACCGTGAGCGCATCCCGGAGCGCGTCGTCCACGCCCGCGGATCCGGCGCGTACGGCTACTTCGAGGTGACCGACGACGTCACCGGCTTCACCCACGCCGACTTCCTCTCCGAGGTGGGCCGTCGCACCGAGACGTTCATACGTTTCTCGACGGTCGCCGACTCGCTGGGCGGCGCGGACGCCGTGCGCGACCCCCGCGGCTTCGCCCTCAAGTTCTACACGGAGCAGGGCAACTACGACCTCGTCGGCAACAACACCCCGGTGTTCTTCATCAAGGACCCGATCAAGTTCCCCGACTTCATCCACTCCCAGAAGCGCGACCCCTTCACGGGCCGTCAGGAGCCGGACAACGTCTGGGACTTCTGGGCGAACTCCCCCGAGTCGACGCACCAGATCACCTGGCTGATGGGTGACCGCGGGATCCCCGCCTCGTACCGCCACATGAACGGCTTCGGCTCGCACACCTACCAGTGGACCAACGCGGAGGGCGAGGCCTTCTTCGTCAAGTACCACTTCAAGACCAACCAGGGTGTGCGCTCCCTCTCCGCCGAGCAGGCCGCCGACCAGGTCGGCAAGGACGCCAACTCCCACCAGACGGACCTGCTCCAGGCCATCGAACGGGGCGTCAACCCGTCCTGGACGCTGCACGTGCAGATCATGCCGGCGGCCGAGGCGGCGGACTACCGCTTCAACCCCTTCGACGTGACGAAGGTGTGGCCGCACGCCGACTACCCGCTGCGGCGGGTCGGCCGCCTGGTGCTGGACCGCAACCCGGACAACGTCTTCGCCGAGGTGGAGCAGGCGGCCTTCTCGCCGAACAACTTCGTGCCCGGCATCGGTCCGTCCCCGGACAAGATGCTCCAGGGCCGGCTGTTCGCCTACGCCGACGCGCAGCGCTACCGGCTGGGCATCAACCACACCCAGCTCCCGGTCAACGCGCCGAAGGCGGCCACCGCCGACAACTACGGCCGCGACGGACTGCACGCGACCCGGTACGGCTCGCGCCAGGACAAGAACTACGAGCCCAACTCGTACGCCGGGCCCGCGCAGACCGGAGCCGCACTGGCAGCGCCGCTGCCCGTGCAGGGCTGGACCGGCACCCACGAGGCGCCGCTCCACACGAAGGACGACGACTTCTTCCAGGCGGGCGAGCTCTACCGGCTGATGTCGGCGGACGAGAAGAACCGCCTGGTCGCCAACATCGCCGGAGGCCTCTCGCAGGTCACCCGTGACGACGTGATCGAGAAGAACCTCGCCCACTTCCACGCCGCCGACACCGACTACGGCAAGCGTGTCGAGGAGGCGGTCCGCGCCCTGCGCGAGGACTGAGCCCCTCCCCAGGCCCTGCCCGGGCCGCGCACCCGGATGAGGGGAGCGCGCGGCACCGGCAGGACGGGACCGCGGCGGCGGACGACGCCAGTGCGGTGGCGAAGGGCCGGGCGGCCCGCTCCAGACCTGAAGGAGCCCGGCCGCCCGCCGCCCACGGTCCGCCGTCGCGGTCGCTGTGAACGTTTCGTGCAGGGGTGTGGGGGGGGGGGGGGGGGGGGGGGGGGGCGCCGGGGGGGGGGGGGGGGGGGGGGGGGGTGGCGCGGTCCGGTAGGTGCCGAGGAGGTGGGAGCCGACGGGG